>NZ_CP024200.1:540000-908044 GCF_002844375.1 Thalassospira marina | reverse complement strand
GACTTATTCCACCTTGGCGATATACCAGTCCATCGAGGGGCGGATCTGAAAGCGCGTCCCCTGGGGAATGGTGATGATGGGTTTAAGAGAGAGGGTTTCTTCGAGGATGTTGGCGGTGATCTCGCCAAATTTGTTGGACAGTTCCTCGGCGGCTTTTTCCGAGGCGGCAGTCGCGACCTGGCCGTCATTGCTTTCGGATTTGGTCGAGGCGGCGGCATAGCGCACCGCTGTCGAAATGCCGGTCAGAAGAAACGCATTGCCATAGCGTTCCATAAAGCGCCGGTCCACTTCGCCCGATGCGCCCAACTGGCCTTGCGCATTGGCAACAAGGGATTTGATATTGCGGATTTCAGCACGGTGCCCGGCAATCAGCACCCGCTCGCACTGCATGGCGAGACGGGAACTGCCCATATCCTCGGGCGGCATATAATTGCAGATCAGGCGCGAGCCTTTGGGCAACAGCGCCAGGCGACTGTGATAGCCAAAAACATCCCGCGTGGTTTGCACAACCACCGTGCCGGTATCCTCGCCGCCGACCTGGCTGTTGATCCCGGTTTCAAGCTGGACCGGGATATAACGATCCGCGGTCAAAATACGCGAGTTATCGACCGGCAGGCTGGAGGTGCGGCGCGGGCCTTCATAATCGCCTTCGATCTCCATCTTTTTGGCATCGAGGATATGTTCCGGGCGGGCGGCTTCATCCATTTTGGAGAGATCAGGCACGGCAAGGTTGCTGGTATCGGTAGAGCCGTTTGCGCTGTCTGCCCCCGCAGAAACACCGTTATTGTTGATCGCAGTTGCTGGTGAATGGCTCGAACCGTTGTTAGCCGGTTGGGTCACGGTACCGGTTGGTTGACCGTTGGCAGTTGCCGCTTTTGTGCCGTTTACCGTTGCAGCGCCCCCATTTGCGGGATTGGTCTGGGGCTGAGTCTGCGTCTGGCCAGCTTGCTCGGGCTTGCCGGGAATGCCGCCTGGCTGATCTAGCGACATCGGAATGTCACCAGCTTGTACATTGGGAGCCTGTTCACCTGTCGTCCCCATACCCGGCTCCAGCCGGACGGCTGTGCCAGATGCATCGCGCGTAGCTGGTGTGTTGGGGATAGCGCCATTGCTGCCGACCGGCACCATTCCGTCCGTGCTAAGCGGCTGACCTGAAGGTGATGACGGCAGGGAAGAAGGGCCGGGTGCCGAAAGGCCAGAAGTTTGCCCGGAAGCGGATGGACCCGCAGAGGCCGTGCTTTTGCCAGTTTTGGACAGATCCATGTCTGGTACAAAAACCGACAGGCTCTCGTCTTGCTGCGGTGTAACGCCCAGCCCGGGTGTGAGCGAGACCCGCTGTGCCGGGCGGCCCGGGGCAGCCGGGGGCTGGCTGTAACCCGCAACCTGCCAGTTGGCCGGCACCGCTTGCGCCCAGGCAGCCTCAAGGGCCAGCCGGTAAGGATCGGGTTTTGGCGGCGGAGCCGGTTGCACGACCGGAGCCGGAGGCGGCGGGGGAGGTGGTGCCGGACGCTCGATATAAACCTTCTTTGTCACCACGACCGGCGGGAAGCTCGGAGCCGGTTCGGGCGCTTTGGGCGGTGCCGGTGGGGCGCTTGGTACGCCCCACACGGTTTTGTCATCCGCCGGAAGTTGCGGCGGGGCTTTGAGCGCGCCCGGATCCGCACAGGTGCCACCAAAGGTCAGGCCGAGTACCAGGGCAATGTCACAAAATGCCGTGCTCATCAGTCCCCCTCATATTCAATGCAGAGGAACTTCTTGCCGCTTTTAAGCGAGATCAGGCGCTGGGTGCTTTCGACAATATAGGTGTGACCCTGGATGCGGGTATTGACCAGCTCGTCCAACCCATCGACCACGACATAGGCGGTCGGCAGTTCAAGATCCTTCCAGCGCTCGCCAAAGCGGATATAGGTAAAATAGTCATCGCGAAACACCGTGATCGGGCGCAGTTCATCATCGCCCCACAGGTCATAATCCCCCCAGCCGCGCAGCTTGTTGGGATCAAAGCCGGCATCGGCAATAAAATCGTCCTTCGGCGTGCCAGGATCGGTATCACTGAGATCATGAACGGCTTTCGCCATCTCGCTGTCGTCAGCGCCTGCAGGATTGCTTGTTGCAGATTTGGCGACTGTTCCTGAAGCAGTGTTGTCCGGTGTGTTCGATACCGTGTCTGATGTATCGATCCGGGCGACCGGCTGATTGCTGTAGCTGCGCCCCTGGCCGGTAACGATGCCGTTTTTGGTACGGGTGATTGTGACGCCGGAGCTGGTTTTGCCAGTCGCGGCATTGCCTGTTGTCTGGCCTGTCGTTTCACCTGCCGTTCCATCCCCATTAGCCGTTTGCCGGGTAATGATCTGGCCGGTTTCATCGCTAAAAACCGGCATGCTGCCATCATAGTTAAGCGGGGCAACTAGATTGCCGTTGCGATCGAACCGTCCGGCGACCAGATCGGGGCGGGTGGTGCTGCCAGGGGCGTCAGCCGTGCCGGTTGGCATGTTTTCAATGATCGGGCGGCCCTGGTAATAGCCGGTGACACGGGGTTGATAGTCGCTTTCAAGCGGTGTGCCATCGGGACCGGTCAACTGGATCGGGTTGCCCTGGTTATCAAGCGGGATTTCCTGAATGTCGTGATATTGACCGGTGACAGGATCAGGCAGGATAATCCCGGCTTCGTTTTGCAATCTGGTCTGCTGTACCCCGCTGCCATAGCGCAGGCGTTGCTGCGGGCGGACCATGGCCACGGTCATGTCGTCACGGGTTGTGACCGAGCCTTTCAGGCGCACCAGAAGGTCGGGCATATTGATGGAATTGACCCCTTCTGCCCGCAGATAGAAGGGATAGACATGGCCCGACCCGCCATAAACAATCATGGAGGTGTCATAGCCGTAACTGGCCGGACGAATGGCAATGCGCCGTTCATCGCGTTTATTGACCGACCAGCTGCGCGGATCACCGACATCAATACGGGTGATTTCCTCACCGGCCGGAAGTTCGATCAGGGTGACGAGATATTCCCGGGTCCGCACCCGATAGGTGCAGGTTTCACACATATCGGTGACATAAACCCCGTCATTCTTCTCGGCATAATCCCAGGCATCCTGGATCTGGCCGCTGGTACGCGGGCGGACCATGGGACCAAAGCGGCCCTCGGCCTGGTCCTTGGCCTGTTTGACGACAGAATCAGGGACCGGCATGGTCGGCACTTTCGGGGCCGGATTGGCCGGTGTGGCGGCATCTGTTGGCTGGTTGCCAGCATTTGCGGAATTGGCCTGGCTGTTGCCATTTTGCCGCTGTCCCGGCATGGGCGGCCGGCCGGAGGTAAACGCGGCGGTTTGGGCGCGCGCATTATGGATGACAAAAACGGCAGCCAGTGCAACCAGCAGGGTGGCCAGTGCCACAGTCCAGGCGAATTTGCGAAGACGGTTTTTCATGAAAATTATTCTCCTGCGCCGGACGGGTTGCGTTTGCGCAAGACCAGTCCGGTCACGGTAAGGCCGAAGGGATTGGTGTATTTTTCTGCGACCGGCACATCCTGTTGCGGGCGCGTGATCAGCGAGAGGTAAGCGCGCAGGCGCTGCGGCTGGCCCAGCGGGCGGCCATTGATCGTGTCGGTCTGGATGAAATCGATGGCGAACTTGTAATCATCGGTCAGGCTGGCCACCCGGTTGATGGTCTCAACATCGATCTTGCGCACCACCCCGCGATCCAGTGCATCGCGCAACTCGCCAGTGGCAATCCGTTCCTTGCGAAACTGTTCCCAATAGGCCAATGACGACAGCTTGGAGGCTTCGCGCAGCCGTTCTTCCTGGGTGACAGGATCAATCGCCAGCAGAATGCGAATAAAGCGCCGGGCGGTTGCTTCAAGGAACAGATCAAAACCATCGACCTGCTTTGAGATCGGTTCGATCTGATAGGTGCGATCATCCGCGCCATAGGTACGGACAAAGACAAATTCCTTTTCCTTGAGCGGCACCAGGGCCGAGATGGTTTGCAATGACACCACCTGGCCAGCACCCAGCACCACGACCGAGGCGGTCAGCATGCGGCACATCCAGGCGAGACGGCGATGGCTGGCCTGAAAGCCGTATGGGTCGTTTTCCGCGATGCTGGCATGACGCCCTTTGGGAAGGGGCGGGGCGTCCTTGCGCTTTCGCTTCAGGGTTAGCCGCGCCATGTGTATCCCTCGCTATTGAACTCGACGGGATCACAGACACAGGGGCTTTCCTTGAGTTTATCGACACCGGTGCCATCCTTGGGCAGTTCGATGTCATCAAAGGCACAGCCTGCCAGCAAAGCGGTGACAGTGACAAAACAGACAAGACGGATCGGGCGAAAGCGTTTCATTGCGGGGCTCCTGTGGATTTCGGGGTGTTCTCGGAAAGAGGGTCTGAATGACGGCTGGGGCGTGCGGGCCAGAAGGGGAGCACGCCCAGCAGCAGCAGGAAGAGAAGGCCGAGGACAAAAAGTTGCGTCCAGATCGCAAGCGCGGTGCGCATGATCCCGGAAAGCTGGTCAGGGGTAATGACCTGCAAGGCCTTGATCGTCTGGATCAGGATGTCGGGCTCAAAAACCGCCCACCAGATCAGGATGACGTGAAAGCTGATCAGTCCGAGCAGGCAGTAGCTTTTGAGAAGGCTTGCCAAAAACAGCAGGGTTTGACGGGCACGCTGGCCGCATTGGCGCAGGAGGATTTGCATGGTCATTTGCCGGACCCTTTGTGTGATGTTGGATTTTTGAGACGTTCGGCGACCCGTTCGCGATGGGCATTGAACCGGTCGGCAAAGGAGTCAGCCGAGCCTTTGGGATCGGAGAAAAAGGACTGGCCCGCGCCAAAGGCATTGGCGGCAGCGCCACTGGCCCCGCGTGCCGCATTAAGCAGGCGACCGCTTTTGACGTTTTTGAAAATCGACATGCCGGTCGCAAGTGCCCCACCGGTCAGGGCGGCCACGGCAGAATTGGTGAATTGCGACTGGGTGATGGAATTGGCCATGCCGGTGGCCTCGGTGACAAAGGCAAAGCCCATCCAGCCCAGCACTACCGGGACAATGACCTTCATGTCTTCAAGGTCGCCCGAGGCATCGACATAGCCGTCAAGATTAAGGGCTGCGACGGCATAGAGCACCAGGCCGATGGCCAGGGTGGCGCCAAACAGCACCATATAGGCGGCCAGCAGTGACTTGAGCGCCTGGATGACCATGCCCTGGCTCCAGCCAAATCCGATGCCCATCATCAGATAGGGGGAGAGGGCGGCCAGCATCATGACGCGGAAAATGCTGACCGCGATCTGACTGAAATAGATTATCATCAGGAGCAGCCAGGGAATGGCGATCAAAACGCCATAAACACCGGCCATCAGATTGCCGAGCGAAAACTCGGACCAGACTTCAAAGGCCATACCAAGCACGGCCCGAAAGCCGATTTCGGCGACATAGACCAGTTGGGTCATGCCGACATAATCTTTACCCGCTTGGCTGATCAGATTGTTGGTTTCACCGCCTGCAGTTGCAGCGGCTTCAAGCACGACGCTGGCAGCGCCCCCCATTGTGGCAAGGGAAGTGTTGTAGATCAGATTGACGAGGATAGCGCCCTGGCCAGATAAAAGGCCCGCGCCTATTGTGATGAAGAACAACTCATGCGAGAATCCTCGCAGATCGGACTTAGCCATCACCATCTTGATACCGTGGACGATAAACCAAATGGCGACGACAGAACCAAAGATGACTGCCATCGGTGTGGTCAGCACATTGCTTAAAGCATCGGTATATCCGGCGGCGGCATCCAGATATCGCTGCATTGGATCGCACATGAGGCAGCTGATGGCGGTTTCTGCTGGGGTATTGTTAATAGCCATGCTGTGTCTGCCTTTTTCCAGCACGGCACATGCCGCGTGCAACAAATGCGCAAAGCAGAGCGAGTTCTTTGACTTTGCGTATGCGAAAAAGACTTGGACTGACTTGCAAACACGGGATCAGTTGGAAGCAGAGTGGGCTCGTGTGGGAACGCAATATGAAGCAGCCCAGAAAAAGGGCGTCTTTGATGGTACCCGTGAGGAGGTTCTTGCCCGTATTGAGCAACTGCCAAATGCCAAAGAGGTTATGCAAGGGCATGACCTGGACTTGGCGTATAATGGCGTTTGGGTACCCGCTGTAGAAATTCAGCCGGGAAGAGCTTATGGCTCTTTCAATAATGCTGCCGGTAATGTGGCTCCCAAAAGCCTGACGTGTAGTGCAACAATTAAACGTAACATTTTTACGCATAATTGTTTCGATCTGCCCGATTGGCGTACAGATGAATTGGTGGCTGCCGATACCAAGAAATTTCAAGGAATTCAGCGCACAAAATAGACTGTTTAAAGAGGCGATCCTCATTCATCGCCTCCTTCCTGTTCGCCGCCATCCCCGGCGGGACGGAACTGCAGCAACATGTTGGATTGAATGCGGATCAGCTGCGCCATTTGCTGTTGCTGCTGCACCTGAATACGGCTTTGATGCAGGGAGGCTTTGAGCAGGGTGGCAAGCAGTGTTTTTACATCAATCGCCTGATCACTTTGTGATTCCAGTTCTTCAATGATGTCCTGGTTGATCTCGGCCAACTCGGTCGAGGTGCGGTCGGCTTGGGCGAGACCGGTATTGATCGCCTCACGCGCCATTTGCGCCCGACGCTCTTCCGTTGCCTTGCGCGCGGCGGACCGGGCGGCAAAATAAAGCCGCTGTTCAGCCGGGCTATCCGGGTTTTTCCAGTTGGGCTCGTTGCCTTCACCGCCCCAGGAACCCCCTTCGGGCATGGCCCAGTCGTCAGGACTGCCTTCTTCGCCAAACTTCCAGCTATCGGGATCCCTGGGATCAAACCACAGGGTGGAGTTATAGAAGAAGCGCCGCGCACAGATGCTTTTCCAGTCCACATCGTCAAGATTGACGCCCGGCATCAGCTTGGAAAAATCCGGCAGCAGACACGAAATATCGCGATTGATCTGCTGGCCGAGTTTGGCAAGGTTGAGTACTGGCACGGCGACCTGTCCCAGCTTGCCAATGGCATTGATCTGGTCCTGTGCCGTCTTGCTGATCTTGCCGAGAATGTCGGTTTGTTTCATCAGCTCGTCAAACTGCTGTTGCAGCTTGTTGAACTGTTCGGTGATCTTGGCAAAGGAGGTGGCGTCAAACACCGGATAGGTGGCAGATGCCGGCAGGCTGGTCAGGGTAAGCAGCCCGGCCACGGCAAGAATGCGCAGATGTTTTCTGTTCATTTCATCCCCCGTTTAAAACGACAGACAAAAAGACAGCGCAGCCCGACCAGCAGGCTGGCGAGTACTTGCAGACCAAGCAGCAGGAAGCCGGCCACCGGGGCGAACAGAAGAAGGCTGGCCGTGAGGGCAAGGCCCGTCAGGGTGACCAGAAGGAACACCAGATCGGCCCTGGGCACGGCCATGTTGATCGGGGTTTGAGGCTCTGCCTTGTGACAAAAGGCAGGCATGCCTAGAGGTGGTTGCGCCATGCGTCCCCCCACTGTTTTTGCAATTGTTCCATCAGCTTGTTTTCGTCAGGACCAGAGCGGTAAAAGCGCAGCGGATCGCCCAATGGCGAAAGATCGACATTGAGAATGGCGCTTTCTTCATAGCCGCTGACTTCATCGCGCTTGATGATCAAAACCCGGCGGTCATTGAACTCGTCAGACCGGGTGCGCCCCTTCACAAAGGCCTTCTGTTCATCATTGAGATTGAAGGGTTCCAGGCTTTCATCATCGATCTTGGAATTGGGAAAGAAGATGAAAACGGCGGTGTTTTCGATAAAGGCTTCCGCCTTGCCGCTTTTGACCAAAGCTGCCGGGTCCTGGAAGATCATGCCGACAATGCCGTTGAGCTTGCGATATTCCCGGTACATTTCAGCAGCGAGTTCGCAAAAACCGGGATTGCGCAGCAAATTGGCCGCTTCTTCGATCAGGATGATGAAGCCGCGCAAATTGGGCGCGACCGACTTGGCGATGGTCTCGGCAATATGGCCGACAATCGGCGCACCAAGCGACGGGTCCTTCAGCGCCTCATTCATATTGATGCCGACCATATGCGACTGGTTCAGCATCCCGCCCAGGCTGTCATGGGGGGCATTCATGATATGGCTGCGCAGTCCGGCATTGCCCTTGTCGTCCGTTACCCATTGCGAAAAAGCCCGGCGCAGTTCGGAGCGTTTGGCAAAGGCGTAAGGGTAAAGCGCATTAAGCGTGCGGTTGGGCGGATCAATCTGGAAGGCCAGATCAATCGCATGGCTCAGCGCTTCCTGATCATCTGGGGCGAGATCAATGCCCGCCATTGCCTTGAGAATGAAATTGATGCGTTCGCGGTTGCCGGGATTGTCTTCACCAACATCAAGTGGATTGAGCGAGAGCTTTTCATAGGATTGGTAAAGCCCGCCCAACGCCTCGACCATGAAGCGCGAGCCTTCCTTGGAATCGAGAATGAAGGAGCGGATGCGATCAAACTTGGCCGCGCCACTTAGAAGGTGCATCAAAAGCGTTGATTTACCACTGCCCGCCGGGGCAAAGACCAGAAAGTTCGCCAGCGTCTTGGCTTTGTTAAAGACATGGAAATTGGCGGCATAGGCTTGCCCGCTGGTGGTGGTAAACCAGCGCAGCGGGGCCGGACCAAGCGGGCTTTCCGTCTGGCCGGTGGCGGAATGCTGCATTGCCCAAAGGGCAGCAATATTCTCGCTGCGCAATTCAAGCGAGGACATGAACCGTCCGCCCGGGATCAGCTTTGCCTTTGATCGGGCGGGAATACGGTTAAACCAGCATACCGGCGCCCCGCGCACCTGCACATGGTAGAGGGTCTGGTGGTTGGACAGTTTGCGGGTGATTTTGCGCAGTAAATTGTCGAGTTTGACCGTGTTATCCGCCCGGGCAATGATCAGAAACAGGGTGGCAAACAGGGTGGCATCCCCCTGATTGATCATCGCGATCAGGGCATCGGTTTCGGCTGCGGCTTCGGCATTGCCAAACAGCGCGCTCTGTTCACCACTTAAACGGCGGGTGAGATAAAGCAGGGCCTTGTGTTGATCAAAGGGATCACAGACCTGGCAAATCTCAATCTCGCCATCGAGATTCATGATGTCGTTAATGATCTGGCCTGTCACCGTGCCGGGCCATTTGGCCACGGTGATGACTTTTTGCAGCTTTTCGGTCGGGGTGAAGCTCTGGATCACCCCGTTATCCTTGTGAAAGTTCAGATCACTGGCGGGCAATCCACCAGAAATGTCATGGGGGATCGGGGCAAGATCATCACGATATTCGCCACAGACAACACCATTGAGAAAGCCGGTCAGTTCACAGTTTTGTCCGTCCGGAGCTTTGGCCAGCAGGCCCACACCGTATTTTGCGCCATCAGCATCAATAATATCGGTGGCTTCATTCAGGGCGGGCATGGCCGTCCCGGTAATCACCAGATACCAGTCGATAAAATAGCTGGAGCGAAACTGTTTGGCTTCGGCGTCGCCCACTTCCTGCAAAGGCGCATTGGGCCAGGTTGCCCGGGCATTGATCGCGCGTTTGCGCTTGATGCCAAACCAGCGCAGGCTAAGCCCCAGTTGGCCGAGCTTGTGAACCAGGATTGAGCGGGCTTGCAGCAGGTTTTCCTGTTCGGCCTCGATCTTGGCATCGTAGGACGTGCCAATGAAGCGAAAGACACGCGACAGGCTGTTATCCTTGCCGCGTATGGTCGCGGCATCACTCTCGATGCAGTCAAGCTCAAGCTGATCCTGTAACCAGTCATATTTGACATCACCGAGAAGCAGGCGGCGGCTGGCGGGGACCGCAAGGCTCCCGGCCATGGTGGCGACAAGGGAGGTGGCAAGGACGGAAGGCCAGATCATTTGTCTTTCCTCCCGGCATTGAGCAACCGGTTGTGGCGGCCTGCCCGCCAGAAGCGGGGCGGCAGCGACAGTTCCCGGTCAAAATGCATGTTGTCCTTGGTCTTGCGGATGAAGAACATCCATGCCCCGGCAATGCCCAGCACCATTGTCGGGAGCATCAGCCAGAAGATTTCGAGAAGGACCATCACGACCAGGCCCAGTGCCCCGATGACGACACTGAGCATCATCAGCGGCATGGGCAGACCAAACATGGTCATCTGGTTTTGAATGCGGGTGAGAACGGCGCTGCCGGCTTTCATGATCAGGACCCGCCGAACAGGCCAGCCGAGATGGCCGGACCGGATGTGACAAGGACGCCACCAATCACGATCATGCCCGCGCGGACCCAATCCATCCGGCCCGTAAAACCGGCCCAGACACCGAGCACCATCACGCCCAGGCCAACCACAATCGTGCCGATCTTGCCGACCCCGGTCTGAACACTTTCAAACAGGCTGATGATCGGGTCATACCATTCCGATCCGGTTGCCGTATTGGCCTGAGCAAAGGCGGGGTCGCTGAAGGCAAGGGTGGCCAGCGCCACCACCAGGCACAAAGTCAGGGTGTTTTTTTTAGTCATGTTTTCCTCGGTTTGGATGCAGGGTTAAATCGGGCTTAAAGGGTCAGGGCGCTGAGCACGCCGACGACAAAGACGACGGCGAGAATGTTGAGCGTGGTCAGGATTTTCTGGGTGCGCAGCAGGCGGGCGAACTGGCGGATGGCGTCTTCCGCCATCTCTGCCGTTTCATTGATGGTCTTGATGCGTTCGCGCACGACATCGCCCAGCGCCTCGGCTTTGAAGGCGTCAATGGCGATCAATACGTCTTTGGTGAAATCCTGCGAGGCATCGCGCACGGTTTGCGACAGGGCCCGGTTATATTGGTCATTGATCCGGCGCTGTTCATCGAGCGACAGGCGCAGGATGGTATGGACCAGTAACACCGGGTCATCCTGATCGACGGTGATCTGGTGTTGCTGCCACAGATAGGTGCGCAGCTCCTCGATACTGTCCATCGTCACTGGCGGCGGCGGCGCATCGTCGAGCGGGCCTGCCATCACAGAACTGCCTGTTCCATTGAATGATGGATGGTTCGCCAGGTCATTTTCAGGCGCTGGCGGGCCATGATCGGAAAGTCTGCTGACTGGCTTGCTTCATCAAATGTCAGACGTGCCCGCATCATTTGTTCGATGTCATGCCCGAACGTTTCCTTACGGACTTCGGGCAGACGGACCAGCGCATGGATGCGGTCCCGGTTCTTTTTATAGAGGCCGGAATGCTCGAAACTCTCTACGTCGCCAGATTTAGTCTTGCGTTCGATACGGCCGAAATACTCGTTCAGCCAGACGACAACAGGGAGATCGGGCACGCTTTGTAAAACATGATTCAGCCCCTCCATTGTATCGTTCAGGGCCTGGCCGCCGGTCAGTACGGTGTGAAGACGGATTTCATGTCCGGCATCGGCCAGCATTTGCAGGGCTTGGGCTTCAACCATGTAGCCCAGCAGGGGCAGAAAGGTGGAAGCGCCATTATCGATCACGACAATACCGTCCTCGGGACCGGCCATGATCTGCTCGATCAGAGCATCGAAATAACGGGGGTTGATTTCGTCGGGACGTTCGCCCAGACGGATGGTCTCGACCGGGAAGGCCTTATAACCGGCAAAGGTCTGGTTGATCGGGTCAGTATCAAAACACTGAAGCGGGGTTTCACGTTTGAGGTAATGTTGCGCAAGAAGACTGGCGACGAAGGATTTGCCAACCCCGCCTTTCCCCTGAAGGGTGAGATTAATGAGCGCCATTGGCGTTAACTCCATTGGAAATGACAATCTGGAAGCCCAGGGCATGGGCGAGGCGAAACAGGTGGGCTGCTGACAAATCGATCCGACCCGCTTCAAAGTCGCGATAGGTGCGTTCGCTCACGCCGATGCACTGTCCGGCATCGGTTTGTGTGAGGCCTTTTTGACGGCGGATCTGTCTCAGGCGGGTGTGAAGGGCGAGATACTCTGCCTGCCAATGGCTCATTGGACTTTTTCCGCCGTATCGGCGGCGTCCTCGCCATCCCATAAACGATTAAATTCTGCCTGCTCTTTTGCTTTGAGCGTTGGCAGAGCATTGGCATCGGTTAGATCGGCTGAAGGTGTTGTGGCTTTTACAGCCCTGGAAGTGGGGGGCGTTGTAGAATGACGCAGTGCGGCAGATGGCAGCCCGGGGTGTTTGTTATGTGCTCTTTGGGCTGGATTGGTTTGTGCTGCGCACAGCAATTTGACACGGCGGTAGAATGACCGGCGTGAGATCGTAATCCGCTTGGCAGCAGAGAGTTTTTCAAAGATTTTTCGGGTGGAAATACCCTTCTCGATTTCTGCAAGAATTTCATCTTGCAGAGCGAGAATTTCAATTTTTGCCTGTCCCCATTCGGCTGGCATTGTAGACCCCCATCGCGTCGTTAACGACTTGACAAGGATCGGAAATGTATGGTCTCAATTCGTCACCGAGAGTATCGAAACTGATATTTCTCGGGGAAAAGAATTGGGTAATCAGGTATGCCCCCGCAACCAACATTAAATAAGCTCGCCCTTGTGGCGGGCTTTTTTAATGTCTGGTAGGTGGGGTAGGTGGACTTGAACCGATTGTTCAAACCAAGCAAAGCAAAGCTTTGCGCAGGTTCAGCGGAGCGCATAGCGCGTAGCTAAATCCTGCCCCCGCAACCCATACTCCAGAGGAAGTCCCTCCGGGCCTGACATGAGCACGATCTGATCGATCAGCATCCGTAAAGCCTCGGCTGCTTCCTAGCGTTCTTTGCGATCGTTCTGTGTTGTGGTTAGTTTCGCGACTTTCTTCCGGCAGATCGCCGAGGCTGTCGGCAGAAGGTCTGGTTTGTCCTCCGGTGTATCACCTAGCAGCATGACCAACTCTGTCTTTCTGTCTTGCGGCCCGGAAAAGGGAGCGCAAATAGTTCATATTCTGAATTAAGTTCTCGATTAGATCGCGCCTAATTTGCAGAGGTTGGTGAATTCCGCTCAGTTGGCATCTAACGAGCATGTTAAATGGGATATATCTCTAAGTACCTGGTTGCATGCCCGCGTATTCAAATGTTCTCTCTGCAAAATTGAATAAAGTAACGCTACCCGTAGGTATGGGGATGTATCCAAAAAAGTCATCTGGATAACCTAAATAACGCCTGGCCAGTGAAACGCACATTGCCGAAATCGGTGATCTATGACCCACTACGATAACCATCCTAGCCTCACTAGATAAGATTTCATCAAAGCAAGTTGTGATCCTGTTTTCAAACTCATTGAGCGTTTCACACCCCTCGGGGCGCAAAATTTTGTCAGACGACAAGAGCCCCGAGCGATAAAGTTTAAGAGTCTTCATGTATTCGGGAAATCTCAGAGCCGCTTCTGTTTCGCTCAAACCGGAAAGTGGTCCTGAACGCATAGAGCCCAAATTGGCAATTGTCGCAGGCTTTAAGGATAATGCCGTTCCAATCGCCTGAGCGGTCTTTTCGGCTCGCTCTGAATTAGCGGAATACAATTGAGACTGCGACGCTCCAACATTCGCGGTCAATTCTCTGAGGTAGACAACTAAGTTAGAAAGCTCAACTTGTCCCCTCAAAGTCAGGTCTTGACGTGCATTTTGATCATCAAAAACCTCATGCGTGTTTTTGACTGAATCAGCGTGCCGGATTAAACACAGCTTCTTTGTCATTGGAGATACCATTCGACATTTTCTTTGATAATACCACTGGCAACCGCTTCATCGTCTCTCAGGCGCATCATGATGCGCTCTGGACTGAAATCATCCGAGTGAAAATAGTCTAAAACTTCTTGATTGTATTTCGTAACCTGCTTCAAGACTGGCTGAGTGTATTGTTCTGACGCACCGACTACCGCGATTGGTAATGCGTAAGGATCTACGAAGGCCTTGTAGAAGGTGAAGATCGGATAGTCCTCCGGGTGAAGAATCGAAGTATCGCCTCGCTTAAAAGACCATCGGAACTCACTTCCCTTTTTATATAGCCATCTTCGGTTAGATAAACGTTCAACTTCGCTGACTAATCCGGCATTCGATATGCCGAGAGGTATCGTGTTTGAGTTTGATTTAGACATTTTGAGGTAGTTGTATCCAATTAGACGTTGTGCTCCACCATACATCAAATTGGGCCGTTTTGGATAATTGTCGAATCCTCTTAATTGGATCTTTCGACGGAGTCTGCGAGCCAGATTAACGAACCTAAGATTGTCGTCGTTCATGAATAGATGATCACAGTCTAAAGACAATATGTTGCATACTTCGCTGATCGGAAATATTGCGTCGCTTACAGAGGTGTCTGTCACATCGCCACCTCTGATTTTTGGATTGTTTTGGAAAATCGAGTTGGTTGACGCCAACTCGCACAGGACCATGTAAAGCTTAAAATAACTTTCTTGGATAGCGCTTTGACGAACTATTAGGGTTCGGGGACCTTTTGGTGCGAGTGCCAATATCGCTCCTGCTAAATGTGAAAGTCTATCTGCATAGGTTTTGCTAATGTTCCGGTCGGAGATATTGTCCTGAATAATGAAGAAATAATCATCCAGTTCACTGAGCTTGGGTGAAGTAAGGCAACCATTCAAATGGCCCATGTGCAATATGCCGTCAGCTAAACGGCACCCACCCATGCCCACAACGCGCTGGTATGAGCTCGGCAGTTCTTCTCGTCGCGCAGCCGTTTCCGGTAATGTTCTTTGGGGTTGAGGGATACCTTTATCCAACCTCAAACTCCAACAGCGTGTGCTGGTGAGAAAGCTGGTAGTTCTCATTGCGCTTGTAACGCATCTTGAGCCCTTCTAAACCAGCGCGGAATTCCTCATCTTTCATCAAAAATAGCGTCGTGTTGTGACGCGCCTGCGTTCTGTCAATAATCTGCGCGCCGCTCATCTCATAGTGATTGACTAATGTCTCCATTCTTTTTAGTTGGGCTCCGCTTCTTTTTATGACCCGAATGAGTTCGTCGATCTTTTGATAGCGTTTAGCATTTATTTCCAGCGTCGAGGGAAATAGGTCCGTAAATGGACGCACTGCGAGATCGTCAAGCGAACAAGTTTTAATCCAAATGTGCCCGCCAATCCGCAGTACTCGCGTGGCTTCAGCCATAGCTGTTTTAAACTGACTTGCACTCAATTGGTGAAGCATCATTATAAAAGAAACCGCGTCAAAACGGTCGGCGGCGAAAGGGAGCTCTTCCGCCTGTCCTCTTTGAACAGGCACTCCTTTGGATTGCGCCTCGGTTAGTTGGTCGTTCGAATGGTCGAGTCCTATGACGTCAAAGCCATTTCGTGAGAATTCCGCGCTGTATCTGCCCGTACCGCAACCCACGTCCAACAGTTCTAAGTCTTCAACGAGCCTGTCGCCGACAAACCAGCGAACGTGGCTCAATACTTCGTCATCGTCGTCGAACCGCAGGGCGTCGTAGTTTTTTGAAGCCTCTCGATAGTACTTATGCAATTTCGGCATCATGATATTGACAATGGCAATTTGTCGTCGAGTAAACGTTCGGCCATTATATGTGCCGTCAAGTAGTAATTTTGAATTCTCGGCAAAAAATTATCCTTCGAGAACACTCTCTCGCTCTCGATCCATTTTTCTCTTTTCGGATCGTAGTAGACGCCATTTGCTACGACTTCGCTACGCTTGTCAGTGAAAAGCTCAATGCCCTCTTGAATGTTTATCCAGTAAAGTCCTGACACTTCTTCAATCTGTGGTTGAAAATCGTTTAGGCCGATCTCGACTTTGCACATGTGGACGCCTTGATACTCGCGATTCTTCTGGCCGTTCTCTTGGTCTGCGACTTCGACTCGATACCCCAAATTGTGGATTCTTCTTGAGTCAAATGTTATGCCGAGCTCTTCTTCCGCCTCGCGAATCCCATCTTGCATTGTCTCGCCGGAAAGTATGTGTCCAGCAGCACTTACGTCCAACATGTCAGGGAAATTTTCCATTTCAGTTGATCGCCATTGGTAAAGAACTGACCCAGAATAAACTTGCCCGACTACCCAAAGGTGAAACGTGACATGCCAGTCAGCGTCGAAGTGAGCTCGACGCCGTTCCTTTTTGCCCATAGGCTTGAGGTTCGCGTCGAAAATATCTATTTGTTCCATGCTTATCTCCTAGTCATACTGTGATTGGCTTTTGTAGTGCTATGGATCCCAAGCCGCCATCGATTCCGGACTTCGCTAAGGCTTCCTCGCGCAATGCTCCTGCATCTACGGCTTTGACGCGCTGGCCAGTGGCTCTATAGAGGCGCTCAACGAGCACTAGCGCCTTAACCTGTCTTTCTAGGTCTCCAATATCTTCAAAAATCTCGATGGCCCGATTTACAATGGTGAGTGCCTTATCCGCGATTTTCCTTGCGGCGATGTCGTTATCTGGCAGTTCGCCTTCTGCTTGAACTCCTAAGTCTCGAGCGCTTAAGTAGGCTTGCGCGTGATAGAGCTGTGCTTCGTCGCATCGGATACCAACATTGTACAATTCGATCGCCGATTTCTCCGTTTGAACCTGCTCGAAAGCTTCTCTACATTTGTCCAAGTAAAACGATCTTAAATTTAGATTTTCGGCGAGGAAGGCCAAGTGGCGGTTTGCTTTGGATCGAGCCCTGAAGTTTCGAACTTTTCCTTCGAGGTTTGTGGGAGCCTCACTCTCCAACATTACGAGTGCTGCTTTTATGTTCTCTTCAGCTTCGTCAGTCCTTCCCTGAAGATGAATTGCCCAACCGAGGTCGTCGATTAAAACCTCCGCTCTCGACGCGTTGTCCTTCAGGACTGCACTTGATTTCTCCGCTAGCTGTCCGAGTTTCTCGCGTTCTCCATTTAGACCGAGTAAATGAAACAAGTGCGTTAGCTTGTTGCGCAACTCGACAACCATCTGATGTCGGCGCGTTGCAGCTAGATATCTCGCGTACATAAGTACAGATGCACCGAAGTCTTTGTTGGGGGTGCCTGAGGTGTTGGACCCTGAAATATCGAAGTCTCTGCCGGTGATGCCTGCTTCCAATCCGCCGCCGTTTCGGACCTTGTTCTCTGTGTAGGCCGTTACGAGCGACGCCCTGTATGCGTTGAGGCCTAGCACCAATTTGTTCTTATCGTTGGCGAAGTTATCATTAAGAAATTGAGCAAATTCCAAAAAGTCAGCTTTCTTTCTGGCGGGAACGATAGGCTTTTGGCTATCAAAGAGTTTTGCGTCGTTTGCCGAGAAAATTGCTATAAGTTCATCTGTTCTGTGAAGCTGGTTGAGCGGAGTGCCTTTCCTCGCCGAAGCATTGCGCCAAGAAGCGACTTTCCCCTTAAAGTCGCCGGTAAACAATTCGAACAATGCTGTTTTCGATGGTTTGCCCTTTGGTGTGCGATGCTTGAATTGACCACCGGACATTAATCCACTGGAAGCAGCTGCAAAGAGTTTGTCCACCAGATTTACAAGTGATTTCTCAGGCCGTTCAAACATTCCTCTGCTCTCCTAACTTTGCCACCTAGCTTTGGAGCCATCTGGAGGTGCTCAACTGGGAATGTACACCCAACTTAAAATGCCAACATATCTTTTTTTTTTGTTGGTAGGTTGGCGGAAAATGTTAGCCGTGTGCAGCAACAAAAACCACAACAAACCGGATATCTACCTATTTTCAAGCGCCAATCACCGACTTGAACGAATTCAGACTAGTGACAATGTGTGCGAGGGCCAATGAGGTATATCTGCTGTTCCAGTTGGTTATCGTTCGGACAACTAAAATACAAAATTTATTAAATAAAAACAATGTCCTAAATGTTTCTCCGTAAGAGGAAGGAGATAAACATGAAAAAAGTATTGACGAGTTTTGCCTACGCACTGTTGGGGTATTCCTACTTGTCAGGTTCTTTTCACATCAACACTGGATCGCAAGAACTGCTTGTGGCGTTGGCTTACTTGATCATCGCCATGACTTACTTGCCAAGGTTTCCTAGTTCTGAAGAACGGAAGTCGTGACGACGAACCCGGGCAGCCAAGTTTTTTGGCTGCCCATTTTTATATCATCGTAGCTGAGCGGCAGGGGTAGCTCAAAACGTTAGGCTGTCGGCTGGGCTATTTTCGGAAACCAGCGAAAATTTAAATGTTCCTAATGCCGCCATTTGCGGCGGTTCATTCGAACCGCCAGACCGGGATGCCGAGCTTCCTAGGCTTTTCGGCAAGGTTTTCCTGAATGCCGGTGCTGAAGAAGATTATGACCCCGATCGGCAGGGCATCGTGGCTCTGGCCATTGCGTTTGAACGGTGCAGCGCGGTCGTGCTTGGTCCAGTCCGGTGCGAAGCCGAGCTTGGTGGCGTTGTAAAGACCGACCCAGCGGGCTGCGATCTTCTCGACGCCTTTCGGTGACTTACCGTGCTTCAGCCCCATTTTCGGGTGCTTGGCATGCACTCGGTCTGGTTTGTCCCAGATCAGCTTGTGATCGTTTTAGTTGGTTCCTCCGGGAACGGTGACCTTCGGACCAGCCGGTAAGAGCACTTCGCGATTGGCCCGCTTGCGCTAGGCGATTAAATTTCGGCTGTCGATAATCATCAATGTCAGCGGGCGGACCATAGTGATCCGGTGGTCCCGCGTGGAAGGGCCATCGCTCAACGGATAAAAGGTACGCCGGGGATAACAGGCTGATACTCCCCAAGAGTCCACATCGACGGGAGTGTTTGGCACCTCGATGTCGGCTCATCACATCCTGGGGCTGGAGCAGGTCCCAAGGGTTTGGCTGTTCGCCAATTAAAGTGGTACGTGAGCTGGGTTTAGAACGTCGTGAGACAGTTCGGTCCCTATCTGCCGTGGGCGTAGGATACTTGAGAAGAGCTGTCCCTAGTACGAGAGGACCGGGATGGACGCACCTCTGGTGTACCGGTTGTTCCGCCAGGAGCATCGCCGGGTAGCTAAGTGCGGAAGGGATAACCGCTGACAGCATCTAAGTGGGAAGCCCCCTTCAAGACTAGGTATCCCTATCAGATCCCTGGAAGACCACCAGGTTGATAGGCTGGGTGTGGAAGCGCAGCAATGTGTGAAGCTAACCAGTACTAATTGATCGATCGGCTTGATTGATCCCTCTTGCTAATTGAATAATCTGCATATCTTGCGCAGCGGTAAAATCCGCCATGCACAAACAGAAATTATCGCACCAAAAAACGATCACATACACCGTTCTCAGATTGTGTTTCGACGGCCCGGTGGCCATAGCGGCCGGGAACCACCTGATCCCTTCTCGAACTCAGAAGTGAAACCTGCCTGCGCCGATGGTACTTTGTCTTAAGGCACGGGAGAGTAGGTCACCGCCGGGCCTTCTAAACACAATCAATTCGTATTCCCTAAATCGCAAATGATACAAAAACGCCGTACTCCAATAGAGTACGGCGTTTCTGCGTTGGGGGTACAGGTCAATGTTCATAATGCCATATTGGGCTTCTGACATCCCGTGACAACCGAAAGTAAATGCGAGGGTTACTCCGGTCAGCATAAACTATTGGCAGCCTCAGGATATTGTAATTGCCGGGCTGGTGCATGGATGATCCAAAAGGACCTTTAGCTCCGGGTCCAAGTGCATCATGGTTACGGAAACTCCGGCCATATCAAGTGACGTGTAATAATGACCAATCAGTGTTACATGGGCTTTGATTCGGCGGGTTTTAAGCCTTTCTCGCAGGCGACGATTAAGTATGTACAGTTCCATGTGTGGTGTACTGCCAAGCGAATTGACCAATATTGCTACCTCGTCACCTTCTGCTGGACGCATTTCATCCAGAAGACGGTCTACAATCATGTCAGCTGTTTCATCTGCTGTTGCGATATGAGCGCGGGCAATACCTGGCTCGCCATGAACGCCAACACCTATTTCCATGTCATCAGGGCCAAGAATAAAGCTTGGGCGTCGCGTATCCAGGGAAGCACCCGGTTCGAGGGCAACACCCATTGTATAACAACGTTCGTTCGCCCGTTGTGCCAGTGCAAAGCAGGTTTCCATAGGAAGCATGCGGTCGCAGGCTGCGCCGGCAATTTTGAACACAAACACATTGCCTGCGACACCACGACGTGCCGCGCGGGCATCTGCTGGCGCAGAGGCAACGTCATCTGTCGTGATGACAGTCTTAACGAGCACACCATGTGCTTTTGCCATCTCGGCAGCCATCTCAAAGTTCATGAGATCACCGGAAAAGTTTCCGATAATGTGCAGCACACCTGCACCGCCATCTGCCGCAAGCGTGGCAGCGAGGATCGGATCGGGCGGGGGTGAGGCAAAAACGTTGCCGATTGCTACAGCGTCGGCCAACCCACGGCCGACATAGCCGAGAAATCCGGGCTCGTGGCCAGATCCGCCACCAATAACCAAGCCAACTTTTCCGGTTCTGGGACCATCTAAGGCACGCAGGGCGCGTGTTGTTCCTTTAATCGGTGCGAGACATTTTTCATGGGCCAGCAGCGCCCCTGCGATGCTTTCATCCACCGCATCCTTTGGGCGGTTCAAAAACTTCTTTACCTGCACCCGTTCAGGCAAGGCCGCCGGAGACGCTTCAGAAGGGCGAGGTCGTCCTTTTTCAACACCTTCGGATGTTAGAATGGCCCGGGCCGTATCGGCATCAGTTACCATGATGTTGACATAGCCGCCTCTGAGTGCGGCGAGGATTGCCTGGACCTTGTCCATCCCCCCGGCCACGCCTATACGGCTGCGGATTGCAAGGACTTCGTCCAGGCCAATACCAATGACCCGTCCTTCCAGAGGGCCGTCAACAGCCTGTCCTGTGGCAGATATCAGACGTCCGGCAATGCTTCCCACGGCATCATGATAATGCTCGTGCATGGCAATACCGTCAAAAAAACCGCTTGTATGGATCGTACTTTCAGGTCGAAGAGATGAAATTCCCAAAACGATGCGGTTCGCTTCGGCGAGGACTTCCATCTGCTCTGACAGAACAGATTCCTTTATCAGAAGATCACGCATTGCCGACGAAGAAACAATTGCCGGTGCAGATAGTGGAATACAGCGGGCGCCAATAGCATCAGCAAGACGTGTTGCGCAGGCTTCCGGGGTCCATGGGATTTTGGCCGTCGTGCCGCCGGTAGCCTGAATTACCCGCAAATCCTGAAGTGAGTGTATTTTTAGGTGATTGGCCGTTGCCAGCATGGTGCGTCCCCATGTTACGGCAATCGTATCTCCTGATCGTGTAATGCGTGTCAGAACCTGTGCCGCAGCAGAACCAAGGCGATCGACGAGCGGGCTGTCGCTTCCGGTAGAGGGAATGACAAAACAGTCGTCAAGCCCGAAATGTTCCTGGAGGTCGCGCGCAATACTTAGAGCACGAAACCGTTCGGGGGCAATTTCAATATTGACGATACCCCGTACACGGGCATCAGCAAGGTAAGCATTGACCGATGGCCGTGAAACCCCCATGTGGTCAGCGATCTCCCCCTGGGTGAGGCCTTCTTCGTAATAAAGCCAGGCTGCCCATAACAACAGATCATCGCCAAACCGCAAGGGCGGGCGTACATTTGTGGAATTATTTGAGCCGCGTTGCACCTTCCGCGCGCTCATGAAACATCCTTTGATGTTGCGAACGCAGCCCATGTTGCCATGGCATCAATCAATGCGGCTGCGGACACTGCCCCGGGGTCAAGATGTCCGATGCTGCGGGGGCCAAGGCGTGCTGCGCGACCACGTGCTGCCATCATTGCCCGTGTTGATGTGGCTCCTTCTGCAGCTTTCTGGGCAGCTTGCTCCAGAATGCAAACCGTGTCCGCCCCATGTTCCAGCCCGAGGCGGACAGAATGGGAGGCTGGAGACCATGCATCGATCATGGTTTTGTCACCCGGTTTGGCATGCCCGCGTGTTTCAATGCCTTCGCACATGGCAATGATGATTTCGGGCAAACGTTCAAATGGAACCTCTTTGGTATCACCAAACAGGGTGCTAGCGCGCAAAAGTGCGCTGGCATACAGTGGTCCTGTTGTTGCACCTACTGCATTCAATAGTGCGTTTGCAGCTAGCGAAAAACCTTCGCCCAGTGTTTGGCTGCCATCATCGGTTTCAACAAGAGACTTCGCCGCGGCTTCAAAACCGCCAGCCATTGCCACACCGTGATCCGCGTCACCGATTTCGCCATCAAGCACACCAAGGCTGGCCCGCTCGTCAAACATACGAGCAGCGAAACTGCGAAATAAAGATGCGAGGTCATGACGTGTAAATGATTGCATGGTCGGCATTTATCGCATGCCCGTCCTATCGGGAGCAAGCCTTTGTCATAAAGAAGAAGGGTCCTGCCTGTCGTCAGGGAGGACCCTTTGCATCAGGCTGCGGTTACACGACGCGAGATTGCTGCGGCCAGTTCATTGAGGATCAGGCAGCACGATGTTGCTCCGGCATCTGGAACACCGCGAGAGCGTTCACCCAAACGGGCTGCACGGCCGAGTTTCGCTACCATATCAACGGTGCTGTTGCGCCCTGCTTCGGCGGCTTTGCACATTGCTGAAAGAGCTGGCAGGATCCCTTGGCCTTTGCTGGCGTCAAAGGCTTCGACAGCGGGAACAAAACAGTCGATCAGGGTTTTATCGCCAATTTTTGCCCCCCCTGTCGTGCGTACCCCCTGAAGGCCAGCATTAAGCATGGCAGAAATTCCTTCTGCATCAATGGCATTGCGATTTTCAATTGACAGGGCCATGTTGCGAAAGACAAAACCGTAAAGAGGCCCCATTGATCCGCCGATTTCCGACATTAATATATCGGATAGTTTTTCGAACGCGGCCGACAACGGGATGTTCTTTCCGGCAATCTGATCCGCCGCACGACCAAAACCCTTGGCCATATTAATACCGTGATCGCCATCTCCAATCAGCCCGTCAATATCTGAAAGATGGGTCTTGTTGGCGACAATGACAGCTGCCAGTTCTTCGACAATTCCCGATGCAGAGTTCAGAGCAAGTTTTTGCAGCTCTATTGCTTCGGGGGCTTGCGGTACAGACAGGGTGCTGCGGCGGGCTTCTTCTCCCCGATGCCGGCGGGTGCCGATTTTGCCAATTGGCTCAGCAATGCCGCCAGATAGAGACAAGCCGGGCGAGGCGCAACTGATATCAAGCAGGGACTGGAGTTCATCATCCAGCGCCATCACCGTCAGGGTAGCCCCTACCATTTCAAGCGAGGTAAAATAATTACCAACAAAAGCACGATGAACGTTTAGCCCGGCTTTTTCCAGCCCTACCTCAATACGGTCATAAAGGACATAAAGTTCGTTTACCGGCGTGGCACCAAGACCCGATACCAGAACGGCAACCTCGGTGCCTTCGGGCAGGTTGTGATCGTCAAGCACGATCTTGAGCATATCATCAGCTACAGCATCTGCGGATTTAAGCGGTTCGATCCGCGTGCCAGGTTCACCGTGATGCCCAATACCGACTTCCATTGTTCCATTTTCGATCTGGAAATTCGGGTGTCCCAAGGCGGGCAGGGTGCAGGGACCCAGTCCGACCCCGACGGAACGACACGCATCAATGGCCTTTTGTGCAGCGCTTTTGACTTCGGTGAGCGACCCGCCAAGGGCGGCCTTGGCGCCAGCAATTTTCCACATGAAAATCTCACCGGCGACACCCCGGCGCTTTTCGCGTTCGTTTGCCGGGGCCGAACAAACATCGTCGTTTGCAACGACGGTCGCCACTTCGATACCGTCGGGTTCGACCATCTCGCTGGCCATGCGAACATTCATGTTGTCGCCAGCATAGTTACCATACAGAACCGCAACACCAGCACCACCATCTGCGGCACGAATTGCATCTGCGAAACTTTTTGCCGTTGGCGAGGAAAACAGCTCTCCGATCGCGACGGCATCCACCATGTTTTGACCAACATAGCCGACAAAGGCTGGTTCGTGACCGGAACCGCCGCCTGTGACGATGCCGACTTTTCCTTCCTGCGGGGCAAAACGCGACACCACAACACGATTGTTTTCGGAGTCTTTGCGGACCAGGTCACTATGGGCTTTGACAAAGCCCGCGACGGTCTCGTCGACGATATCGTCGGGATCGTTGATGAAACGCTGCATGGTCAACGTATTCCCTTTCAAATCATTCTGATCGTTCATTATTTTACAGTATATCCGCCATCTACAAGCAGATCGGCACCGTTAATCATTGCTGCGGCATCTGATGCGAGAAAGACGGCCGCGGCAGCAATTTCCTCGGGTTCGGCAAACCGACCGGAAGGAATTTGTGCTTTCATTGCATCGCCTTTCGGGCCATCCCAAGCCTTGCGGCCGAGTTCGGTCAGAACTACAGTTGGAGAGATCGAGTTTACGGTAATGCCGTGTTTGCCCCATTCCAGTGCAAGGGTCTTGGTCACGCCGATAATGGCAAATTTGGACGCACAATATGCGACGTGCCCATCAATCGCGACGGAGCCTGCCTGTGAGGCCAGATTGATAATGCGCCCTCCACGGGCGGCCTTGATCATGATGTTGCCAACGGCCTGCGCGATCAGAAAACTTCCTGTAAGGTTCACATCAAGTGTGCGTTGCCAGGCAGGCAGCGAAAGTGTTTCGGCCGGGGCCAAATCCACAATTCCGGCAGAATTTACAAGAATATCGATGTTACCGAAGCTGTCATTCACGGCCTGGATAGCGGCATTGATGCTGTCGGATTCAGTAACGTTGCATTCAAAAGCTCTGGCGCCCTTTCCAAGGGCTTTGGCTTTCGCCGTTGCCGCCTCGACATTCATGTCCAGCAATGCCACGCGTGCTCCTTTAGCAGCGTAGGCTTCTGCGATGGCAGCGCCAATACCGGATGCAGCACCTGTGACAATAGCAGTCTTGCCTGCTAGCGAAAAATCCAGGGGGTCAGCCATAACTGCTCCTTTCGTTCAGGGGGAGTAACATATGTTGCTTTCTGGGTGCTTGGGCGCGCTATGTGTCCAGGCACCCAGATGTCAAATCAGTGTCATTTGCGCTTGGCGAGCAGCGCATCGACATTTTCGAGTGTTACCGGTGTCCAAGGCACGTTGTATTCCGTCTTTTTGCCGTCTTCCCAGGTCATTTGCGGGTATTGTTTCCAAATTTCGGACATGGGCTCGTAATCCGGCTTGACCGCTTTGATTGCAACATCGATCGCACCCTGTGCCTGGGCTGCGCCATCCTGCAGGATAGACGCCATAGAGCCTTCCTTGACCGCGTTTAACGCATCGGTCACGCCATCAACACCGGCAATGGCAAAGTCACTTACGTTGAGACCGGCAGATTTGATTGCTTCAATTGCGCCCAGCGCCATTTCATCATTCTGCCCGATTACGCCGTTGATTTCCTTGTCGTGTGCTGTCAGCCAGTTTTCCATCAGGCTTTGTGCTTCTGCCCGTGACCAGTTGGCGGTTTGCTGTTCGAGAACTTTGACATCGGGGCATTCGGCAAGTGCTTTTTTGTTGCCCTCGCCGCGCTGGATTTGGGCGGACTGACCAATTGGGCCCTCGAGAATGACGACATTGCCCTTGCAGCCCATTTTATCCAAAACGGACTTGGCTTCCATGTAACCCGCCTGGACATCATCCGAGCCAACATAGGACGTTAGCAGCTTGCTGTTTACCATTGTGTTGGACCCAACTACCGGGATGCCTGCCTCGTGGGCAAGTTCAACGGCAGTTGCACCAGCGTCGATGTCAATCGGCACAAAAACAATGGCGTCGTAGCCCTGGGTGATCATGGTTTCAAACTGGTCTTGCTGGACCAGCGCGTCATAGCGGCCGTCAAATACGGTCAGATCGACGAGGCCGGATTTCACCGCCGGATGATTTTCGGCGGCATCGGCCCAAAGTTGCATGAATTCGGCATTCAGCCCGTAAACGGCAGCGCCAATTTTGATCGCCCCGTCCTTTGCGCTGGCCGCAGTGGCAAGCGACAGGCCGATCACAAGGGCACTTACAGTTGTGGAAAGTTTACGAAATGTCATGTTAGTTCCTCCCTGATTGACATTATTTTAGGAAATAAGACTTCCGGCTGATTGGAACAGTTTTTGTCGGAAGCCATTGAGGTAAGAGCGTTGTAATCAGCTCTCGGTTCGGCGCGAGCGGTCGAGCATCACCGCAGCGACGATTAGTCCGCCTTTGATCACTTGCTGGTAGTATGATTCGACACCCAGCAGATCGAGGCCGTTATTCATCACGCCAATTAAAAGCGCGCCGATCACCGTACCGCTGACCCGCCCGACGCCACCGGCAAGGCTGGTTCCACCAATCACAACTGCAGCAATCGCATCCAGTTCATAGGCAACGCCGGCTTGCGGCAATGCAGAACCCGTACGGGCTGCCAAAACTATGCCGGCAATGCCTGCCAGGGCACCTGAAATCAGGTAAACGCAAAACCGGATGCGGTTGACAGACAATCCCGAGACTTTGGCCGCATGCGGGTTTCCGCCAACGGCATAGATATGCCGACCAAAACGGGTACGGGTCAGGACGAAATGGGAGACGATAAAGACCAGAGCAAACAAAATGATGGGAACCGGGATATTGGCGATATCACCTGTACCCATCCACCGGTAGCCATCAGTCAGGGCGGGAATTGGGCGACCATCGGCGTAAATCAGTGTCAGGCCACGCGCCGCCGAGAGCATGCCGAGTGTTGCAACAAATGCCGGCACGCCATAGCGAGCAACAGCAAGACCCGACAGCGCCCCCATGGCAATACCCGTCAATACGCCAATGACCACTGGAATTAACGGCATGTATGGGGTGCCGGGAATAAAACCCGAAGCAGACGTTGTTGCAAAACTTGCCGAAACGACACCGGTCAGCGCAACGACGGAGCCGACCGACAGGTCTATGCCCCGTGTGAGAATGACAAAAGTCATCCCGATTGCCAGAATCCCGTTAATCGAAGTTTGCCGCAATACATTGATAATATTACGTGAACTTAGAAAATTGTCGCTGACAACCGACAGAACAACACAGAGCGCGACAAGCGCAATCAGAATACCATATCGCTGGGCCTGTGATCCGAGGCGATCCGATAGGGTGTATTTTTGCGCCGCACCTGCGGGTGCGTTGCCCTTGATTTGCCGTTCCAAGATATTCCTCCCATTTGTGCATCAGGACTGTTGGCATTTTCAATGCCTTAACGGGTGCTTGGAGCACCTACGCAGCCAGATGCAATAATTTTTCAGCCGACATTTCTGTCCGATTAACCTCGCCTGCGACGCGGCCATCGCGCATGACGATAACCCGGTCGGCCATCCCCAAAACCTCGTCTGTTTCCGATGAAATCATGATGATGCTGCCGCCTTGCCGGGCGAAATCAGACATGACCCGATAAATTTCGCGTTTTGCGCCGACATCGACGCCGCGGGTTGGCTCATCAAGTAATAGGATTGTGGGGGCCGTCAGAAACCATTTACCAAGCACCACCTTTTGCTGGTTGCCGCCTGAAAGGTTCGATACGCCCAGTCTGTCCGATGCGGTTTTGATCTTCAGCATGTCAATCATACCGTCTGCCGCCTGGCTTTCGGCCCGGATATTCATCATGCCGCCAGGGGACATTTTATCGAGCGTCGCCAGGCACAGGTTTTCCCGTACGTCACCGGTTAACACGAGGCCGGATCCCTTGCGGTCCTCGGTTACATATGCCAGACCCGACTGGATTGCGCCTTTGGGATCGATGATAGTTGCTGGTTTTCCGTCAAGCAGGATGTGCCCGGCAGTTTCTTTCGATAAACCAAAAAGGCGATCAAAAATTTCAGAACGTCCCGAACCCATAAGTCCGTATAACGCAAGAATTTCACCCTTGCGCAGGAAGAAGTTTACGTCGCGTACATCTCGGTCAGCCCGAAGTTCTTCAACGCGTAATACCTCGTGATCCTGGGGGTGATTTTCCTTGACGAATTCTTCGGCCAGGGGGCGACCGACGATAAGATTGATCAGCCGTTCCTTATCAATAGCCTCTAGCGCGCCAGCTTCGATAAACGATCCGTCTCTAAGGACTGTATAACTATCGCAAATCGTAAAAATCTCGGATAAGCGATGGCTTACATAAATCACACCTTTGTTGTGAGATTTAAGTGTCTCGATAGCGGCAAAAAGCTGATCTGCTTCTGCTTCGCCCAACGCCGAGGTCGGTTCATCCATGATGATGACTTCGGCATTGTAGCTCAGGGCCTTGGCGATTTCGACAAGCTGGATTTGTGCTACGGTCAAATCCATCATCAGAGTGTCGGCACGGATTCCGAAGTTGAAGCCATCCAGCAAACTCTGTGCCTTGGCATTCATTGCCTTAAAATCAATCAGTCCAAGAATGCCGGTAGGTTCACGCCCCAGGTAAATGTTCTCCGCAACTGACATCGAGGGAACGGGGCTAAGCTCCTGTTCGATAATTGATATGCCATTTGCGAGCGCAACCGCAGGGTCATCAAATACGACCTCTTTGCCATTGCGTTTAAGTACGCCTGCATCCCGGCGGTAGATCCCCATTAGAATTTTAAGAAAGGTGGATTTTCCAGCTCCGTTGCCGCCGCAAAGTGCGTGAACTGATCCGGCTTTCAAGCAAAACCGCCCGTCTTTAAGCGCAGGGACGCCATTAAACGCTTTTTGGAAGCCTTCGGCTTCGAGCAAAGGTTGACTCATATTTTCCTCCCATCTCGACTCTTCTTTTTATGAGTCTCATTTGGTCTGACATTTGTTAGTATGTGTCTGACAAATGAAAATTCACAGAATGACTGACTTTTGTCAAGGTAAAGGTGTCAAAAATAAAATGACGTATTTTTTATATTTTTTCTCAATATGTTACGATTATAAGTGACGAGCTTCTGAAGCTGGAGTTGCTGTTTCAGGTTGTGGTCAAACGGTTGCGAAGGACATTTTGATGCCTGAAGTTCTGATCGGCACCAGTTGGAAAATGAACAAGACATTGGCCGAGGCGCTTGCCTGGGCCGAAGGGATTGCGAAGGCAGACCTGTCTGAGCGCATTCAAAGTTTTGTGATTCCGCCCTTTACCGCGGCACGGCAGGTCAAGGATGCCCTGAGCGATAGCCCGGTTCTGGTCGGTGCACAGAATATGCACTGGGCGGACCAGGGCGCATGGACCGGCGAAATTTCCGCGCCGATGCTGGTGGATTGTGGTCTTGATATTGTTGAACTTGGCCATTCGGAACGGCGTGAACATTTTGGCGAAACAGACGAAGCCGTTGGTTTGAAAACCGAAGCCGCCGTCCGCCACGGGTTGATCCCGCTGATTTGCATTGGTGAAACCCTGCAGGACCACGAACAAGGCCGGGCCGCCGAGATATTGGCACACCAGGTGCGCGGTGCCCTTGCAAAATTAAGCGATCCGCAAAAGCAGGCTGAAATCTGGCTGGCATACGAACCGGTATGGGCGATTGGCGAAAACGGTATTCCCGCCACGGCGGATTATGCCGATGCTCGGCAGGCTGAAATCATTGCCGTCGCACAGGAGGTTCTTGGTCGGCGCGTGCCCTGCCTTTATGGCGGGTCGGTTAACCTGGGCAACTGTGCGGAGCTGGTGACCTGCCCGCATATCGATGGCCTGTTCATTGGCCGGTCCGCCTGGGATGTGACGGGATATCTCGACATTTTAACGCGCTGCTGCGCCGCGTTGAATGCGCAAGCCTGAAACGCCAAAACGGAGGAGCTGACATGAAAATCGCAGTGGCCGGCCATGGCCGGGCGGTTGATTTTCTTGTGCAGCTTTGAAGTTTTTTCGCTGTCGTTTTTTACCGTCAGGTCCTGTCTGTCAGTGCCTGACGGAATGGGTTTTGGCCAGGTAAGCGTCGTCGGGGGAATTGAAATCTTAAGACTATGTCCCGTCTTTTGGCGCATTGCGTATGTTAAACATGATGCAGATGGCGAATGAGTGGACGGTAAACCAAACAGGAATTTGCGAACCAACCGGCAATTTATTGCCGGTTGGTTCGCTGGGGAGCTTGGTTGTATCAGTGTTCGCTATGTTTGAGGTGATATAGGCCGTAAAAATCGGGGAATGCAGATGATGCTTTGCTGTCGGTGTTTGTAGTTCTGTCTTGACCCATGACTTCGACAGTTGCGGTCATGCCTGCTACCAGTTCTATGCTGGCAGGGATTTTGTCAATTTTGATGCGAACGGGGATCCGTTGGGCAAGACGAACCCAGGAAAATGTTGTAGCGACATTGGGAAGGCCGAGATGCCCCGGAGTGTCATTGATATTTTCTATGCCACGGCCAATGCTTTCAACATGCCCAAATGCCGGTTGGTCAAAACCCATCAGTTGGATCGATATGGGCGCGCCAATATTAATCCGGCCTATTTTCGTTTCTTCAAAATAACCGGTTACCCAGAAGCTGGAGGCATCGATGACAGAAATTTTTGTTATACCTGCCGTCGCATAATCGCCTGGGCGGAGCTTGAGATTGGTTACATAGCCGTCAACGGTTGAACGGATTGTCGAGCGGGCAAGGTTGAGCTTGGCCAGATCAAGAGAGGCCAGTGCCGATTGATAGGCCGCGGAGGCAACTGCTGCGGCACCATTTGATTGCTGGATGGCTTCCCGGGATGCGAAATCCTTTAATTGGCGTTGGCGCCGGGCGGTTGCCTGCCGGACAATCATATCTTGTTGTTTTGCTTCCACATCTGCTTTGGCCAGGGCTACAGCCAGTTCAAGGCGTTCTGGCTCGATCTGATATAGAACGTCGCCCTGTTTTACATATTGGTTGTCCGCAACGAAAACGGAATGGATTGTACCGGAAACTTCCGGGGCGATCTGCACGACATCAACACCAACGCGGGCGTCCCGGGTCCAGAGTGTTTTGTCATAATGGCTCCAGGCCTTGAACGCCACAAAGGCCGATGCGGTGACCAGAAAAAGGGTAACGATGTAACGGCCGGCGAGGGAAATAACAGTTTTCACGGTAAAAGTCCGTTTGATGGCAGGTATAGCGTGAGCAGACCATAAATGGTGATGAAGAGGGTGAGTTCGACGAGCGGTCTGTACGCAAAGATGCGCGATAAGCCGGTGGCGAAGAGCAAGCGTATGGTTGCGATGGTTCCGACCAGCGCCACAGCAGCAAGCACCACCAAACCGGGAACCAGAACTCCCCAGAAATTGACATCCTGGATCATGATTTGGGTTTTCCCACCTGCGGGAGGGGCGCTGTACCCAGGGCAAAGTATAGGTCAATCAGCAGGTCGCGTATTTGTGCCCGGTTTTTGCACGGGCTTTGTGTGCTGATCGCCATCACAGTCGCGATGTGCTGGTTAAGTGGCACGTTAGTAAGATTTTGTGCTGGCTTTCTGGGATTTACATAGTTTGCCATTGCTAAAAGAAGGTCTTTTATCGGCGCTCTTGCCTCGAGCGGAAGCAGGGGAACCATTTTATGGAGCTGACCTGCGACATGGCCGATGCGAAGATGATGCATCGTGTCCTCCAGGACAGAGCTGTAGGCCTTGCCGGATGCTCGAATTTTGGGCTGTAATAAGGCTGTCCGGTCTATCATCAGGCTGATCCAGCGTGCTTCGTTGGGGGCATGGCCCAGCGCGCGACGTCCGATATCCCGTCGGCTAAGGGCGAGCAGTCTTTTGATCGCAGTGTCAGCGCGAACTGTTTGAAATATGGACATGCTTAGCGCCCCGAAGCTTACAGCGACCAAGACTGCGATCGAAATATTGAGCGAAGCGGCGAAGTCACCTGAATAATTGGTGCCGAGGCCTGACAGGATTGGAATGGTCAGGGTAATACCAAGGGCGGTCATCATGGTGGGCAAACGTGCCTGAAGGGAACCCGCGAGCAGGAAAACCGGTGCGAGAACCGCAACAAGAACAGCGAAATCCGTAACTTGCGGCAGGATGAAGAAACTGTAAAACAGGCTGAAGACGATGCCATACAACGTGCCAATGGTGTATTTGACAACAAAGGGCACCGGTGTATCGAAATTGCCAAACAGGCTGCAACAGACACCGAGTACGGAAACGGCAGTTCCCCCTTCCGGCCAGCCTGACCATATCCAGAATGCACAGCCGCACAAAATGCCTGTAATGGCGCCAAGTGCAGCACGAGCGGCCAGCCGGGGATCCCGGTGATAAACATAACCCCCGGCATGTTTGGAACCATGCAGCAATCTTGTGTTCCGAAGAGGATTGATAAGGGTAACGCTGAACTTTAATTGCTTGCAGTCGTGCAGTAGGCCGATCATCTCTGCAAGATGGCCGGCAAGGTTTGCGCCAACCAATTCAGCCGAAGATGCCGTTTCTCTCGCCAATTGTTTTTGTACGGCTCGTGCGTACGCGATCAGATCAAACGGTGTGTCGCCCTCATCGGCCTCATCGGTGAGTGTACACCATGTTCTGGCATCGTGGATCAGGCGGGTAAGTTCGGCAGGGGTAATATTGCCATTATGATGCAGAAAATGAATACGTTCTTCAATTTCTGCCGTAAGCAGGAGCAACCGCGCCAGGCGATCATGAATAAGACGCAGAATTCTGCGATGGGGTATGACAGGGGCCGGATCATAGGGTAGATGGGTGGCCAGATCCTGAAGCGCCAGCAGGTCAAGCGAGAGCTGTTTGCGGTCGTTTCGGTTTTCTTCTGGCGTGCCATTTAGCGCATCCCGCGCCAATCGATGCGCGCTCTGCATTGTTGTTGCAAGTTTAGCGGTAAAGACGCCCGTCATACGTTTTGGCAGGACATAACGATGGATCAGGACAGCACAGAGAATACCGATGGAAATTTCCTGTACGCGCAAGGAGGCAATGTCGAAAACCGCACCGGGATCAAGTACGCTGGGAAAGCCGATCAGGCTTGCGGTGTAGCCTGCAAGAACGAAGGCATAGGCGCGGGGTGTGCGATCAAGGAGCGAAAAGAACAGGCACAAACCAATCCAGCCAGCGAGGATTAGGCTGCATAACATCGGTTCATTCACAAAATTCGGGACGATGGCTACGGTTGCGATGGCCCCGATGAAGGTGCCTGCAAAACGATACACACCCCGGCTAAGGGATGCACCGGCAGAGGTTTGTGAAACGATATACACCGATATGATCGCCCATGACGGTCGGGGCAGCCCGACCCGGAGCGAAATGTAATAGGCCAGCATCGCCGCAATAAAGGTTTTGGCGGAAAAGAGGATTGCGTTTGCATCAATCTTCAGGGTGGGAGAGCAAAAGAAGTTTAATCCAATTTTTATGGCCTGGGTCAAAAGGGGCCTCCTGGAGCGTGTTGTCCTCAATGCTCGCGATTGTGAATGATTTGCAAAAACTAATAAATTCGATATTATGACATAAAATCACTAAAAACTGCCATTCTCATGACGGAATTACGATCTGCTGTTTCTGTTTTTGATCCTGACCTCATGCTTGTGCCTGCGGTCGCCTATAAGCTGGATTTTTCGGACCACGCTGGTGAAGTACCTTTGCATGTGCATCGCAAAGGGCAGTTGATTTTGGCCTTGCGCGGGGCGGTTACCTGTCGCGCAGGTAATGAGCTTTGGGTGGTGCCACCCAATTGCGGGGTTTGGATTCCCGGCGATGTTCCGCATAGCGCGCGTGCCACGGCGAACGCATGCCTTAATTATCTGTTTGTTGCACCAGGGGCGGCTGATTTGCCTGATACCTGTTGTACGTTGTCGATCTCGCCTTTGATCCGCGAAATGATTGATCGGCTGGCCCGGGATTGCTGCGCGTATCCGCCCGATAGCCATGTGGGGCGGCTTGTGCGTGTCATGCTTGATGAATTGGCTTGTATGCCACGAGAGCGTTTTAATCTGCCAATTTCCAGCCATCCGAAAATCAAGCTGATGGCAGATGCCTTAACGCTTGACCCTGCGGATCGAACCACGCTGAAAGATTGGGCCAGACATGTTGCGATGAGCGAGCGGTCGCTCGCCCGTCTAATTGTACTGGAAACCGGGCTTACCTTTGGGCGTTGGCGACAGCAGCTGCATCTTGTTGTTGCTCTGCGGGAACTGGCCAGCGGAGAGGCGGTGCAGAATGTTGCAGCTGCGCTGGGATATGAGTCCGTGAATGCCTTTATCACAATGTTTAAAAAAGCCCTGGGTAGCACGCCAGCCCAGTATTTTGCTCAAAACAGGGATGTCTAGCAATTGAGGCAGAAAAAGTAAGTTCGGTTTTGAGGTGGCCGGTTTTCAGGGGCGCGTCACTAAGCCGGTTTTTCGCCATTAAATGCCTTTTATGGTCCTTCCCCCTAGCGGAATTGATCCCACGGTTGATCATTGTCGTTGACAGTAGCCTGCAACATGATTATACGCATAATCATGTTGATTAAGCGCTTAATTAAATTATCCTTGGGGATCGGTTGTGACGAAAAGCCTGAAACGCGTTAAACGCGCCACACAAAGCGATGTTGCTGCACTGGCCGGTGTATCTACCGCTGTTGTGTCCGCTGTTATTTCGTCAAAGCCGGGTAAAACAATCCGGGTTGGTAAAGATGCGGAAAAACGCGTGCGCGAAGCAATGGAAACGTTGGGTTATGCACCCAATGTCGTTGCCCAGTCATTGGCAGGCGGCAAGCGCAACATCATTGGCGTGTTTACTTACGAGGCAATATTTCCATCTGATAGCGAAAACTTTTTCTATCCCTTCCTTTTGGGAATTGAGCGCGGCGCCATGCAACTGGGACAGGATTTGTTGCTGTTTACCTCTTCGTCATTTGAACGCGGGCCGCGCAGCATTTTCCCAAACGGGGCCAGCCGCATGGGAGTTGCCGACGGTGCAATCCTGTTAGGGGAAGAACCTGACAAGAGAGAGCTTAAGCAGCTTCATGATACAGGGTTTCCGTTTGTTACTATTGGCCGGCGGGATATGCCGGATGCCGACCTTAGTTGGGTCGCAGCTGATTACACGGCCGCTGTTTCCGATGTGGTCGACCGATGTGCCCGATATGGCCATCGCAAACTGAAGTTTGTTGGTGCACCCCAGGTTCGTGAGCAAAATATGGATCGCGAAGCGGGTTTTCTTCAGAAGCAGGGGAGCAGTTTGACCCTTGCAGTTGAACGACTGCCTGCCGAGGATATTGATGCCGACTGGCTGCATAAATGTCTGGAAGATGGCAATACTGTTGTTTTGACTGAAACCTTCAAGCATGCAGTAGCACTGGAGCGGCAGGTTGCCGCACAGAATGGAACTATTCCTGGCACCATCTCCATCGTTGCACTTGCTGCACCTTTGAACCGTTCTGCTGATGTGGATCGCTGGACTCGTATCTCGGTTCCCCGTGAAGAGATGGGCGAACTTGCTGTCCGAAACCTGATTTCACGGATCAGGACGCCAGATCAGGGTCCACTTAAAGCCACCCTTCCATGTGGCTTTGTTCCGGGCACGACGCTCAGAAAAATCTGAATCCAATTATAATTAGGGAGGAAGCAGGATATGTCTGACTTGTTGATTAAGCGCTTAATTTATTCCGCAGCAACTATGGCGGCGCTTGGATTTGGCGCAAATTCCGTAAGTGCGGAGGAATTGCGCTTTACGGTTTGGACAGGTAGCGAAGCCCATTTGAAGATGCTTGGCGAAATCGCGGATAGTTTCACAGCCACCCATCCCGATGTAACTGTACGATATGACACGATTCCGTTTGGTGATTACGTTCAGAAAATCACGTTGCAAATGGCGGGCGGAAACCCTCCTGATCTTGGCTGGCTTCTGGAAAATTCCGCGCCTGCATTTGTGGATGCTGGTGCCCTGGCGGATGTTTCGGAAACGCTCAAGTCAACAAACGGTTACGATTATGGGGACTTTTCTCAGTCTGCCATGGGTCTTTGGGAAACAGACGGTGCGATTTACGGTATTCCGTTCTCAACGTCGCCATTCCTGGTTTATTTCAATAAATCCCTTTATGAGTCCGCAGGCCTTGAAACACCCGATGCGCGCGTAAAAGACGGTACCTGGACGTGGGAACAGCTTAAATCCGACGCCAAGGCACTTCGTGATGCATCATCGGGCGTTTGGGGTTTTGAAACGGTTGATGGCCAGGGGTATGGAAGCCGTGTCTGGCATACCCTCGTGCCGATCATTCGCGCATATGGGGGTGCAGCGTGGGACGGTGATACCTGTAAGCTTGACAGCCCTGAAACGGTTAAGGCCGTTCAGCTTTTCCATGACATGGTTTATGCAGATGGTTCGACTGTTCCCCCTGGTGAGCAGGGAGACTTCTTTTCGGGCAAGGCTGCATTGACCGTGACCCAGATCTCCCGTGTTTCAAAGTTGTCGGATGCGACTTTTGACTGGGGAATCGCACCTCTTCCTGCAGGGACGGCCGGTAGTGGCGCAACCGTTGGGCAGGCTGCTGTTGTTGCTTTTGCCGAGGGCAAACACAAGGAACTGGCTGCCGAATTCCTTGCCCATATGACCAGTAAGGAAAATGTTGCCAAAATGGCGGCTTTTTTCCCACCCGCCCGCAAATCTGTTCTCGAAGCTGATCGTTTTCTGACCAGCAATGCCGCAGTTACCCCGGAAAAGATGGCATTCGTCGCACAGGGAATTAAAAACGGTTCGGTCCTGCCAAGTCACAAGCGGTTCCCGCAGATCGAGGCCGCAGCACGCTCGAATTTTGATGCTCTTTGGTCAAAGAACGCTGACATTGCCGCGATTATGAAGAAGCTTTGCGGCAGCATTCAACCGCTGCTTTGATGTCAGGCTTCTTCTGAAAATTTTCCTTTAAACTGCCATCACTGCGGATATTTCGGCGGTGATGGCAGGATGAACACCCAATCTCCCTTCGAAGGAAGCGCTCATGTCCGCTCTCCGCAAAGGGCCGTCCCTCTCGCTTAAAACCAGAGAGGCCGTAACCGGATGGCTCTTCGTAAGTCCGATCCTGACGGGATTTCTGATTTTCTTCATCGGCCCGTTGATTGCAGTATTTTACTACAGCACAACCGAATGGAACCTGCTTAGCCAGCAGTCGCGGTTTGTCGGGATGGCAAACTATGTTGATGCCCTGAGCCGTAATGAAACCTTCTGGGATGTTCTGATCAATTCCCTGGTGTTTGCTGCGGGTTTGGTGCCTTTGAACATGGCACTGGCATTGGGGCTCGCTCTTGCCTTGTCAAAATCAAGGCCCGGTGCAGTGTTCTTTCGCACTGTCTTTTTTGCCCCGGTCATTACCTCAGCTGTGGCCTGGGCCATCATCTGGACCTTTTTGCTGCAGCATGAAAGCGGGGCGGTTAATCAGGGGCTGTCATTGTTTGGTATTGATGGTCCCAACTGGCTGCATGAACCCGACTGGGCAATGGTTTCAGTCATTGTTACCCGTGTTCTCAAGACGGTCGGGCTGAACATGATCCTTTATATTGCGGCCCTGCAATCCATTCCACGCGATTACGCGGAAGCAGCGAGGCTCGAAGGAGCCAGCGGCTGGGAAATTTTTCGCCGGGTTACCTGGCCTCTCCTGGCGCCTACGACACTTGTGATCATGGTGATTACGGTTGTCGGTTCTCTGAAAGTGTTTGACCACATTTATCTGATGACAGGGGGCGGGCCACAGAACGGCACAATGGTTCTGGCTTTTTATATCTACGAACAGGGTTTCAAGTTTTTTAACACCGGTTATGCCGCGGCCCTCGCCGTTGTCCTGTTTGGTCTGATTTTGATGCTAACGATCGCACAAATGGTACTAAAGGCATCTCGTAAATGAACTACAGAACACAGCAGAAAATCACGCGCATATGCTGGATTGTTGGCCTTTGCGCACTGGCGGTTCCTTTTGTATTTCCGTTTTTATGGATGTTGTCAGGTGCGCTTAAGGGGCAGGCCGATGTCTTTGCATCTTCGTCCCTTATTCCGGTCAAAGTGCATTGGTCAAACTTCACCGAGGTTTTTGCCTATCAGCCTTTTGCCCGGCAATATTTCAATTCGCTCTATATTGCGATTGTCGTGACCATCGCAACCCTGTTGATTTCCTCGATGGCGGGATACGCACTGGCGCGTCTGCGTTTTGGTGGCAGTGCCTTCATATTGCTGGTGCTGATATCGGCCTTGATGATGCCTGAGGAGGTCACAATCATCCCTAACTTCTTTCTGATGAAAGAACTGGGTTTGATGAACACGCATATGCCACTGATCCTGTTGCCGTTATTTGGCTCCCAGGGGGTGATGGCAACGTTTCTGATGCGCCAGTATTTTCTGGCGCTGCCCAGTGAACTTGAAGAAGCGGGGCGCATGGATGGCCTTTCGCGGTTTGGGGTTTATTTCAAAATCGCTTTGCCGCTTTCAAAGCCCGCGCTTTCTGCCGTTGGTATCATCACCTTCCTGTTTTCCTGGAATCTGTTCCTCGAACCATTGGTTTTCGTGAACGATATCGAATTGTTTACGCTGCCGTTGGCGCTCGCAAATTTTACCGACACATACGGCCTGCCGCTTTGGCATCTGCAACTTGCAGCAACCGCGCTTGCCGTCATTCCAATGCTTATTGTCTACATTTTGGCCCAACGCCAAATCGTCGAGAGTTTCGCCATGTCTGGCGTGAAAGGTTGAAAATGAAAGAACTTCACTCTGATATCGTTATCATCGGGGGCGGACTTGGCGGTGTTGCTGCCGCGCTTTCAGCGCTGAAGATGGGGTACGGCGTTATCCTGACCGAAGAATTCAAATGGCTTGGCGGTCAATTGACAACGCAGGCTGTTCCGCCCGATGAAAACCCCTGGATAGAAACAGTCGGCTCTACCGCCAGCTATAAGCAGCTTCGTCAGGAAATCCGTGCATATTATCGCCGAAACTATCCTTTGACGGACAAGGCACGTGCATCTGAAAACCTTAATCCCGGAAGCGGCAATGTTTCGCCAATCTGTGCCGAACCTCGCGCGGGTGTTGCGGCGATTGACGCCCTGCTTGCACCCTGGTTTGCAACGGACCGTCTAACGGTTCTTCTTAATACCAAGGCAATTGCGGTCGAAAGCAAAGACGACAGTTTTGCATCTGTTACTGTGATGTCAGCTGAATATGGTGAAATGCTTCTGACCGGGAAATATTTCATCGATGCAACCGAACTCGGTGACCTGCTTGAACTTGGTGACGTTGAACATGTGACTGGTGCGGAAAGCCGGGCCGAGACCGGTGAACCATCCGCGCTTGAGGGCGAAGCAGATCCCAACGATCAGCAGGCCGTAAGCTGGTGTTTTGCCATGAGCTATCACCCCGATGAAGATCATACGATTGATCGCCCGCGTGATTACGACTACTGGCGTAATTACAAGCTCGACTTCTGGCCTGATCAGCAACTGTCCTTTGTGGGGCCGAACCCGGTAACACTTGAGCCTGACAACCGGCCGCTTTTTGTTGGCGACAGTGACGCGGAATTTGCCCCGGATAACTGGCACTATCGCCGGATTTTCTATCGCCGCAATCACACCGGTGACCAGTACAGTTCCGATATTTGCCTGGTCAACTGGCCACAGATTGACTATTGCGATGGCCCGATTGTTGGTGTTTCCCCGGAAGAGGCAAAGAAGCATCTGGAAGGTGCACGCCAACTTTCACTATCGATGCTGTACTGGATGCAAACCGAGGCACCACGTCATGACGGGGGTTACGGTTATCGTGGTTTGAAGCCAGCCGGCAACGTAATGGGTACCCTGGATGGTCTGACAATTGCGCCATATATCCGCGAAAGCCGCCGTATCAAGGCGCTGTTCACGGTTACGGAAAACCATGTGGGGATCGATGCCCGTGACGGCCTGGTCGGTGCGGAACAATTCGATGATTCTGTTGGTGTTGGCAGCTATCGTATCGATCTGCATCCATCCACTGCGCCGCGCAATTATGTTGATATTGCAAACTGGCCGTTCCAGATTCCACTCGGAAGCCTGATTCCCCAGCGGGTTAAAAATCTGCTGCCAGCATGTAAAAACATCGGCACTACGCACCTTACCAATGGTTGTTATCGCCTGCACCCGGTTGAATGGAACATCGGGGAAAGCGTTGGTGCGCTTGCGGCTTATTGCCTGGAACATAGCCTGGAGCCGCGTACAGTGCGTGAAACGCCACAGACGCTGGAAAATTTCCAGGGCCTTTTATCCAACCGCTTTGGCATTCCACTTTCCTGGCCCAAAGAAATCCGGGAAACGCCAAGGCTCGAACTGTTCGGGCGTGTGGAGTGAGGCATGGCAAAACTTGAACTAAAGGGGCTTAAAAAGGCTTATGGTTCGGTCGATGTGATCAAGGGTATCGATTTGACCATCGAAGATGGCGAATTCTGTGTCTTTGTCGGGCCGTCTGGATGCGGGAAGTCGACTTTATTGCGCATGATTGCCGGCCTTGAAGATATCACGGATGGCACCTTTGCAATTGATGGCGAGCGAATGAATGACATTGCACCGGCAAAGCGCGGTATCGCGATGGTGTTTCAGTCCTATGCGCTTTATCCGCATCTAAGTGTTCGCGAAAATATCGCCTTTGGCCTGAAGGTTCGCAAAACGCCGAAGGCAGAAATTGATAGCCTCGTGAACCAGGCAGTAACCATGTTGCAACTGGAAAAGCTTACTGAACGTTTTCCCCGCGAGCTTTCTGGTGGTCAGCGGCAAAGGGTGGCAATTGGCCGTGCGATTGTCGGGCAGCCAGAGACGTTTCTGTTCGATGAACCACTGTCGAACCTCGATGCTGAACTGCGTGTTCATATGCGGACGCAGATATCAGAACTTCATAGCCGACTAAAGCGTACGATGATTTATGTGACGCATGATCAGGTTGAGGCGATGACGCTGGCCGATAAAATCGTTTTGTTGCGCGGCGGAAAAATAGAGCAGGTTGGCTCCCCGCGTGATCTGTATGAAAGACCGCAAAACATTTTCGCAGCGCAGTTCATTGGCACACCAAAGATGAATATTTTTGATCTGGAGAACGATTTTTCTGAACTTCGGGGCAGACTGAATTTTCCGGCCCAAGCGCACTATTGTGGCGTTCGCCCCGATAGCTTCGAGATTGTTCCCAAGGACGAAGGTCTGCTTGCCGCAAGCGTCCGGCTGGTAGAGTATCTTGGTAACGCCACGTTGGTACATGCACAGATTGACGGTCACGAACCGATCATTATTGAGCAGCCAGTGGATACCCAGCTTAAATCCGGCGATACCGTTTATTTAAGCGTCCGCCCATCTCAAATGCACATTTTTGGGCCGGATGGGAACCGGCTACCGTAACCTCACCTTTACCATACCCATTTTGGTTTCAGCGGCGATTACAGAGTCTCATGTAATCGCCACTGTTTCTTTCTGGGAGAAATTTCACGGTTTTAACCAGGTGGGGTGATATCGGATATATTTCAGCATCCTTTTAAAATTCGCGCCACAGGCGTGTTTATAAGGCATTGCTTTGTTGGTGGCCGGTAGGGGCACGCAAGATGACCATTTATCCTGCGCCATTGAACGTCATTGCAGATTTGTGTTATATCTCTACCTATTAGGTAGAGTATCGGTGTAAGAACATGTTGGCACAAAAAACAAAATACGCTGTTAAGGCGATGATTGCATTGGCGGAAATCGGTGTTGGCGAAGCCATGCAAATTGCCGATCTGGCAAAGCAGGAAGCGATCCCGAAGAAGTTTTTGGAGCAGATCCTGCTGGATTTGAAGCATCAGGGATTGATCAACAGTCGCCGGGGAAAGCTGGGTGGCTATACGCTGATAAAAGCGCCAGAAGAAATTTCGATTGGCCGGATTGTCCGGCTTATTGAAGGGCCAATTGCCCCATTATCCTGCCTGAGCAAAATGGCCTACCAGCGCTGTGATGACTGCCGTGACGAGACCAATTGTCGTGTTCGTCGTGTCTTTGCTGAATCCTATGAGGCAACTGTTGCCATTCTTGAACGGACGACGTTGAAGGATGCCCTTGCCGACAGTGGCGACGAAAAAACATCCACCGTCGCCTGAATTAAAGGCAAAATGCTTTAATACCCAAAATCACTGTGAATACGTATTCACCACAGTTTTGTCATTTTTATGTTGATTAAGTCTACCTAATAGATAGAGATAAAGAGCTAACGGCAAAAATGGAGAAGCATGATGCTTGATAGTTCGATCAAATCTGTGCGGGGAGGCCTCCTTGGTGTGGCGCTTTTTGCCGTATCGACAATCGTTTCAGTGGCACCAGGCAATGCGGCCGATGTGACCCTGCTTAATGTAAGTTACGATCCCACCCGTGAGCTGTATCGCGAATTCAACAAGGCTTTTGCCGAGCACTGGTTGACCGAAAAGGGCCAATCCGTTGAAATTCGCATGTCCCATGGCGGGTCGGGAAAACAGGCGCGTTCGGTCATCGACGGTTTGGAAGCCGATATTGTTACACTGGCCCTTTCTGCCGATATTGATGCCATTGCTGAAAACACCGGTTGGATTAATCCTGGCTGGCGTGAACGGCTACCGCTCGGGGCTGCACCTTATACCTCGACCATCGTGTTTCTGGTGCGCAACGGTAACCCAAAGAATATTCGGGATTGGGGCGATCTGGTCCGTGATGATGTGCAGGTTATAACGCCCAATCCCAAAACCTCAGGTGGGGCACGCTGGAACTATCTGGCGGCTTGGGCTTTTGCAGAAGACAATTTTGGCGGTGATGAACAGAAGGTGCGGGAATTTATTGCCAAGCTTTATAAAAACGTACCTGTTCTTGATACGGGTGCGCGTGGATCAACCAACACGTTTATCAAGACCGGCATTGGTGATGTTCTGCTTGCGTGGGAAAACGAGGCCTTTCTCGCGCTTGAAAAACTTGGTGACGAGTTTGAGATCGTTGTGCCGTCAGAGTCCGTTCTGGCCCAGCCACCTGTATCTGTCGTTGACAAGGTCGTGGATGATCATGGGACACGTGACATTGCAACAGCCTATCTTGAATACCTTTATTCGCCGACAGGTCAGAAAATTGCGGCCAAATATTATTACCGGCCGGTCAATCCGGAGGACGCCGACCCCGAGGATTTAAAGCGTTTCCCCCCATTAAAGCTGTTTACCGTTGAAGATCGCTTTGGTGGTTGGACCAAGGCACAAAAAGATCATTTTGCCGATGGCGGCACATTTGATCAGCTCTATCAGAGCAACTAAAAATGACTGTCACCATTCGTAAACGTGGCAGGAAGCGCGTGATCCCGGGTTTCGGGATCACGCTTGGCTTCACACTGTCCTATCTGGGTGTCATTGTGTTGGTGCCGCTGGCTGCAATTGTTGCCAGATCAGTCGGTATGGAATGGGGCGATTTTCTTTCAATTATCCGCTCAACACGGACATTGCACGCGCTTTGGCTTAGTTTTGGTGCTGCTTTTGTCGCAGCAGTGATTGATGCCATTTTTGGGTTCCTGATTGCGTGGGTTCTGGTGCGCTATCGCTTTCCCGGACGGAAAATCGTCGATGCTTTGATTGATCTTCCATTCGCCCTGCCCACTGCCGTTGCGGGCATTGCGCTTGTTACAATTTATTCTCCTAACGGTCCCATCGGCCAGGTTCTGGCGATGGCAGGCCTGCGGGTTGCCTATAGCCCTGTTGGCGTCGTTATTGCGATGATGTTTATCGGCCTGCCGTTTGTCGTGCGGTCGGTTCAGCCTGTGCTTGAACAGTTTGATCACCGTCTGGAAGAAGCTGCGGCTTCTTTGGGTGCGGGGCGTCTGTTCACGTTCAGAAAGGTGATCTTTCCGGTGTTGTTCCCGGCCCTGATGACGGGGTTTGCGCTGGCGCTGGCGCGCGGGATTGGAGAATACGGATCCATTATTTTTATCGCGGGCAATATTCCGAATGTTTCCGAGATCGCGCCGTTGCTGATCATCATTCGCCTTGAAGAATTCAATTATGATGGCGCAACAGTGATCGCAACCACCATGCTGGTGATGTCGTTTGCCATGTTGCTTATCGTCAATCTGCTGCAGGCCTGGAGCCGCAAACGCAGTGGCAATTAACCCAATGAGCAAAAATATGTTTTCTTCCGGATCCTACAAGCAGGGAAGAGGGGAGCCCGCCATCGTCAAATGGTTGCTGATTTTCGCGGCCCTTTCGTTCCTGGCGATATTTCTTGTTCTTCCACTTGTGATTGTTTTTTCCGAGGCACTGGCCGCTGGCTGGCGAACCTATCTTGCTGCACTGGTCGAGCCCGATGCCCTTGCGGCTTTGCAGCTGACAATTACCGTTGTCATCTTCGCCGTTCCATTAAACATTTTATTTGGCCTTGCGGCGGCATGGGCAATTGCCAAACACGATTTTCGCGGCAAGAGCCTGCTGGTGACCTTTATCGATTTGCCGTTTTCGGTATCGCCAGTCGTTGCCGGGCTTTCCTTTGTCATGCTGTTTGGCAATCACGGCTGGTTTGGCGGGATTTTGGACCGGGCTGATATCGACATCATTTTCGCAACGCCAGGCATCATTCTGGCTACAATTTTTGTAACCTTTCCGTTCGTTGCGAGAGAGTTGATCCCCCTGATGGAAAGCCAGGGCAACAGCCTTGAAGAGGCCGCGTTATCGCTTGGCGCAAGTGGCTGGCGGACGTTTTTCAAGGTAACCCTTCCCAATGTGAAATGGGCACTATTTTACGGCGTATTGTTATGTAGTGCGCGTGCCATGGGGGATTTTGGCGCGGTTTCGGTTGTGTCCGGGCATATTCGAGGTGTCACCAATACGCTGCCGCTCCATGTTGAAGTTCTGTACAACGAATATTCATTTTCAGCTTCGTTTGCCGTGGCTTCGCTTTTGGCGGTTATCGCGCTTTTTACCCTTATTTTGAAATCCATACTTGAATGGCGCCATGGCGACGACCTTGCCCCTGGTCACCGTTCATAAGGAGTTATGTGGTCATGCAAATCGATATTCGGAATGTATCAAAGGACTATGGCCGGCAAACTGCCCTGCACAATATCGACCTGAATATACAATCTGGCGAACTGGTTGCCCTGTTGGGGCCGTCCGGATCAGGCAAAACGACGTTGTTGCGGCTGATTGCAGGGTTGGAATTTCCCAATAGCGGGCAGATCATGTTTGATGTCAGTGATGCATCAAAATTGTCGGTCGGGGAACGCAATGTTGGTTTTGTGTTTCAGAATTATGCTTTGTTCAAGCATATGCGGGTGATTGACAATATTGCGTTTGGTTTGCGGGCCCGTCCTAAAAACAGCCGGCCAGATGATCATGAAATCGTTGCCCGTTCGCGGGACCTTTTATCCCTCGTGAAATTGTCAGGGTACGAGGATCGCTTCCCTTCACAGTTATCCGGCGGCCAGCAACAGCGCGTTGCCCTGGCGCGGGCCCTTGCTATCGAACCATCGGTATTGTTGTTGGACGAGCCGTTTGGGGCGCTTGATGCAAAAGTCCGGCAGGATTTGCGCAAGTGGCTGCGCGAACTGCATGACGAAACGGGTCACACAACCGTTTTTGTGACGCATGACCAGGAAGAGGCCCTGGACCTGGCGGATCGGGTTGTTGTGGTCGAGGAGGGGCGAATTGCCCAGGTTGGCGTGCCAAACGATGTTTATGACGCGCCGGTGTCTCCGTTTGTTTACGAGTTTATTGGCGATGTGAACAAGCTGTCTGTCATTGTGACGGACGGGCAGATTCTTCTGCCCGGACGCCCCATCGCGCTTGATACCACAATTGAACAGGATGGTGCCTATCGCCTGTATGTCCGGCCGCATGACATTCGTGTTGCTGCAAAGGAAAATGGCCAGGCCCTGACCGGTTTGGTCAGGGATATAAGGGCGACAGGCCCGGCTGTTGTCATGGATGTAGCCCTTGATAGCTGGAATGCCCGGCTTGATATCGCATTGTCGCACAATGACGATAACTGGCGTAATCTGACGACTGGCGCACGGGTCGAAATCCAGTTGCGCAAATATGCCCTGTTTCCCGAATAAAGGCATGTCACGGAGCGGCAATTGAATTTTGAGCAACTGGCGCTTGTCGCCATCATTGTGATAGCGATAGCCGCAATGGCAAGCGATCGTTTCAGATATGATCTGGTTGCCGTTTTGGCCCTGCTTGCGGCCATTGTTTTAGGGGTTGTCCCGCAGGACAATGCCTTTGCCGGTTTTTCCAATGGTGCGGTTGTGACAGTGGCAGGTGTTTTGATCATCACGCGCACCATTATTGCCACCGGGGCGATGGAACCCGTAAGCCAGTTGCTTTCAAAAAGGTTTGAAAGCCGTTGGTCCCTTGTTGCGATATTTTGTGCGACGGGCGCAGTTCTTTCGGCCTTTATGAATAATATCGGTGCACTGGCCCTGTTGATGCCCGTTGCCCTTGCCGCAACGGCGCGGCGGGGCGAGCATCCCGGATATTTGCTGATGCCGTTATCATTTGCGACCCTTCTTGGCGGGATGACGACCCTGATCGGGACCCCGGCCAATCTGATTATTTCGCAAATCCGGGATAAAGCTGTCAGCCAGCCTTTTGACATGTTCGATTTTTGGCCCGTAGGCAGTGTTATTGCGGTTTCCGGGGTAAGTTTCCTTGTTGCTGCGGGATGGCGGATGATACCGGGGCGTGATCTTAATGATGGTGAAACCCGGGAAGCCGTCAGGTTTCTGACGGAATTGCGTGTCGGTGCAAACGGCATATCCGAATACGGGTCGGTGCTGGAGCTTGAGGGCGCATTCTGCATCAGAATTCACGGAATTGTGCGTGATAACCGGCGTGTCTTTGCCCCGAAAAACCGGCAAACATTCGAAATTGATGATTTGGTGATTATCGAAGCCGATCTTGACGTGCTGGAAGTGTTATGTGACCGCTATGGATTTCGTTTGCCTGGCCAGATTGGCGTTTTATCCGATGATGATGAAATGGTCGAAGCTGTTGTGCCGGCTGACAGTATCGTGCAGGGCAGTAACCTTCATACGCTTGAACCAAAGGATCGCTGGCAGGTCGATATTGTGGCACTGGCGCGTCAAAGCAAACGATTTGATGGCCGGCTTGCCGATGCAACGCTGATGCCTGGTGATATCCTGATATTTCGGGGTAATTCATCCCGGGTTGATACGGCAATTTCCGACCTGGGATTATTGCCTTTGGCCGCAAGAACAATTCGGTTGCGTCCACGGGCTGCTTTGTGGGCTGTCGGGATTTTTGCTTTTGCGATTATTCTGGCCGCCAGCGGCATAACCACCCCGGCGATATCTTTTGTCGCTGCCGTGACGTTGATGCTGTTAACCCGGGTGACCAGTGCCCGTGATCTATACCGCCGTGTCGAAGGCCCGGTTCTGGTTCTGCTGGCAGCGCTGATTCCGATTGGCGAGGCATTGCGAACAACAGGCACGGCCGAACTTGTGGCGGGGTATCTTTTGCAAATTGCGGGCAGTGCTGGTCCGATGTGGCTGTTGGCTTTTAGCCTTGTGCTGGCGATGGCAATAACACCAATTCTGAATAATGTTACGGCGGTTATTGTATTGGCCCCTATTGTAATGGCACTGGCATACCGTGCCGGGCTGGCACCCGATGCATTTCTGATGGCTGTCGCGATAGGGGCTTCGACCGATTTTCTGACACCGATTGGCCATCATAACAATACGATCATTATGGGGCCGGGGGGATATCGTTTCCGGGATTACTGGCGCTGTGGTTTGCCTGTCAGCATTGTTGTTTTTATCGTGTCGATGATTTTGCTGCCGGTCATTTTCCCGATCTGATCCGGTGGGTTTAACGGGGAATGGTCAGTCTTTATTGCGAAACAGGGGTTAGGCTGACCATTCCTCAAATAATTTGACCTGAAATCTGTGTGCCATGTTGTTTTCAGATAGAAAACAGGGCCTCGCCAGCCGCGTCGTGGCTGTTAACAGACTTCTGGCGAAGGTGTTAGTCTTCCAGGTTTTTTGGAGTCTGGACTCAATTGCACCAACATCTGATGGCGAACAGGTAGGCCATGTTGAGAAAGTTTTCAGCATACTTTTCGTATCGGACGGTCAGTCGTCTCATGTCTTTCATACGGTAGAAGAAGCGTTCAACCAGATTGCGTCTGGCATAGAGGCGTTCGTTAAACTGGTTTTATCGGGTGCCAGTATTGGTAACTTCTTGTGCGGTCACTTCCTTCAGCAGGGTGATAACCCAGTTTACCAGCGGGTCGCTTTCAAGGCGCCGGGGCCAGATCATATAGAAGGTGACGGGTTGAAGGGCCGGGGGTAACTGGCGATGGATCAGGTTGAAATGGCGGATATGGGCCTGTGCGGCGACATACGGCATGGTGGTGACATAGTCGCTTTCTTCAAGTACGTAGCCGGTAATGCCAAATCCCGAAAGATAGGCCGAAAATGGAAGCTGAAAGCCAGTACGCTTCAAAGCCTCGTCAAAATTGGTGCGTTGCTGGAACATGTTGGAAAAGGCGAAAAAGCGATATTCCATCAAATGTTGCAATTCAATTTCGGCACGGTGGGCCAGCGGATGGTTTTTTGACATCACGGCAACGCGGGTGTCGGAAAAAAGCACCTCGGCATTGATCCGTTTGGGGATATTGCGAAAAAGACCAATCGCGATATCAAGCTGTTTGTTATCGATCTGGTCAGGGTCAAAGGCCCCATGAACCGGGTGCAAACGCGGGATAACATCGGGTGCCTTTTGCGCGAGAATTCGCAATAGCGGCCCCGCCAGGACCGTTTCCAAATGTGCGCCAAGCCCGATATTGACCACCCCGGATGCATGGGCGGGGTTGAAGCTTTCGGGTGGGCGAAAGGCGGCTTCAAGGGTGCTGAGCGCTTCGCGAACGGTTGGGTGTAATTCCAGCGCGCGTTCGGTGGGCTGAAAATGGCCGTGATTCCAGACCAGAAGAGGATCGGAAAAAATTTCGCGCAGGCGCGATAGATCCCGGCTGACACCTGGTTGCGTTTTATTAAGCAACTGTGCGGCTTCGGTTGCGGATCCCGTGCGCATCAGTACGTCAAAAGTAACCAGCAAGTTTAAATCCATACGGCGCAGAAAGGGCATCAAGTCGGCATTCATTGCGGCCTCCTAGTGTGTGCTGGAGGAACTATATCATTTTCGGTATAGTTCGTATTTGAAATATTTATTCGCTATGACCTGGCCCATCTGCCACGGTTCCCCTGTCGAAAAGAGAAACCTGTTCAGGGAAAATGGATGTATCGGCAAGCTGGTTTGCTTGTGGGCATCCTGTCGGGAGGAACGATGAAAAAGCATTCAAGAATTTTGGCTGCCCTTTGCACGACCGTTTCGGTCATGGGGCTGGCAACACTGGCACAGGCCGCAGAAGGCCTGCATTTGAAAATTCAGACCGCCGCAACCGCAAGCCATTTCAGCCTGCGTTATCTGAACGAAAAATGGATCCCCAAACTGGCGGAAATGACGGATGGCCGCATTAATATCGAGCTTTTGCCAAATGGTGCCGTTGTGCCGCACCGTGATACGCCCGATGCCGTATCCATGGGTATTCTGGATGGTGATTATACATCGGTAATGTATTTCGCTGGTCGCGATCCGGCCTTTGCCCTGATGGGTGATTTGACGGCAGGTTATGACAGTGCCGATCAGACCCAGGCATTTTGTTCGATCGGGGGTGGTCGCGAAATGCTGCAGAAGATTTATGATGAAGAAGGCCTGGATGTTCACGTTGTGGGCTGTGGCGCCTATTCCCGTGAAGCCTTTGTTTCCAAGGTGCCGATCCGTGGGGTGGCAGACCTGAAGGGCAAAAAAATTCGCGCACCCGAAGGTTTGGCATCGGCTGTTTTCAAGGCCGCAGGGGCCACCCCGGTCGCCATTCCAGGGTCCGAGGTTTATACCTCGCTTGAAAAGGGCATCATTGATGCGGCGGATAATTCGGCCTATTCAAACGACAAAGCCAATGGCATGCATGACATTGCCAAATACCCGATTTTCCCCGGTATCCATTCCACCCCGTTCCAGCAGTTTACACTGTCGCAAAGCGTTTGGGATGACCTGTCCAAGGCCGACCAGGATATTTTGACGGTTTGGTACGAAGCAGCAACCAATGATTTGCGCCGCGCAGTTGACCAGCAGGATCGCGAGCTTGTGGCGGCAGATAAAGCCGGCAGCGATATTGAAGTGATCGACTGGTCGCAAAAGGACCGTGATGCCTTCCGCGAAATTGCGATGGGCGAATGGAAAAAATTTGCGGAAAGTTCAAAGCTGGCTGGTGAAGCCTATGAAACGCATGTGAAATTTCTGAAAAGCATTGGTCTTCTGGCGAATGACTGACCCTTTGGCCCGGATGGTTCCAGAAACCATATGTGCCATTCGGGCCTGATATGCTGCCTTGCCCCAAACCGGGGCCGCCAACAGGATAATTTCAGAAATGAGTGATGCACCCGCTTCACAAATACCGGACTATGAAGAACAGGGGTTTGATGGCCAGGAAATTGCGGCCCAGACCCGTGGGGGGATTGTCGCCCATATCAGCCGATTTAGCGGTATTGCCACATCGCTGACCATTCTGGTGGCGGCATTGGCAACCCTTTGGGAAGTCGGATCGCGTTATATCCTTCATGCGCCGACCGACTGGGCCTTTGAAGTTGTGATGACGCTGATTGCGGCATCCTGGATGTTTTCTGCCGGTTATATTACGTTAAATAATGGCCATATCCGCATTACGGTTTTAAGCGATATCGTTGCTAAACCGGTGCGTCATGGCCTTGAGATATTTGGCATGATTGTGGGCATTATTGCCCTGTTCCTGCTGTTAAGTGATGCCACCGGCCATGCCTATGGCGCCATTGCCAAGGTTGAACGTACCGGGAGTGCGTTTAACTCGCCGTTGCCGACATTAACCAGCGTTTTTCTGGCGCTGGGTGCCGGGCTTTATTTGCTGCAACTGGTGGCAAACCTGCATGATGGGGTGAAATCGGCACTGGCGAAAATGCTGGTCAAGGTTTTGGCAATTTGCCTGGCGGTCTATTTCATTGCCGGGCTGGGTGTGGCCCTGTTTGGCGATGCCAGCCCCTTTGCCATTATCACCGATTTTGTCACCCATCTGGGCAAGATGCTTGATCCGTCCAAGGCACTGGCTTTGCGTAAGGTGGACCTTGGGACTTTGTCCATCATCATGGTGGTTTTGCTGATCGCGCTGATGATGACGGGTATGCCGCTGGGTGTTGTTACCCTTTCGGTTTCGGTGCTGATCGCGATTGGCTTTTTCGGGCCGCGCGGGCTTTATCTGGTGTCGACCAATGCCGCTGGCATGCTGGAACACTATACCCTTGTTGCGGTGCCGTTTTTTGTGTTGATGGCGGCCATTCTGGAACGTGCCGGCGTTGCCGAAGACCTGTTTGATGCCATGTCGGTTTTTGCCGGGAATTTGCGGGGTGGCGTGGCCATTCAAACCGTAGTGGTGGCAATAATCCTTGCTGCCATGTCCGGTGTGATGGGCGGCGAGATCGTGATGCTGGGCCTAGTGGCCCTGCCGCAGATGATGCGCCTTGGCTATGATCAGAAACTGTCAATCGGGCTGATTTGCGCATCCGGTGCGCTGGCAACGCTTATTCCGCCATCAATCATCATGATCGTTTATGGCTTGTCGGCCGAAGTGGGCATTGGGCAGCTTTTTATTGGCGGCATTGTGCCCGGTGTTTTGCTGGCTGTGTGTTATGCGGGTTATGTCCTGGTACGGGTTAATCTTAACCCCGCACTGGCACCAACCGCCGAAGAAGCCGCACGGGATGGAAAGGCACCGGTAAAGCGCCTTGAACGCAAAAAGCTGATTTCCGTTGCCATGGCGGTCACCCTGATTTTTTGTGTCATGGGGTCCATTTATGGTGGCATTGCTTCGGTAACCGAAAGTGCGGCTGTCGGGGTTATTGGCGCGCTGGTGATCGCCTTTTTGCGCGGGCGGCTCTTTCGAACCAGCCTTTTGGGCGATACGCTTGTTTCAACCATGTCGATGGTTGGCACTATCATGTGGCTGATTTTAGGGGCAATTTCCTTTGTCGGTATCTTCAACCTGGTTGGTGGTGGCGATTATCTGCGCGAAATGTTCCTTGATCTTGGCTTGCCGGCACTGGGCATTGTGATTGCCATGATGGCGGTGTTGCTGGTTCTTGGCACTTTCATGGAATGGATCGCGATTGTGTTGATCACGGTGCCGGTTTTTGCCCCGGTTGTGGTTGCACTGGCACCTGATCTTGGCCTGACACCAACAGAAGCAAAGCTTTGGTTTGGCATTCTGTTTGTTCTCAATATCCAGATCTATTTTCTCTCACCACCTTTCGGGCCAGCGTGTTTCTGGCTGAAATCCGTCGCGCCAAAGGAAATCACGCTTCAGCAGATATTTGCATCCGTGCTGCCCTTTATCGGCATCCAGTTTGTGGTTCTGTGCCTGTTTATCGCCTTTCCCGATCTGGTTCTGTGGCTGCCAGACCTGTTGTCCCAGTAACGGCCGTGCTTTTATGACTGGAAAGAGCCAAGGAATTTAAAAAATGAGCAACCCCAATAACAAACATACCTATCAGCCCTATGGCATCTGGCCATGGGTTGCGGGTATCGGGCTGGCCGTTGGGCTGATTGTCATTCTTTTTTGTGGTGCCAGGGGCATTTGATGTGGCCCGCACCCGCGATGGCATCGCGGGTGCGGGGTATTAAGGCCCAAAAGATAAAATGCAAAATTCATCAACGAAAAATCGTGACATTCCATTGAAACTGCGCGGTATGGGGTCTTTCCATATTGGCGGAAACGTTATCGAATTAACCGATGGCGAACCGCGTATGGTGCAGCTAACACGCACTGGTCGCCCTGCTGCGATTGACCCGAACGGGTCCTACATTGTCGGGCAGATGTATGTGCAATATTTCCTGCCAGACCCGGCACAACGTAAAACCCCGTTATTATTGTGGCATGGCGGCGGTTTGACCGGCGCCTGTTGGGAAACCACACCGGATGGCCGGGTCGGATTTCGCGACATGTTCCTGAATTTCGGCTGGGATGTTTATGTCAGCGACGCGGTTGAACGCGGGCGCGCTGGTTTTGCCCCCATCCCCGATGTGTGGGAACCGCCCATTTCACAAACCCTGGAAACGGTGTTTGAACGTTTCCGGTTTGGCAAACATTTGCCCAATGGTGAAACGGCACGGGCGCAGAATTTCGCGTTTGAAGATATTGCCTTTCCAATGGCATCGCTGGAAAAATTCGCCGCCCAAATGGTGCCACGATGGACGCAGACAGACGATATTATAATATCTGCCTATATTGAAGAATTGCGACAAACCGGCCCCGCCATTGTGATGGCACATTCGCAGGGATGTGTCTTTGCCCTGGAGGCTGCGGCCCGCCACCCGGAGCTGATATCGGCACTTGTGTTGCTGGAACCAGCGGCAATTTCGCAATTTGCCATTGCGGCGGCGGAATGGCCTGTACCAACCCTGATTGTCTTGGGTGACCTGATCGAGGAAAATGCCCGCTGGGTAAAAATGCGCGAAGATATTCGCAATTTTGCCGGAAATTTCCCGCTGATCGAAGTGCTTTCTTTGCCCGATCATGGCATTTACGGTAACAGCCACATGCTGATGATGGATACAAATTCAGCCGAAGTTGCCGAAATTATCCAGTCCTGGATGGCACGTTTGCCTGCCTGATTTTTGGACCAGCATTTGATGCATTAAAATAGGGCGAAATCTGCGAAAAATCGCAAATTTTTCAATATTTTACCCAAGGCAAAAATTCCTTTTTTCCGGCAAATAAGTTAAAATCAGACCAGATCAAAAAGCGCAAATTTTCATCTGGTTCTGATTTTAATTTTGCAGCCCGTTTCATGCCTGGCCGTAACCCAACGGCGTGCTGCAAAACCCGATGACATGGCGCAAAAACATGTCAGGGAGGATTTGGCAATCATGCAGGAAATAGGGAACATCACCGTTGTTGGCACCGGTATTATCGGGGCCAGTTGGACATGCCTGTTTTTGGCCCACGGCCATGATGTGGTGGCAACCGATATTCGCCCCGGTGCCGGGCCGGACCTGTTTGATGCGGTAGAACGGTTTTGGCCTTCATTACCAGAAGCCGTACTTGCCCTTGGCAAGCGGGGGAAGCTGGAATTTTCCGATGATTTGGAACGGGCCTGCCAAAATGCGGATTTTGTGCAGGAAAATGCGGTCGAGCGGGTAGATGCCAAAATCGAGCTGATGCGCCGTATCGATGCTGCAACCCGGCCCGATGTGGTGATTGCATCAAGTTCGTCGGCCATATCGGTAACGGATATGCAATCGGCATGTGCCCATCCTGAAAGGGTGATATTGGGGCACCCGTTTAACCCGCCGCATCTGGTGCCGCTGGTTGAAATTGCCGGGGGTGAACAAACGGCGGAATCCGTGTTGGTGCAGGCAGAAAAATTTTATGCAGGCATTGGCAAAGTCCCGGTGCGACTGAACCGCGAGATTTATGGCCATATCGCCAATCGCATGCAGGCAGCAATTTTTCGCGAGGCCATCCATTTGCTGGAAAGCGGTGTTGCCTCGGCCGAGGATATTGACCGCGCGGTAAGCGAAGGCCCGGGCGCGCGTTGGGCATTGATGGGGCCGTTTTTAACCTATCGCCTGGCTGGTGGCGAAAAGGGCATGCCAGGTTTTTGGGATATGTTTGCTGGTATGCAGGAAAAATTATGGGCCGATCTGGGAACGCCAATGCCAGATAAAGACCTGCAAATCCGGGTTAGCGAAGCTGTTGAAAAATCCTATGCCGGTCGACCAACACAGGATCTGATCCGCGAACGCGATACCCGCCTGCGGCAGGTTTTGGCGATTAAGGCCCGCCGCAACGAAGGTTAGTGTTGCGGTTCGATGAAAAAGGCACGGTGTGATGGTAACCGTGCCTTTTTCGTTATCATGTAATTGCCCAACCGATAGCTGGCGGACAGGGGGCGTTAGAAATTGACCTGATCACCGCCCTTAAGCGAAAGGATGTTCCGTGCATCATCGGGGGTGGCAATTTCAAGACCCAGCCCTTCAAGAACCTGGCGGATGCGGCGAACCTGCGCGGCGTTCGATTGTGCCAATTGTCCCGGGCCATCCCACAGGGAATCTTCCAGGCCAACCCGCACATTCCCCCCCATGGATGCCGCCATTGTTGTAATCGGCATTTGATAACGCCCGGCACCCAGCACCGACCAGACATAATCATCGCCAAAAAGGCGATCAGCGGTGCGTTTCATATGCGCGACATCTTCGGGGTGGGTGCCAATACCGCCCAGAATGCCAAACACGGTTTGAACAAAAAGCGGCCCCTTGACCAAGCCGCGATCACGGAAATGCGCCAGCGTGTAAAGATGGCTGGTATCGTAACATTCAAATTCAAACCGGGTGCCATTGCCCGAGCATGAATGCAGGATGTATTCGATATCCTTGAAGGTGTTGCGAAAAACAACATCGCGGGATTTTTCCAGATATTCCGGTTCCCAGTCATGCTGGAATTTTTCATAGCGGCCCAGCATCGGATAAAGGCCGAAATTCATTGACCCCATATTTAGCGATGCGACCTCCGGCCCAAATTTAAGGGCAGGTTGCAGGCGTTCTTCGACCTGCATGGTCGGGCTGCCACCGGTGGTCAGGTTCAGGACCGCATCGGTGGATTGTTTCAGGCGCGGTAAAAATCGGGCAAAGGCGGCGGGGTCCTGGGTCGGTCGGCCATCTTCGGGGTTGCGCGCGTGCAAATGCAGGATCGCGGCACCGGCCTCGGCGGCCTCGATCGCCTGCTGGGCAATTTCATCGGCGGTGACGGGCAGATAGGGGGACATGCTGGGGGTGTGAATGCCCCCGGTAATGGCGCAGGTAACAATAACCTTGCGTGAAGCCTTTGCCATGTCAGTTTTCCTTTATGATCGTTCAGATTGTTTCGACATTGCCGCAGACACTGATTGCCTGACCGGAGATATTGGCCCCGGCGGGCGAACACAAAAACAGGGCCGTACCGGCCACATCTTCGGGTTCGACCATGCGTCGCAGGGAAATAAGGGAAAGGTACTGTGCTTCCATCTCGGCATAGCTGATGCCAAGGGATTCCGCCCGCGCGCGAATGACATTTTCAATCCGCGCCCCGCGCACAACACCGGGCAGGATCGCATTAACGCGAATGCCATCCGGGCCAACTTCCTTGGCCAGGCTTTGTGTCAGGCCGACAATGCCCCATTTCGCGGCCGAATAAGGCGTGCGCAGCGCATATCCCAACCGTCCGGCAACCGATGAAATATTGATAATGGCGCCATCGCCACTTTGGCGCAGCATCGGCACTGCCCGGCGCAGCACCAGGAACTGCCCCATCAAATCGATATCAAGGGTCTTGCGGATTTCATCGATGGAAAGCGCGTCAATCGGGCCGGTCGGGCCGGAAATACCGGCATTATTGACCAGAATATCAAGCCCGCCCAGCGTTGCTGCTGCGTGTTCAAGCAGGGCATCGACCTGCGTTTCATCGGACACATCAGCGGGCAGGGTAAAGACAGTGGAGTTTTGCGCGGCAAAATCGGCAAGGACGTCTTTATCGATATCGCAAATCAAAACCGATGCGTCGGTTTCCAGAAACGCACGGGCAATTGCTGCCCCGATCCCCGATGCACCGGCCGTAACCAGAACACGCAGGCCGGGGCGCGGTTTCAAACGTTCGATCATATTCATTTTATGTTCAATCATGATGGGAATGCATCCTGCCTAGGCAACTTCAAGCCAGTTGCGCCGGACATCGGGGGATGCTTCAAGTTCGTCAGGGGTGCCGCTATAGACAAGTTCGCCGTGGCCCATGACCATCACCTTCTGGGCGACCTTAAGGGCGATGGTCAGTTTCTGTTCAACCAGCACAACTGCAACACCGCGCCGGCCGATATCCAGGATGACTTCCATCACCACATCGACAATTTTCGGGGCCAGCCCTTCGGTTGGTTCATCAATCAGCAGCACACGCGGATTGCCAAGCAGCGAGCGGCAAATGGTCAGCATTTGCTGTTCCCCGCCCGAAAGGTAACCCGCCCGAATGGCATTGCGTTCTTTAAGGCGCGGGAAATAGTCATACATCTCGTCGATGGACCATTTATGTGCGCCCGGTGCGCCTTTCTGGCCGCCCATTGCCAGGTTTTCCGCCACCGTAAGGTTCGGAAAAACCAGCCTTTCTTCGGGCACGTAACCCAGGCCCTGCCTGCAAATATCAAACGGGCGCTTGCCGGTAATGGCCTGCCCGGCAAGGGTGATGGTGCCTGCCGTTGGCGGCACCAGGCCCATCATTGCCTTTAACAGGGTAGACCGGCCCGAACCGTTCCGCCCCAGTAGCGAAACGATGCTGGCTTCTTCGACCTGCATATCAATGCCATGCAGGATATGGCTTTTGCCATAATGGGCGTGAAGCCCCTGAATTTCGAGCAGGCTCATGCTTCCTCCTGTCCCAAATAGGCTTCCTGAACGTCACGGTTCTGGCTGATGCCATGTGGGGTATCGGTGGCAAGGATGCTGCCGTAAACCAGCACCGAAACCCGGTCACACAGGCTGAAAACGACGCTCATGTCGTGTTCAACCATCAGAAGGGTCTTACCCTCTGTCACCTTGCGGATCAGATCGGCAGCCTTTGCCGTTTCCTCGCGCGACATGCCTGCGGTTGGCTCATCAAGCAGGATCACATCCGCCCCGGTTGACAGGGTCATGCCGATTTCAAGGGCGCGCTGTTCGGAATAGGTCAGATCACCGGCAAGATTATCCGCCCTTGCCTGCAGGCCGACACGTTCAAGGATTTCGGCGGTTTCATCATTTATCCGGCGCATCCGCCCGACTGATCGAAACAGCCCGAAACGCACATTGTGACGGGCCAAAACACCGATGCGCAGATTTTCAAAAACGCTTAGCCGGTGAAAAATATTCGTGATTTGAAAGGACCGTGCCAGCCCGGCCCGGTTGATTTTATGCGGTGCCAACCCGGCAATGCTGTTTCCCGCCAGGCTGATATCGCCTGACGTGGGCGCAAACATACCCGATATCAGATTAAACAGCGTCGATTTACCCGCGCCATTCGGGCCAATGACCGCGTGGCGTTCGCCGGGGCGGATATCAAGGTTTAGTCCCTGCAAAACCTTGATCGGGCCAAATGACTTGCTGACATTGGCCAGTTTCAGGGCGGATTGCTGCGAATTTTGCTGTGTCATTTTGCACCCCCGGCAATGGTGGCGTCGGTTGCGCTATTGGCTGTTTCATCACCGTTTTTACCGGCCTGCGCCCAAAGGTGGTCGATCTGGCGGCGCGCACGGGTCAGGATGAAACACCCACCGGCAAGGGCGATGGCAGGCAACAGCCATGTCAAAATACCTGCGGGTTGCCAGGCAACACCAAACAGTTCAAACGCCGGAAACCCCATATCGGCGGTTTGCCGGGCCATTGCATATTCCTGCCCGAACAGAATACCGACCGTTTCGGTTAAAAATACCGTGCCTGCGGCAATCAGAAGCCCACCAAAAATTGCAACCCCGTAAGGTGCCGCCATTTTTGACCAGTCGATCTGGTGACGATGACGCAGATGATGGTAAACAACCCCGCCAATGCCGGTGGGGGCATAAAGCATGATCAGAACAAAAATCAGCCCCTGATAAAAAACCCAGGACCGCGTCAGATCGGACACCAGAAATGAAAACAGCGTGAAAATCGTTGCGCCAATGACGGGGCCAAAAAACACGGTAGAACCACCGACAAAGGTTTGCAAAACAACCTGTGCGGAAACGCCGCTGGCAAACAGGGAATAGTTTGTTGTTTCGTAGGAAATTGCCTGCAATGCCCCGGCCACGCCAGAAACCATCGCCGATACGGCAAAGACAATAACCTTGGCCGAATGGGCGTTATAGCCCAGGAAACGCACGCGCTGTTCATTGTCGCGCAATGCCAGGGTCAGGCGGCCAAAAGGTGTGCGGGTATAGGCCCACAGGCCCAGCCCGCACACAACAACCCAGGCCAGCGTCAGATAATAAACTTCCAGGATGGAACCAAAGGTAAAACCGGTCCAGGGCATGCGCATGGATGAAACACCGGCTTCGCCGCCAAAAATGCCTTCCAGATGCGGTGCCAGCGAATGAAACAGCTCGGCAATTGCCAATGTGACCAGGGCAAAATAAACGCCCGATCGCATGGTGGAAAAATAACCGGCAATCAGCCCTACAACCAGCCCGGCCAGTGCCCCGGCAAGGGGCAGAAGCGGGGTTGGAAAAACCAGCCCGTCTTCAATGGCCAGCATCAGATGCAGGGTGGCAAAGGCACCAACCCCGAAATAGGCCGCATGACCAAATGACAGTAAACCGGCCTGGCCGATCAGCAAATTGAAGGCAAGGGCAAACAGGCTGGCAATCAGGACATTGACCAGCGCATTCTGCCAGCCAAGACCCAGAAAGGGCGGTATGGCAACCAGCAGCGCCAGGATCACCGCAATAATGAAAATGTTCCGCATGGATGTCATCTCAGTTACGTTCCCCCAGAAGGCCCGCAGGGCGCACCAGCAGGATTACCAGCATCAGGGCAAAGGGAATGGTGGCGCTGACAGACGACAGCTCCAGCGTCATAAGGCCGCCAATGGACCGTGCCCAGTCCCCCAGCCCGACAATGTCCAGCGCACCGGCCAGCGACCAGTCCAGCCCCACGGCAAAGGATGAAAACAGCCCGATCAGAAGGGAGGCAACAAGCGACCCCTTAAGTGATCCAAGGCCACCGACAACCACCACGACAAAGACGATGACGCCAAGTTCAAGGCCCATATTGGGGTTGGTCGGGTAAAACGCCCCGGCAACGGCCCCGGCCAGCCCGGCAAGGGCCGCACCCGTGCCAAAAACAAACATGAATACGACGGGAATGTTATGACCCAGTGCTTCGGCCATGTTGGGCAGGCGTTCGGCGGCGCGCACCACAATGCCTGTGCGTGTGCGCGTCAGCAGCAGCCATAGAACCGTAAACATGATGATGGCAACCGCGCCAATCAGCATCCGGTAAAACGGGTAGCCCGTGCCAAAAATATGAAAGGCTGAAAAGCGCAGGGCGTCGGGCATCTGGTAATTGACGGGGAAATCGCCAAAAAACAGTTTGATCAGTTCTTCAATGATCAGCGCCAGACCAAAGGTCAGCAACAATTCGTGAGCATGGCCATGGGCATGGACGCGCGGCAATAAAAACCGTTCCACCAGCATGCCGATGATGCCGACAACAATGGGGGCCACGATAATGCCGGTCCAGAAACCGAAAAGCGATGACACGGCATAGGCGATATAGGCGCCCAGCATGTAAAATGATGCGTGCGCAAAGTTCAGAACGCCCATCATGCCGAAAATCAGGGTCAGACCAGCCGAGACCATAAACAGCAACAGGCCATAGGTCACGCCATTCAGCGTGGAAATGATCGCGAATTCCATGGAGTATCCAGGATGTTTGATGCTGGGAAAGCCTGGCTGGTCATAGTGCCAGCCAGGCACCGGTAAGGTCGGTTTTATTCAGACGGGCGCTGCATTTTGCAGCTGTCCTGAACCGGATAGATTGCCTTTTCACCGGGAATGACTTCCACGGTCTGAAAGCCCATATCGGTGTCATCAGCCGGGTATTTCGGGTTTTTGACAACCTTGGAAACAACCACCGGGCGGATGGTCTGGTGGTCTTCCTTGCGCACCGAAATCGGCCCGACCGGGGAATCATAAACACTGTTTTCCAGCGCCAGCGCGATTTTGGTGACGTTTATATCACCGCCCTTGAAATCAAGGGTGCCAAGGGCCTGTTGCAATTGCGCAATGGCAAAGGCGGAATGGCCTTCAACAAAAATCGGGTAATGGCCCGTCGCGGCTTTATAGGCTTCGGGGAATTCATCGCTGGATGCGGCGGCATTGTCATAGTTATTGGCAATGTAATGGCCCAGTGCGGTGGCACCCGCATTGGCGATATTGCCCGGCTGGTCCAGATAGGCGGTAGCAAAGGTTACCTTCAACCCGGCATCACCCGTGGCCTTCATAAGCAGCAGCAGGTCGTTTGACCAGTTGCCGGTAAAGACGGTATCGGGGTTGGCCGATTTGATGCGGGCGACAAAGGGTGCAAAATCCTGGATTTTGTTCACATCATGCAGGACTTCGCCAACAATGTCATAGCCGCCAGCGGGGGCTGCTGCCTCGACTGCGGCCTGCACATCCTTGCCCCAGGAATAATTCTGGTTGATGGAATAAACCTTGTCACCCAGATCCCCGGCATTTTTCAGGGCATTGACCAGCGCGTTGACGCGCATGGGGGCCGTTGTGGTAAAGCGGAAATGATAAAACTGGCATTTATCGCCGGTCAGTTCGGTTGCTTCACCACCAAGATTGATGAACATCACTTCCTTGCCAGGATGGCGGATATTGTATTTGCGCACATTTTCCGTCAATTGCCCGGCAATGGCCGAGGATGCCCCCTGAATAACAATATCCACACCATCGGCAACCGCCTGGCGGAATTTGTCGGCGGCTTCAGGTGCGCCACCGGCATTGTCATATTCGGTAACCTGAACGGGTTCGCCATTAAAGCCGCCAGCAGCGTTGATTTTATCCACGCCGTATTTCACGGCATTGGCATAAAGGCGGCCCGTGGATGTTTGCGATCCTGACAGGCTTTCGATGATTCCGATTTTAAGGGGTTCGGCGTGAAGGGTTTGGGCGCCAAGGGCAAAGGTGCCCAACAGGGCTGCGGTGCTGGCCGCAAGCTTGGTAAAGCGTTTCAATTTGTATCCTCCCAGATGACACTTGTTTTGGTGCCTGTTTTGCCGGTTTGCGTCGGTTTTTCCCCGGCGTCTTGGTCGGCACTGATCTCACTATAGGCATATCAGCTTCAAGCTGTAAAGATATTAGATATGTGATCACACTTGGGGGGAAGTTTTTGCCCGAACGCGGCAACGCATTGCTTTGGCTTGTCCACTCGACATACAATGCCCGCGTCAGTACAGTTTTTCATGACCTGTCAAACCCTGCGCAGGGCCTGTTAATGGGGCTACGTAGCGGGTTTAACGGGTTGAATTTGCGCAGTCCTGTGAGGCGTCGACCACGTGAATACGTTTGAACTACCCAAAACTTCAAAACCGGTGCTTGCGCCGGTCGATGTCACGACTGTTCAGGAGCGTGTCTATCAAAGTCTGCGTCTGGGGCTGCTGCGCGGTGAATTTTTGCCCGGCGAACAGGTATCGATCCGTGCGCTTGCCAATATGCTGGGTACCAGTGCCATGCCAGTCCGCGAGGCCATCGCGCGCCTGATTGCCGAACGCGCCATCGAACAGGCTGGCCCGCGCACCCTGCGTGTTGCACCCTATCTTTTTTCCGAACACGAAGCCTATATTCGCATTCGCATGCAACTGGAAGGCTATGCCGCCGAACGGGCCGCTGGTGCGGCCAATAATGCACAACTGGTTGCTGCCCTGAATGACCATAACAGCCGGATGGAAGATGCCCTTGCCGCGCGCGATTTTGATACGGCCCTAAGCGGAAACCAGGCCTTTCATTTCGAGCTTTACCGCGCCAGCGGCTATCCGCAACTCATGGATCTGATTTCAACATTGTGGCTGCGTACCGGGCCAATTGTGGCCTCTGCCCGTAAGGATGTATCCCTGTTCGAGCGGATATTTACCAGTGGTGTGCGTATTCATGCCGATATCATTGATGCCGTCAAACAGCGCGACCGTGCTGCGGCGCGCTGGGCGGTTAATCTTGATATCCGCGCGTCGCATTTATCCATCCGCCGCTTTTACAAAAGCCTGGAAAAGGGCGTGAATAATCCTGCCGAATGATGGTTGAGAATTTTTTCAACCGGGCAAAAACATTTTCTGATTAGGCAGTTTTTCTGAGCAACACCAAAATCCGGCGCATGTTTATGCTGCGCCAAGAAGCATGCCTGTTTCGCGCTGCTTGCTGTTTGCCCTGGCTTCGCTGAAGGACACGCCATTCGTTAATTCCGGTTTGTCCAACTGCGTTTGCGAAACAGGTTCCCCCATAATTGCGAAAGAAAATTAATTGCGGCAATCGCTTGACCTTGTTGCACACCCAGCTGTATGAAGTTTTTTTAAAACTTCATACAGCTGGGGAAATAGGATGCGTGTGCGGTCCGGGTTAAGACGGGTATTGGTTTTGATGTTTGCGCTGCTGGCCGGAATGATGGGTGGGATTGCCTTTACGGCTGCTGCGCAGGCAAAACAGGTGTTGAATTTTTCCTGGCCGGTCAATGTCGGGCCGTTAAACCCGCATCTTTATTCGCCCAACCAGATGTTTGCGCAAAACATGGTTTACGAACCGCTGCTGCATTACCAGGCCGACGGCACCGTCGTGCCTTGGCTTGCCAAAAGCTGGCAGGTTTCGGCCGATGGCCGGGTATATGTTTTCACGCTGCGCGATGATGTTACTTTTTCAAATGGCGAAGTATTCAACGCCGCTGCTGTCGTGGCTAATTTCAACGCCATTCTTGAAAACCGCGAACGCCATAGCTGGCTTGAACTTGCCAACCAGATTGTCGCGGTAACGCAGGTTGGTCCGTATCGCGTCCGTCTGGAACTTAAAAACACCTATTATCCAATCCTGCAGGAACTTGCCCTGCCACGACCGTTTCGTTTTATTGCGCCGTCCCAGTTTGTTGAAGGTGGTACGAAAAACGGCATTCTTGCGCCCATTGGTACCGGCCCCTGGATATTGAAAGAAAGCCACCCGGGCGAGGAAGACGTTTTTGTTAGAAATGACCATTATTGGGGGCAAAAACCGGCCCTTGAACAGATCAATGTCAACGTCATCCCCGATCCGAACAGCAGGGCGGTCGCCTTTGAAACCGGTACAATCGATCTGATTTACGGCATCGATGGCCCGGTCTCCCCCGATACATTTGAACGTTTTCGCGCAATGGGCATTTATAAAACCCTGCTTTCGCAACCGCTTGAAACCAGCATGCTGGCGTTAAACACCAATCGTGGTGCAACGCGTGACCTTGCGGTTCGCCTTGCGATCAACCATGCAATTGACAAGGACCTGATTATTAAAACGGTCCTGTATGGCACGCAAAAACGGGCCGATACCCTTTTTGCCCCCAATATTCCCTATGCCGATATCGGCCTTGCACCCTATGAATATGACCCCAAACTGGCGCAGGATATTTTAACGCAGGATGGCTGGGTTCGCTCGGGCAATGATGAAATCCGCCAAAAAAATGCGCGGCCTTTGCGGGTTGAACTGGCCTTTGTCGGCACAGATGCGGTTGCCAAATCAATTGCCGAAATTATCCAGGCACAGCTGGCAACCATCGGGTTTGACGTCATTCTGGTCGGCGAAGAAGAAAGCAGCATTTATGCCCGCCAGCGCGATGGCCGCTTTGGCATGATTTTCAACAGTACCTGGGGCGCACCTTATGACCCGCATGCATTTTTAAGTTCGATGCGTGTGCCATCCCACGCCGATTATCAGGCGCAGCTTGGCCTGCCCGACAAGGCAAAGATCGATGCCGAAATCAGCCAGACCCTGACATCAACCGATGAAGGCGAACGCAAACGCCTGTATCGCGATATTTTAACCCGCCTGCACCGCGAGGCCGTTTATCTGCCGCTGACCTATGTCAGTGCGATATCGGTTAGCACACCGCCATTGGGCGACATTCCCTTTGGCGCAATGTCGAGCGAAATCCCCTTCGATAAAATCACACCGGTAGCGCCATGATCATGCTTCGGTTCGTAATCCGGCGCTTGCTGCTGCTGGTTCCCATGTTGCTGCTGGCATCGCTGGTTATTTTTCTGATGTTACGGCTGGGGGCCGGTGACCCGGCAATGGATTATCTGCGACTTTCGCGGGTGCCGCCAACCCCGCAGGCGCTTGAATCCGCCCGTCAGATGCTGGGCCTGGATCAGCCCCTGTGGCAGCAATATTTTCACTGGCTGGCGAATGCCTTGCAGTTTGATTTTGGCATTTCCTATGCCCTGCAACGCCCGGTTTTGCCTGATATCCTTTATTACCTGCCTGCAACCCTGCAACTGGCCGGGGTCGCACTTTTGCTGACCCTGGGTATTTCCATTCCCCTTGGTATGTGGGCGGCGCGACATCGAAATGGCGTCCCCGACCAGATCGTTCGTTTAATTGCATTTCTGGGTGTATCAATGCCCAATTTCTGGCTCGGGTTTTTGCTGGTCTGGCTGCTTTCCATTCAACTGGGCTGGTTGCCGCCCATGGGGCGTGGGGGCTGGCAGCATTTTGTTATGCCCGCTTTTGCCATCGCGCTGATGTCGCTTTCCATTAATGCCAGGCTGCTGCGTGCCAGCATGCTGGAGGTGGCAGGTCAGCGGCATGTCTTTTACGCACGGTTACGGGGCCTTGGCCCCCGGCGTATCGAACATGCCCATATCCTGCGCAATGCCCTTTTGCCCATCGTAACGGCGACCGGCATGCATATTGGTGAATTGCTGGGAGGTACTTTGATTATCGAAAGCATCTTTGGCTGGCCCGGTGTGGGCCGCTATGCCGTCTCGGCAATTTTTAATCGGGATTATCCGGTTATCCAGTGCTTTACGCTGGTTATGGTGCTGGTTTTTGTGCTGTGCAATTTGCTGGTTGATATCATTTATGCCTGGCTTGACCCGCGCATTCGTCTTGGGGCAGGGGACGTGGCATGATGGCAGGTCAGGTTTTAGTACGCAGGGCCTTGCCACTTGTGGACTTCTGGCAAACATCAAATTTTCTGGTGCGCATTTCCCTTTTGCTGGTGGCGGGTTTGGCGTTTTTGGCTTTATTTGGCCCTGTCGTTACGTTGCAGCATCCCAATACGGTTGATCTGACCCAGCGGTTATTGGCTCCGAACGCCAGCCACTGGCTGGGGACGGACCATTTGGGACGCGATATTCTCGCCCGGTTGATCGGCGGGGTGCGGGTATCTCTTGGTTCTGTCGCTGTTGCCCTTGCTGGCATTATTGCGCTGGGCATTGTCATTGGTGGTGCGGCCGGGTTTATCGGTGGGCGTGTTGATCAGGTGCTTATGCGCATCACCGATATTTTCATGACATTCCCAACACTGGTGCTGGCATTGTTCATGATTGGCATGCTGGGGACGGGGCTTGTGAATGTCATTGTCGCCATCGTCCTGTCACACTGGGCCTGGTATGCGCGCATTGTGCGCAGCATCGTGATATCGGCGGTAAGGCGCGATTATATTCTGGCATCACGGCTTGCCGGTGCAGGCCCCATTCGGGTTTTTATCGACCATTTACTGCCAGCAACCCTGTCGCAATTACTGGTTCTTGCGACCCTTGATGTCGGGCACATCATGCTGCATGTAGCGGGGCTGTCGTTTCTGGGCCTTGGTGTTGCACCGCCAACGGCGGAATGGGGTGTCATGATCAATGATGCTAGGCAGTTCATCTGGACCAACCCGTTATTAATGCTATGGCCTGGCCTTGCCCTGTTTCTTAGTGTCATGGCCTTTAACGTGCTGGGCGACAAAATCCGCGACCAGCTTGATCCCTTCCTTGATCAGGAGCACGCCCATTAATGCCGGTATCAACTTTAACCCTGTCGGATTTACGCATCACGACCCATCAGGGCGGGAAACTGCGAACCCTGGTGGATGGTCTCTCGCTTTCGGTTCAGGCCGGGCGTGTGCTTGCCTTGGTTGGTGCCAGCGGGTCGGGAAAATCGATAAGCTGTGCGGGCTGGCTTGATGTTTTGCCCTCGGGGGTGAAGCGTGAAATGGGTCAGGCCCGTCTGGGTGACAAAGCAATATCCTTTGCAGCACTTCGTGGCAGGGTGGTGGGTTCCATCATGCAAAATCCGCGCAGTGCATTTAACCCGGTGATGACGATGCGGGCCCATGCGCGTGAAACCCTGAAGGCGTTGGGGGTGGAATATGCATCGCTTGATGATGCCGTTATCGCGGCCTTTGCCGATGTCGGGCTGGATGACCCGGCAGGTATGTTGGGGTTACATCCATTTGAGCTTAGCGGCGGTATGCTTCAGCGCGTAATGATCGCTCTTGCCCTGCTGGGCAATCCGCCATTCCTGTTTGCGGATGAACCCACAACCGATCTTGATCTGGTGGTGCAAAAACACATTCTTGATCTGCTGGAAACCCTTGTGACCCGTCGGAATATGGGAATTTTGCTGGTAACCCACGATATGGGGGGGGTGGCGCGCCTGGCCGATGATGTTGCGGTCATGGATCAGGGACGGATCGTCGAAATGGCGCCGGTTGCGCAGATATTTGCCGCACCAGAACATGTCATAACCCGCAATCTGGTGGCTGCCCATTTGTCACTGTATGGGCAGGAGGTCGCCTGATGACCATTTTATCCATTCAAAACGTTTTGCATGGCTATCAAGCCGCAACACTTTTGCGTTCCGGGCCCTATAAACCGGTTCTATGCGATGTTTCGTTGACGGTGGCCAAGGGCGAAACATTGGCCCTTTTGGGGCGCAGCGGATGTGGCAAAAGCACGCTTGCCCGCCTGATGATGGGGCTGGAGACACCGCGAAAAGGCAATATTCAGTTTGCTGGAAAACCTGTGTGTGGCCTGAACACTGCCGACACCCGCGATTTTCGCCGGTCGGTGCAAATGGTGTTTCAGGATTCCATTTCAGCAGTGAACCCGCGCAAGGCAATTGGCGATATCATCGGCGAACCGTTGCGTCATCTAACCGATTTGTCGGCCCGTGACCGGCAAAACAGGATGCGGGAATTGCTGGCAATGGTTGAACTGGATGAAAATACCCTCACCAAACGCCCACCAGAATTAAGCGGTGGTCAACTGCAGCGGGTCTGTATTGCACGCGCATTGGCACCTGGTCCCCGCCTGGTCATTCTTGATGAAGCCGTTTCCAACCTGGATTTGCTTTTGCAAATTCAGGTATTGGCGCTTTTGCGCCGCCTGCAGGAAAGAGAAGGCTTGTCATTCCTGTTTATCACCCACGATTTGCGGCTGGTGGAACGGTTCTGTTCGCGCGTTTTGGTGATGGCTGATGGCAAAATCGTCGAAGAATGCGCCGTCAATGAGCAGCTTCTTTTTACCCACCCGGCCAGCCTGGCATTGCAAAACGCCATTCTGCCTGCCTGGCCCCTTGGGCTTGTGGCACCTCCGAGTTTTAATTCGGGGCATAAGATAGACATCGGGCATCCTGCTCATGCATAGAAGCATTTTTCAGCACCCGGCTTGTGCCGGGTGTTTTGATGTTGCCGAAAAATGATGGCGAGATCAGCTATTCAACATTCAAATAACTGTGGATTTCTGCCGGTTTTAGGGAATTCGGGCGGGCAGGGATCGGGCGTTTTTGCAGTTTGGTGTCATTTCAAAATTAAATGCGAAAGATTCTCATAATTATTTGCAATGCTATTGGGGAGTGTGTAGGTTGCTGCAGATTCTACAGGGATTTGCATAGGGGGTTCTTTTGAAGAAGCTTGGTTTGACATCCGCTTTGGCGATTGGCTGTTCACTGTTGGCAATGCAGCAGGCCTTCGCACAATCTGAAAGCGAGAAACCAAAAGTCGAGGATGAAGAAGCGGCTGAAGTCGAACAGTTGCACGAGGCAACCACGCTTTCGCCGGTCATCATCTCGTCGAGCCGGACAAATTCGGACATAAAATCCTCACCGCAAAAGGTGACGGTGATAACCCGGGAACAGATCGAACAGCAGCTGGCCATTTCAACGGATTCATCCAAGGCATTGGCAAATCTTCTGCCGTCCTACACCCCGGCGCGTGAAAAACTGACGGGCAGTGGCGAAACATTTCGCGGTCGTACGCCGCTTTTCATGATTGACGGTGTTCCGCAATCCAACCCGCTGCGCCCCACGGGCCGTTCAGCCCACACCATTGACCTTTCGATGGTTGACCGGATCGAGGTGATCCACGGGGCCAATGCCATTCACGGGCTGGGCGCGACGGGCGGTATCATCAACTATATTACCAAACGGCCGGAGCCGGGCACCTTTAACCAGCACCTGAATGTGCAAACAACGACCCCAACCAGCCAGATTGATAATGAAACCGAAAACTACAAACTGGGTTACGGTTTTAACGGCGGGACGGAAAAGTTTGATTATCTGATGTCGGCCACGGTCGAGGATCAGGGCCTTTATCTTGATGCCAATGGCGACCCGGTGGGCGTGGATAACACCCAGGGCGATCTTATGGATTCACGCAGCTACGACGTGCTGACCAAAGGCACCTACTGGATCGATGATGACCAGTCGATTGGTGTTGAATTCAACTATTTCCTGTCCGAAGGCAAAATGAATTACGTCAGCGTGATGGGCGACCGTGATGCGGGTATTCCGACCACATCGGCCAAGGGCACGCCATTGGGTGAAGCCCCGCGCAACCAGGTTTTCACCACCAGCCTTGATTACGAAAACAGCGATTTTCTGGGAATGGACCTGAAAATCCAGGCCTATCACCAGGATTTTGAAGGCCGTTTTGGTGTCACCAAATCCTCGACCTTTGTCGATCCAACATTATCGCCGGACGGCACCGATCAGTCCCAGGCGGATTCAACCAAGCTGGGCAGCAAGGTGACACTGATTAAGGATGGCCTGTTTAATGACCATCTTAAAGTCACGACCGGCTTTGACGTATTAAGCGATACCACCGATCAAAAACTGATCATGACCAACCGGGACTGGGTGCCGGAAACCACCTATTACAATTATGCGCCTTTTGTGCAGGGCCAGTTGAAGGTGACCGACAAGCTAAGCTTCCATTCCGGTGTACGCTATGAAGTCGCTGAACTGGATGTACCGACATTCCAGACTGTCGCATCGGCCAATGGCGTAACGGTGGATGGTGGTAACCCGTCCTTTAAGGAAACCCTTTATAATTTTGGCATTACCTATAGCCCGGTTGAAACCGTGTCGCTGTTTGCCAACTATTCTGAAGGTTTTGGCATGCCTGATGTGGGCCGTGTTCTGCGTGGTATCAACACCACCGGGCAGGATGTGGACACCTTCCTTAATCTCGAACCGATCGTGACCGATAACCGTGAAATCGGTGTGCGGTATGATGATTCCGTTTGGGATGGTGAAATCAGCGTTTATGAATCCAATGCCGAACTGGGTTCACGCCTGCGTCGTCAGGGCGATGATTTCTTTGTCGAACGGCAGAAAACCCGTATTCGCGGGCTTGAAGCATCGGTTGGGTACTGGGTGAATACCGACAATAAAGTCGGGCTGAGCTACGCCTATTCGCAGGGCAAATATGACAGCGATGAAAATGGGTCGCTTGATTCCAATCTTGACGGTCTCAATGTGTCGCCAAACCGCCTGATCGCAAGCTGGAACAGCATCTGGACGGAAAAATTCTCGACCTTCTTCCAGGTACAGCACAACTTCTCGAAGAAGTTCGACAATGCGGACATGGATTTCGACGGCTATACCATTGCTGACCTTTCCGCTGTGTACCGCCTGCCGGCGGGCCGTGTCAGCATGTCGGTCGAAAACCTGTTTAACGAAGATTACATCACCTATTATTCGCAAAGTGCATTGGCGAATGATGAACGCTACTTCAAGGGTCGTGGCCGGACTTTGACGGTCGGTTACTCGATTGATTTTTAATCAGACCCCGCCCCGATAAGTAAACGAAAACGCCCCGCGATCCTGATATCGCGGGGCGTTTTTATTGCCGGGTGTTTTATGATTGGGACGGCGTAGGTGGGAATCAACCAGCACGCAGCTTTGCCAGCAATTCATCGCGCTTCGCCGCGTCGCGTTTTTGCTTCTCCAGCGCCGGTTGCATAATTTCGGCGGCTTTGGCAGGGGATAGAATAAAAAGTCCGTCTTCATCACCAATGGCCAATGAACCCGGCAAAACCTCCTGTCCGGCAAGGGTGATGGGCGCATTGATGGTTCCCGCCAGGTCCTGCTTGCAGGTGGTAATCGGGCTGATGCCGGTGGCAAACACCGGGAAGGGGAGTACGCGAAGGGCCGCGATATCGGTTACGCATCCATCGGTTATCATGCCAGCAACATTTTTGATCAGGGCGGCAATTGTGCGCAATTCACCCCAGCAGGCATAGTTTGTATGTTCCGGCATTGAAACGACGATAACATCGCCCGGTCTGCTTTTTACCAGGGCATGATAAAGCACACCGCCATCGGTTTTGGGCAGCGATACCGTCATCACCCGGCCAATCAGGCGGGCCGTGCCTGTCTGCGCCGAAATCCCCGGGATGTAACCATCGGTGGTTAAATGGCCGATGGTGGACGTATCGATATGGCGGAAAAATTCAATTATCTCGTCCGATATTTCATCGGTAATATTATTAATTTCATGCATGTTTTTTCACCCGCGGTTTTAACAGCAGCGGACAGGTCGAACAATATTCCTTGGGTGGGGTCAGATAATAATAACAGCAGGTACGGCGATATCTGATTTCCGCATCCGCCGTTTTTGTTTTATCGAAATAAAACGACCCCAGCGGGTTTTTGGGTGTGCCAAAAATGCTGCTATCGGCCTGACGCAACAGAAAATCAAAATCCGCACGGATCTGCGCCAGTTTTTGTGCATCCGGTTCGCGCATCATCCGCCGTTCATATAGCGAAAAAATACGAACAGCGGTGTTTTCCCACAAAATCGAAAGGCTGACCCCAGATGCCTCATGCAGCGCCTGCCAGATAGGCGCAAGGTTGCCGGAAAATAATGTTTTACACGTGTGTTCGCGCCAGGCATCGCGATCATTGGCTGGGGCCGATATGCCATCAAGCGTGCGTAACAGCAGGGCGGATTGCCAGCGATGGCCGTCATGGCGGTAATCAACCACGCAATTACCAAGTGACATATCAAACGCCTGATCATGCATACTTACTGGGTAAAGCCCGCCTGCGGTAAACAGAAAGGCAATACGTTTTGACAGCAGCGACGCCGTTATCTTGCGAGAGCGCGAACCGATAACCGGGCCCAATGCATCAAGCAGTTTGCGGCAATTATCGCCATCAAGAAGGTCGGCTGCAGCGCGTGTATTTTCCGGTAACGGACCGGGCAGCGTTTGTAAGCCACAAAGGGCCTCAAGCGCCTGTTGCGCCTTAAATGCTGGTGATGGTGCCGCATTTGGGGCGGATTTATCAGGGCGCGTCATGGGCGGTATCCTGACCATCCTGCACATTATGTTCCGGGCGGGCATTTTGAATATGGCCCAGCGGAATACAAATCGGCGTGCCGGTTAGCGGGTCCTGGAATATCTGGCATTCAAGGTCAAATACGGCACGGACAAGGTCTGTGGTGACAATGTCCTGTGGGGTGCCCTGTGCATATATTTTGCCGTCCCGAAGCGTGATCAAATGGTCGGCATAGCGGCTGGCGAGGTAAAGGTCATGGAGCACCATGACAATGGTTTTGCCAGCCTTGCGGTTCTGGCTGTGCAGCAGTTCCAGAATATCCACCTGATGGGACATATCAAGATAGGTGGTGGGTTCATCAAGCAGGATGATATCGGTATTTTGTGCCAGCGTCAGCGCAATCCAGGCGCGCTGGCGCTGCCCGCCCGAAAGTTTCTGTAACGGGCGGTGGCGCAGGTCGCCTAACCCTGTGGCCTGCATCGCCTGTTCAACCATGGCTTCGTCCTCGGCCGACCAGCCGCGCAACCACTTTTGATAGGGATATCGTCCCTGCCGGATCAGTTGATAAACGGTCAGTTCTTCCGGGGCATCCGGCCCTTGCGGCAGGATCGACAGCTTTTTGGCAATGTCGGACCCGGCCATTCTGGCAATTGGGCTATCGCCCAGGAAAATTTCGCCATCAAGGGGCTTTAGCAACCGTGCCAGCGCACGCAGCAATGTGGATTTACCACAGCCATTGGCACCAACCAGAACCGTGATTTTGCCTTCGGGAATGGCAAGATCAAGGTCGCGAATAATGATGTTGTTTTCATAGCCAAGGGTAACGGCCTGGCTTTCAAGTGAGGGCATGGAAACTGTTTTCATTTTTGGCGATAAAGAAGATAGATGAAAAAAGGTGTGCCAATTGCGGACACAAAAATTCCCGCAGGCAGGTCCAGCGCGCCAAAAAGGCTGCGCCCGACCGTATCGGCGACCAAAACCAGCAAACCGCCCATCAGGGCTGTTGCCGGTATTTGCAGGGAAATGCTGCCTTTGACAAAGCGGCGCGTCATATGCGGGGCAAGAAGGCCGACAAAGCCGATGCCGCCTGCATGGGCCACCGCCGCACTGGCCAGGATGACACAGCCACCCAGGCATAGCAGCCGCACCATTTGCACCGGAATACCCAGGCTGATGGCAACATCCTGCCCCAATAACAGGGTATTTAACGTACGCCCCATCATGACAAGCGGGATCAGCGGTACAATAACCCAGGGGGTAATTTGCCAAACATCATTCCAGTTGGCGCCATAAACACTGCCGGTCAGCCAGATATAGGCCGAAAGATTGGTCATATCCGAGCTAAACACCATCAACAATGTCGTTAATGCCCCGGCAGTCGCCGATATGCCAATACCGATCAGGATAAGGCGGGCCGGTTCGATGGTGCCACGCCAGGCCAAAAACAGGATCAACCCCGCCGTAATTGCCGACCCGCAAGATGCGATAAGCGGCAGCCATACGACACTGATGCTTGATGCCAGCCAGCCAAAATACACCACAACCGCAACCGATGCCCCGCCGGTAATGCCGATGATATCGGGCGATGCCAGCGGGTTGCGCACCAATGATTGCAAAATCAGCCCGGAAACGGCAAGACCCGCCCCCACCAGCAGCGCCATGGCAATACGCGGCAGGCGCAAATCATGAATGATAAAACCTGCCGGGCCGCTTTGTGTGCCCATTAGTGTGTTAAAAACATCGCCAATGGTAACACTTTCCGGCCCGATCAGGCAGGCAAGCAGGGCCGCAAACAGGGTGATGATGGCAATTGTTGCCACGGCCGGGCCATTGCCCCGGGCGGGATTGGTAATTTGCGATGGTGCCGGTGGCGTTTGGGAAATGGAAAAATCAGCCATAGGCAAAATTCCGTCGTGCCAGCAAAACAAACAGCGGGGCACCCAAAATGGCGGTCATCGCGCCAATGGGCAATTCTTCTGGCATGATGATCTGGCGGGCGATGATATCGGAAACCAGCAGCAATACCGCACCGGCAAGCCCGCTTAGCGGGATTAACCAGCGATGATCACCGGTTACCGAAAGGCGCACGATATGGGGTACAATCAGCCCCAAAAAGGCGATATTGCCAACTGCCGAAACCGAACTGCCCGCCAGCAGAATAACCAGGCCCGCAATCGTGATTTTCAAAATGGCAGTGTTTTGCCCCAACCCCTTGGCAATATCATCACCCGACATCAGGATATTGACATGCCTGCCGATAAACAGGCTGGCGATTATACCCGCCGCGATATAGGGCATAACCGGAAGGAAACTATCAAGATCCCGCCCGGCCAGCGACCCCGCCAGCCAGAATAAAATACGATCCAACCCATCCTGATTGACCACCAGAACCGCCTGGGTAAAGGATACAAAAAGTGCCGTGAGCGCCGCACCACCCAGCACCAGTCGCGTCGGCGTCAGCCCGCCGCTGCCCAGACTGCCCAGCAGATAAACAATGCCACCCGCCAGGGCGGCACCAGCCATCCCGACCCAGATCAGCCCGTGAATGGAAAGGTGTGGTGCCAGCGTGGATGCCAGCACAATCAGGAAAATCGCACCACTATTGATGCCCAAAATGCTGGGCGATGCCAGCGGGTTGCGGGTCACGGCCTGCATCAACACACCCGAAATGCCCAATGCCGCACCGACAAAACACGCCATGATGGTGCGGGGCAGGCGGCTGGTGATGACAATGATCTGTTCCACGACATTTTCATCAAAATGAAAAAGCGCATTGAACGCATCATGCAGCGAAACCGGGTATTGCCCCATCGTCAGGCTGGCGAAAAACGCTGCAGCAAACAGCAAAACCAGCAGCCCAAGGGCCGTGGTTTCGCGGGTGAGGGTGCTGGTGGTTGATGGCTGTTGGGTTTGTGTCATTTAGCCATCCAGTGCCGAAACATCATAGATCCGGTATAAATCATCCAGGATCATGTTTGCGCCCATGATGCCGCCCGAAAGGCTCCAGGTGATTTCATCCACTTCGTAAATCTGCTGGTTGCGGCTGGCCTTTAAGGCTTTCCACAGCGGGTGGCTGCGCCAGGCATCATAATTTTCGCGAACGGCCGGGTTTTCAGCGCGCAGAAACACAAAAAACGTATCGGCATTGATAATCGGCAGGGCTTCCTTGCTGGTCAGCTTTTTGTAAATCCAGTTATTGGTATCGGCCATGGATGATTGTTCGAACCCCAGTTCGTTCATGATCAGGCCGGAAAAACTGCGATGCGATAGCAAACGTAAATGATCGGCGCGAAAATTCAAAAGCGATACCGTCATGGGCCATTTTATATTATCGCGTTGTGACATTTCTTTTTTGAAATGTGCAACCCGTGCATTCCACTGGTTCAAAAGCTGGTTGGCTTTCTCCGTGCGGTTCAATGCCGCGCCCATCAGGGTCAGGGTGTGTTTGAAATCGAAAATCTCGTCCAGGAACACCACCGGCGCAATTGCTGAAAGCTGCGGATACAGCGTTTCATGCCGGAATTTGGATGCAATGATCAGGTCAGGTTTCAGGGCAACCAGTTTTTCTAGGTTGGGCTGGGTTTCCAGGCCCACATATTCGGTGCCTTCAAGTGCGTTGCGCAAATAGGGATAGGCCGGTTTGCTGACCCAGGATTCAACAACACCCACCGGTTTTACGCCAAGGGCAATGGCGGTGTCCGTTGCGCCTTGAAACAGGGTGATAATGCGTTTGGGCGTGCCTTTGATGTCGGTTGTGCCCATGTCATGGGTGATGGTGCGAATTTGCCCGGCAGGTGCGGTATCGGCAAAGGCGGGCCGTGATGGCAATGTGCATAAAAATGCCATACCCGTTGCCAGTAAAAGCAACGGGGTGCGTGCATATTTGCGGTCTTTTCGGGGGCGGGGGCCGATCAGGACATTACAAAGTAATGTCCATAAACCGGCATGTCCCGATAAACGTTGTGTCATGGCGTATGTCGTTTTTGCTTTAATCAGGTGTTGTCAGGTGTGTGAAACGGGTTTTGAATTTCGCCTTTGCCCCAGGGCATGCTGCCGGGGCCACCGGCACGGGCAATAATTGGCCGCACCAGTTGTTTATAGGGCCAATTTGGTGTGTCAAACAGGTGATGTGCAATCATGGCGCGATCATCAGCGGCAAAGCCCACACGATCAAGGGCCTGCATCGCGGCCTTTTTCATGGTTGCCCACATCGTGCGTACCGGTATGTCGTAAATCCCGGCCAGTGTTTCGGCAATCGCCCGTAAATTGACCTGAATGCCCAATGTTTGCAGGTAAAATAGTAAATCTTCCGGGCGGTCGTGATACAGGGTGTTGGCATAACCTTTTTTGATGCGATATTCGGGGTCGGCCAACCCGTTGCGTTCCAGCCAGGGCACAAAAATGCGCAGTGAATCATGATCACGCAGCAACAACCCCTGTGCCTGCCCGTTTTGCCAGACAAGAACGGTATTCTGCCCGTGAATTTCGGCCAGCATGCCAATGCGGAACATGCGGAAATTGATGTCAAAAAACGTGTCGCACAGCTCGGCAAACAGCAATTGCACATTTTCCGCTGTTGCTGGCAGGTCGCGGGCCTTCAGCCATTCGTCAAAGAAATGCGCTTTGCTGCCAGGAAGGGGCGTGCCAAGGGCCGCCATCGGAATCAACCGGCAAGTTTCATCACCCAAAACGGCTGGGTAAGTGCGCACCATTGCCGATAAATGCCGGGGTCGTTCATCAAACAGGCTGGTGCCTTCGGGGAAATAGGCCCACCAGCTATATTCATCGCAAACATGAACACGCTTTTGCAATTTGGCATCCTGTTTCAGACCCTTGCGCAAAAGCGTTTCGCTAAGATTGCCATTAATCATTTTCACCGCGGGCAGGTAGCGCGATGCTGCCAGCGAAAAAATATGCATGGGCAGTTTCAGGTAATGCTGCCCGTCATGGCGCGGCGCCATTGATCGCAACGAAGACGTCGCCTTAACCACATATCCCCGGAAATCAAGGATATGGCAGGTGCCATTGGCCAGTTCGGCGGCATAATGCGGTTTGATGTAATTTTCCAGCTGCCAGGGGTGGACCGGCAACGCCATATGCGTTTGGGCAAGGCCCTTTGCCTGCAATTCAGCATCCAGATCGGCCTTTTCACCATCGGTCAAAAGGTAATCGGAAATGGCTGGTTTGGCGTTATTATTCAATTCTTCTCCCAGCATTAAAGTCATGCTTTCCACCGCAATCCAGACCATGGGAATATCCTGGTCAAATTCGGCCATGAAGGTTGCATAATCGCTGGTCGTAAGGCCCATTTTGGCCTTTGCTACCGGGTGATAGGGGCGGTCACGAAATGATGCCCACTGTTCCATATTCTGGAAAAAATCGTGCGGGGCCTGCACCAACAGGTCGCCTGTATTGATGCGATGCGAAAGCGATAATGCCATTTGCGCAATGCTGGTTGATAGCATATCGCGAAATACGGCAACGCCTTCGGCGCAATCGGGTTGTGTTGCAATCAGGTGCGCGCCGATCTGGTCAAAAAATGTAAGGCAACCCAGTACCTGCAGGCCATTTTCATTAACCAGTACAACCTGGCTTTCCGGCACAAGCAGATAGGGATAAAGAACTGCCGGGGTGATCACGGCGAAAATATCGACCCCATCTGCCACATGCCATTGCCAGATTTGCCCATCTTCCGGGGTATCGTCGCCTGTTAACGGGGCGATAATGCCGGTTTTGGTGGCATCTTCGATAGGGCGTATCGTGATGTTAAGGTCGGTAAAATAATCTTCGGCCACCAGGCTTTCAAACAGATCCTGCAGGATCAAACGGTCGGCCTTTGCCTTTAAATCGGTAATTGCGTTCATGTCAGTGTCCTGCGTTTTCTTTGGTCGTGTCGATTTTGTTTTTGATCGCGCGAAAGGCGATGCCGCGTTCGTCGCCCAAAACAAAGGTGGAAACACCCCTGTTCAACCAGTTCTGGTGTTCGTCGGCTTCGCGGGGGATGGCACAAAACGGAATGCCGGCACTTTGGCATTTGCGTTGCAAATCATGCAGGTGCGCCTGAATTTCAGGATCACTGATTTGCCAGGGTTTCCCAAGCGACTGGCTAAGGTCGGCGGCCCCTTCCAAAACCATATCAAGGCCCCGCACGGTCAAAATCTCGTCGATATTTTCAAGCCCGGCGAGGCTTTCAATCATGGCAATCACCATGATTTCACCGTTAGCGAAATCCATGTAATCGGCCAGGCTTTGTTTGCCGAATGCGCCCGCCCGCCCGCCATTTAGGCTGCGTTTGCCATAGGGATGATAACGGGCCGCCGTAATGGCATGGCGCAACTGGCTGGCACTTTCGACCATTGGCACAACAATGCCCTTTGCCCCGGCATCAAGGACGCGCAGAATAAACTTTGCATCCTTATCGGGCACACGGACAAGGGCCGTCAGGCCAATCGCATCGGCCGCGCGGATCATATTTTCAAGGGTTTCGGGGTTCACCAGCACATGTTCGGTATCGATAATGACAAAATCGAAACCGGCTTCGCCCACCAGTTCAACCGCGCTGGGTGACGGGATGGAACAAAACAGGCCATAGGCCCGCTGTCCGCTATCAATCGCGGCTTTTAAGGCGTTTTTAGTCAGCATCGCGTGCCCCATAAACATGAAGCGGGTTTTCCACCTGCATGAACCGGGCTTCACCATCGCCAAACAGGCGGCGTTTGGTCAGTTCCTCGACCTGGATGGTGGGTGCGAAAACATCAAATTTTGCAAACCGGGTTTCATGTTCGGGATGCTGGTTTTGATAATCCTTTATGATCCCGGCGGTGGTTTGCCAGAACCAGCTTTCGGCCAGCCCGTATTCCCGGTTCAGGAAAATGGCGATTTCAGCCAAGGCGATAAAGAAAAACGCATCGCAGGTAAAATCGCGCACGGCATTGACATCATCGGTGATGATGAAGGAATTGCGGTTTAACTTCAAATGACTGGCGGGTGCGGCATGCAGGCTGGGTGCCTTTTGCGGCCGCGCCAGATCGGCTGGGGAATAACGGACACCGTCATGAAAATCCTTCAGGGCAATGCGTTCCGGCCAACCGTTTTTATGGATCAGAACAATATTTTGCCCATGCGATTCAAGGCCGATGCCTTCGGCATATAGCAAATGCAGGATCGGCAGGACTGACACCCGAATCAATTGTGCCGTCCATTCCTGCAGGCCATGCTGTTTGATCCAGCCATCAATAACGGGTTTGCCGTTTTGCTGCATGTGGGGCAACCCGTTAAACGGAAAGGCCACTTCGCCGTTACGCAGATATTTGGTGACATTTTCGCGCCAAACCGCCCCAAGCGACCCATAGGCACTGGCACGCCGATGTTCGGGCAGGCTTTCATAATTGAAGCTGGCGCCCAAAAATTCGCGCAAAATAACGAAATCCGGCGTTTTTTCCGCGCCACTTTCGGCCAGCAATCCCGCCAGCCAGTCGGTAATTACCGGGCCGTTGCGCACCGTATGGTTTGCCAGAATGCGCGTGCTTGACGTGTTGGTAAGGTTCATCGCCACCTTCAAATAGGGGCGGCTGGCATTGTCGTTGTTGGCCAGTGTGCGAATGGATTGTTGTGCACGGTAGGCTTCTTCGCCAATGCCCAGATAAATGATCGTCCCATCGCGGATTTCGCGGTGAAATGTCGGTGCGATTTTGTGGTGCCATTGCCAGGGGTGAACCGGCAGTAATCTGACATCGGCAAAATCCAGCCCGGCTTGTGCAAGGGTACGGCCAAACCGGCTTTGGTCATTTTCGGTCAGCTGGTTGTCAATCGCGCGCTGATAATCATAATCGCCAGAAACGCCAATATCGGCCCGGTCGTTTTTGATGGCAACCCACACCAATTCGATATCGCGGCGAAATTCCGGGCCGAAGGCTTCGTTGTCATTCAACGTAAAGCCGATGCGCGATTTATAACAGGCATGGTAGGAATGGGCGTCCATGATCAACCCTTCCAACGCGTTATAATCGCTCAAATACCTCGATAAATCCTGTGCCAGCGGTTGCGAAAGGCTTTGCACATCCTTGATCAGGGTTTGTTCAAGTTCTTCGATGAACGGGGTCAAATTGATGGTGCCGGGAATATGGCGCAGCACTTCGTCGATAAAGCTGCTCAGGCTGGCGGGGGCGCCGTCGTTGTCGGCTGCCCATCGCATCGGCTGGCCGGTTAGCTTCACCTGGCCAAAGCTTTTCATGCGTTGCCCGGCGAAGATATAGGTTACATCGCGATTAAGGGCTGTTTTGCCCGATACGCTAAACTGGCTGGCATTAGTGGTTTCGTCGTAACGGGCCGGAATGATTTTTTCAAAAATCAGGGTCTGGACAAGCTGGCGCAACACCCGGTTTTCAACCGCCTGAAAGCAGGCATCATTTTGGCTGTTGATCCACGCCGTAAGGGGTGCCTGTTCGGTGCTAATGCCCGTTTGTGCGGGGCTTGTATGAATATTCATCGGCTCGTTTCCCGAATTTGAATTTGTTATTGGTGCGCTTAAGGTCATGCTGCGCCCCCGGTTGCGATTTGCCGGAATGCCTTGGATGGCAGGCGGCTTGCGACGGGTAAAAGGCAGGCGATCATGCCACCCGTGACCCAGAAAACCTGGCCGATGGCCTCAAGCGTTTGTGCAGGATTTGCGGGGGTGCCCTGGCGGTGCCATTCCAGATAGGCCGATGCCGCAACAATTCCGGCCGATGACACCACCCGGCGCGAAATGTTGTTCATCGCCGTTGCCTGGGTCAGCAGGTTTTCAGGAATGCCATTAAGGCCTGCCGTTGTTGCCGGAATATAGGAAAGGCCCAGCCCGACCCCGCGCAATGCCATGAGCCCGAACAGGGCAGGAAGGGATGTTTGCCCGTCACAAAAACCAAGGGCAAGGGTGGCAAAACAGGTGATGATAAGGCCGCTTAAAATGGTGGGGCGGGGCCCCTGCCAATCCAGCCAGCGCCCACCAAGATTGACCGATATACTGGCAAAAATCGCAGTGCATACCAGCGCCGACCCGGTCCAGATCGCATTCAGACCCAAAATCGTGTGCATCAAAAGCGGCACCAGAACAACCGTGACAAACATGCCAACCGATTGCACGGTGACGATGATGATGCAGGTACGATAGGTCGAATGCGTAAACAGTGCCGGGCTTAAAAGCGGGTTTTGTCCCCGCATTTCCACCAGGATAAATGCGCCCAACGATAGTGCCGCAATAACCGGCAGCAGCCACAACATCGCATCGGGCAAAATGCCCTGTGGTGCCAGGTTCAGCCATAACATTGTCGTGCCAATTGCCAGTGTCGCCAAAACAAAGCCGGTGCCATCAAATGGCAGGTTGTTTTGCAAGCCATCGCCGGTTTTGGGCAGGGCGGTGGCGGCAATGCCAAAGGCCACCAGCCCGACAGGAATGTTCATGACAAACAAAACCGGCCAGCTTGAAAGTTCCAGCACCACGCCGCCAATAAACGGGCCAATGGCGGGTGCCAGCATTACGGCGGTGCCCCAAATGCCGGTAATACGGCCACGTTTTTCCTTGCCATAGGCAGCAAAAATCAGCGGCAGGGAAAGGGGGATGATCAATCCCCCCGCAACGCCCTGCAGGGCCCGTGCCGTCAGCACGCCATAAATATCGCCTGCCAGTGCCCCGGCCAGCGACCCGCAAATGAACAGGGCCAGGCCAATCAGGTAAATCCGCCTTTTGCCGTATCGCGCGCTGAGATAGCCGGTTAAGGGCATGGTCAGGCCCATCGCCATCATAAACCCGGCCACAATCCAGCTTGCCAGAAGCGGGCCGGTCCCGAATATCGTCATGAATTCGGGAATGGCCGGGTTTAAGGCACTGTTATTCAGGCTGACGGTCAATGTGCCAAGCAACACCGTCACCATAACCACATAAGGCGGGATGGTTGGGGATTTACTCTGCAACATGTAACGTCCGTTCGCGGCAGTTTTCGCTAACGGCCTGGCTGAAAATGCCGATCACATCGCGTAATTCGCCGTCGCTAATGATCAGCGGTGGTAAAAACCGCAAGACTGCCGAATGCCGCCCGCCAACCTCAAGGATCAGGCCCTTGGCAAAACAGGTTTTCTGAATGGCGCTGGCAAGGGCCGGGCTGGCTTTTGGGTGTCCCTGATGGTCGGTAATGGCGCCATATTCGACCATTTCCACCCCCATCATCAGGCCACGTCCGCGTACATCGCCAATTTCAGGGAAGCTTGCCTGCAGATTGCAAAGTGCGCTTTCAAGGATTTGGCCTTTGCGCGCGGCTTCGTCGGCAAGGTTGTTTTCGCGAATATGGCGCAGGGTTTTTATCCCGGCGGCCATCGCCAACTGGTTGCCGCGGAAGGTGCCGATATGTGCGCCGGGGCGCCATTTGTCGTATTTCCCGTGATAGGCAATGACCGATAGGGGCAAACCACCCCCAATCGCTTTTGACATCACCACAATATCAGGTGTGATGCCGGCATGCTCAAAGGCAAACAGTTTTCCGGTGCGGCCAAAACCGGTTTGCACCTCGTCAATGATCAGCAAAACGTCGTTTTCGGCGGTGATCTGGCGTAATTCGCGCAACCACGCATCCGGTGCGGGAATGGCGCCGCCTTCGCCCTGCACGGCTTCCAGGATAATCGCGGCAGGCTTTGCCACACCGCTTTCCGGGTCGCTCAGCACGGATCGGATAAAGTTTAATCCGGCCTTTTGCCCGGCCTCACCCCCCAAGCCAAATGGGCAGCGATACCCATACGGATACGGCATGAAATGGACATTGGGCATTAACCCTTCAAGCGCGGATTTCTGGTGCCAGTTGCCGCTCAAACTCATGGTGGCGTGGGTTGACCCGTGATATCCTCCCTGAAAGGCCAGTACATTGCTGCGCCCGGTGGCGATTTTGGCAAGTTTGATTGCTGCTTCAACCCCGTCCGCCCCGGTTGGCCCGCAAAAATGCACGCGGGCATGTGCGGCAAATTCACCAGGCAGGCAGGTTAAAAGCTCGTCAATAAAGGCTTCTTTGGTGGGTGTGGTGATATCAAGGGTATGAAGGGGGGCTCCGGCCTCGATCAGGTCGCGAATGGCCGATGTTACCGTTTCATGGTTGTGGCCCAGCGCCAGGGTGCCAGCACCGGCAAGGCAATCAATATATTCCCTGCCATCCATATCGGTCACGCGAACGCCCTGTGCCTTTGCAATGGCAATGGGAAAACGGCGCGGATAGGTGCGCGCGCTTGATTCACGCTTTTCCTGCTGTGCCAGCAGGGTAACGTTGTTGCCATCTGCGTTTGCGGGTGTTGGTGCGTGGGTCGTTGTAACCGGGGCTGATGCAGGTTGTGCTGCTACCGGGTTCTCGCTGGCCTTGGCCTCCCCGATAAAATCGATGGTCGGGCGGGGATGGCACAGGAAATCCACATGCGAAATATTAAACCCATAGGCACCTGCCATCGGTAAAACCAGCAGGCTGCCAACAGCAACATCCTGTAGTTCCTGATTGCGGCTTAAAACATCCTTGGGGGTGCAAAGCTGGCCGACAATATCAAAACTGCCAGAATGGCGTTTTGCATTAATGGTATCTTTCACACCTGTTAGCGCATCCGGAATATGGATCACCGGGTGATCATGGCTTTGCGCGGCGGGCAGGCGGAACTGGTGGGTGCCGCCCCGGCAAACCACAAAATGCCGTTTATGGCTTTCCTTGATATCAAGGACTTCAATGCCGTAATAACCGCAAAACGCAGTTATAAACCGGCCTGGCTCCAGGCGGATGACGGGCGGGTTGGCAGTTTTGGCCAGGCTTTTGCCCAGATGGGCGCAAAAACCCGGCCAGTCAAACTGTTCATCACCCAGATAATTCACACCAATGCCACCCCCGACATTTAAATGCGTCAGGGTGTCGGGCGCTGCACAAAGGGCTGACCATTCCGCCCATTTTTGCAGGTAAAAATCGATCAGGGCCTGATGGCGTTTACCATCATTCTGATGCGACATCGCATGGATATGAAACCCCTTCAGGCGCAGGTTTTTGCTGCTTTCCACCTGCCTGATGGCATCAGGAAGGGCGGCTTCTTCAATGCCAAAGGGGGTTGCAGTACCCGCCATGGAAAGTTTGGTGCGCATATTTTCCGGCAGGGCCGGGTTAATGCGGATCAAAACATCCTGGACCTGGCCCATGTCGCGGGCAACAGCATCGAGCAGGTCAATTTCATGTTGGCTTTCAACATGGATGAATTCCACATTTGCCGCCATGGCGGCGCGCAGGTCGGATGCCAGCTTGCCCGGCCCGGAAAAGATAAAAGGTTTGGTTGCGCTAAACCCGGCAATACGGGCGATTTCACCACCCGATGAAATTTCAAATCCGTTTACCAGCGGTGCAATCGTTTCAAGGATCGGCGCTTCGCTATTGGCCTTGATGGCGTAATAAAGCTCCACTCCATCTGGCAGGGCATCCATAACCTTTGTGACATGGCCTTTCAGGGCATCAAGGTCGTAAATAAAGGCGGCGAGCGGGTCGTTCTGCCCTTTTGCCAGGGTCTTGAAGCGCGCGATGATATGGCTGTCGATACTGTGATTTTGGCTGGCTTCACGCATTTTGGGTTTCCTCGCAGGACCAGGGGGCAACAAGGGTGACGTAACCGGCTTTCCGGTCGGCCTCGGCGGCCAGTCGCACCTTGAAATTGGTTTTACAGGCGACCATTCCATCCTCGATCAACTGATCAAGCTCCGGTGTTGGCACCTGCAATTCGCGGGAAATTTGCTTAAGTTTCTGTCGGGTGACATGCCACATGGCCTGCGCCAGTGCGGGGGCATTTTCGCTCATCGCAAGGATGGCTTCCCCCAGATTATTGACAAACAGACAATAGCTGATGCGTGCCCAGCCCGCCTTGCGGTCATATTCCATCGACTGGCGAATTTTCGGGTGGATATCGGCGGGCAGGAAATTAACGCCCTTATCCGACGTCAGTTTGACACCTTCATAATCACGCAGCAGGACCTGCACCGGATGGCCGCCTTCATGGGCGATCACGGTGTTTTGCAAATGCGGTTCCAAAACAATGCCGTGATTGTAAAACAGGTACAAAACCGGTTTTACCAGCGCCTCAAGATAGGTTTCAAACCATGCCAGTTTTGCGCCGTCCGATGGTTTGAAATCAAACCGGCCTAAAAAGCGGTCAAAGTTCGATTGCATATCAAGGTCGCGGGCAAACAGGGTTGCCGCAACGATATGGCGGTCACGTTTCTGCCCCTGGCAGAAATTGCGCCGCAAAATGGCGCCGGTTTGTTCGGTAAACCAGATGGCGTCTTCTTCATTGGCATCATCAGGGTGCCAGCTGATGCTGGCGGGTTCTTCAATCAGGTTAAGGCCGCCGGTGGATGCCATGTCTGTTTGTGCCAGTTCGCCCAAAATCGCATTGATCAGAACCGCACTTTCCAGTTCGTACCAGGCGTTTTTGCGCACGCAATTGGTGATGCGCACATTAAGCGACCCTTTGATAAAATAATCATGCCCGTCAACATACATCGTGCGAATGGATGCCGTTGGCTGCGCCGTAAAACCGGTTTCGCCAAGGTCGGTTATGTTGCCATTGGCAAGCAGGGCCTGTGTGCGCGGGTCAGCTAAAAACTGCTTGGCCTGCACCGGGTGCAAACTGATGCGCGCATAACCCGCACGGCACCCGGTCTGGTCGGCAACACCAGCCAGCATGTCCTGCGGGCGGGCATGGTCGGTTGTGATTTTCAGGCCCGAAACCGGCACTTCCAATACATGCATTTGAATGGCGGGCGCAAATTCCGGCGAATATTTTTTAATCGCGGCACTGGCGGGCCATAACCGGGCCTTGGGGGCCGGGTGGCTTGGGTGGCCAAACCACAAATTTTGCTCGCTTGCGGCATAATCGGCAAACGGGTCAGGCTGTGTGGCATCAATATGGGCGGCGATATCTTCGCTAAGGGTAATGCTGGCCTGGATCTGCTTTAAAAGCTCGCCATTCACCGGCGTTCCAGGCTGTGCGCAGCTTGAAAGCAGCCGTGCTGCCAGCAATTCGGCATCCAGTTGTTTCCAGCGACCGGCAGGCAGTTTGCCATAAATGTGCGACAGATAATAATGGGTGCCAATGCTGCTTTGACGGTCCACCAGAACAAAAAATTCGGCAGCGTCCGGCATCGTGACATGCAGCGGCACCACATGTGATGACGCATGGGTAATTTCAACGGGCAGGCGGTCACGGTCATTGGGCCAGCAATATTGCACCAGCCCCTGCGGCAGGGCGAATTCCTTGATCAGGCAATTAAACAACGCATGCGATGACGCCTGCTGCGCCGCTGTTTCGGGCAGTTTTGCGTTGGTTTTCTGGGGGTGAAGGGCAATGGTCTCTTCTTCTTTAAAGATCGTATTTCCAACCATGTCGTATTTCCTGGTTTCTATTTCAGAATAGAAAAGGGCGTACTTTTGTTTTGTTGTTGTCGTTTCGATACTTGGTTCGGGAGACCAGTTGTTACTTAAGAAAATCGTTATTTAGGGTTGTTCGCCTGTTTGGGTGCTCAGTCTTTGCGCGAACGCTAGTGATAATAATAATGATTGTCAATTGCAGAATTTGCGATGGTGATTTTTTCATAAAACCGGCATCAAAATGCCCCGAAAACCGGTCTTTTTGCCTGTGCTTCGGGGGTGGGCAGCGACCAATGGTTTGGGCGTCTTATGCTTTGTCCGCTAACTGGCTTATGCGGTTGCAAAACTGTTTTGGGTTCCGATGCGATGCGAACCGGAAGTCCATGAAAAAGGCCGGGCGCAATTTCGGCCCGGCCTTGTGTATTCGTGTTATCGCGCTGCCGGTTTAATGCACCAGCCCGGACCCGCCAATAGCAACGATGTTAAAGGGCAATCCACCGGTTTTGATGGTTTTACGCTCTTTGAAGCTTTCGGCATCAAGCAGCCTGATCAACCCGTTTTTCGGGTCGGTTATTGCGATGGTGTCGTTCATCACGGCAAGGCGCGGGCGCGGGTCGCGCCAGTGACCATCTTTGCTATAGGGTTCTGTAACCCGGGTGGACTGGATAATCTTGCCGCTTAAAACATCCAGTGCGTGAAGTTTGCCATCCTCGGTAAAGACATAGGCGATCTTGACCCGAACCGGATCAAGAATGAAATGAACATGGCGCACCGGCAGCTCAACAACGCTAAACGGTTTGTCGCTGGAAGGATCAATAACAACCAGCTTGTCTGCGCCATAATCCCCCAGGAAAAATTGCATCGCCTTACCCCCGGCCAAATGGCCAACTTTGCCTTCCGGCATATCATCGCCATAAGGTAACAGGTGCAATTGCGGGGCATCGCCATGGTTGGCTTCGGCGATCAAAACGCCTTCTTCACAGCCAAAGGCGACCAATCCGGCCGAATAGGCTTCGCCATGCAGGCCGGTGCAGGTGGCAATGTCGCCAACTTGCTGGCCGTTATGATCGATCACCTTTGCCCCTTTGCGCGGGGGCAATTCGCCTTCTTTCACGGGGGTGGCAAGGTTTGGTTCCGAAACAACAAAATAGTCCCCCATCGGCACCACCACGCCATGGTGTGGCGCGGCGGTTTTCACGGTTTGATAATCCACTTTGCCATCAAGAAGGCCCCGTTCGGAAAACACATGCCCTTCGCCCTGCTGGTCATAGAATTGAATGATCTTGTCCCCATGGGGCACGGCATGCACCGGTCGTTGACCGTCAAGCTGCGCGGGTAACAGGGCAGCATCAGTAACCTTCAGGTCGCTATGGTCGCCATGGCTGGAAAGGGTAATGCCGCTGCTGATCACATTGACCATGTCATGATCCATCTGCACGGCAAACAGGGTTTTTCCGCTGTCACTGGCAACCAGATGGGTAACATACCCTGTTGTTGGAAATGTATTCTCAACCGTGCCGCTATCGGGGTTTATAACGCTGACCTCGGCTTTGGTCTGGTCGGTTACAAACAGGCGCCAGCTTTCGCGTGTCTCATCGCTGGCAAAGGCGGGTTCGGCAAATGACAGGGCGGATATCGACATTAAACCGGCGGCAAGGCCGGTTAATCCGGGGCGCATAAACACAAAAATCCTCCAAATGTTATGTTATAACATAACATTATTAGGGCGAATTTCTGGTTGTGTCCATCGAAATACCGGGGAGTTAAGCGCAATCAGGAATGTAATCCCGATTGTATATCCGGCTCAGCCCCTCAGTTTAGGGGATCTGGTAGCAATGATCATTGTCTGCCATGGCATCTGAAATGCACGACGATCCCGGTTAAGATGCCTGCTGCCCAATACCTGAGGCCAGCGCCCCGATAATGTCGGTTCGGGTCACAATCCCTATGATTTTATGGTTGTCCGTAACAGGAATAGCTTCATATCCACCTTCCGCCATTAGGGGCAACAAGGCTGAAAGGGGAGTGGTTTCTGAAACGCAGGGTTCACTAACCGACATGATATTGATGGCTTTTTGCGGGTGTGGTGCCGGTTTCAGAAACTGGCGTACAAGGTGGATTTGGAAAATAATACCCACAAACCGCCCATCTTCGCGGACAACCGGCAGCGTTGTGAAATGATGGCGTGCAAACAGGTCAGCAACGAATGGCAGTGAAGAATCTGGCAAAACCGTTACCAGGTTGCGCGACATGATATCCCGCGCGGTTACAGGTCCCGTGTGATGGGCTGCTATCTGTACTTCTGCCGCACCAATCAGGCGTGAAAGGTCTTCCACCCCCAGATTCAATGTTTGCCGGTACTTTTGCAGAATTTGCGAAAGTTCCTGTTCCGTCAGGCCAGTCCGTTCAATTGGTGGGCGATCCGCCGTCCGGTAGGGACCGGGATCATCAAATTGCCGGTATGGATATTTTCTGCCTGTCAGGCGGGCATGAAGTATCGCAGCGAGAACCAGAAAAATGGTTCCGGCCGCAACCGGGGCCAGGACAAAGCGAAAACCCGTTTCGGTTATCAGGTCTGGTTGTATGGCGGCAACCATGGCAACGGCTCCGCCGGGCGGGTGCACCGCGCGGATCATAATCATCGCGCCGATCGCCATACCAACCGCAAGACTGATCCGGGCCGTATCGTTATCAACAAGATAACAAAGCGTAACACCAATAACCGCTGAAATGACGTTCCCCATGATCGCCGACCAGGGTTGTGCAAGCGGGCTATTGGGTACTGCAAATAAAAGCACGCTTGATGCGCCAAATGGCGCAATCAGATATAGGCCCCAATCAGCGGGCAATAGCACTGCCGACAAAAAACCGGCAAGACCCAGCCCCCAAAACGCACCGATACCGGCACGGATGGCTTCTTTTCGATCTGCCCTGGGAATGGCCGGACCCAGCATCAACAGAAACGGCAGCAAAGGGGGAAGACGGAAACGCAAATTTAAACACCAATTAACTGTTGATTACGAATGATAACAAATAATTCATGTTTAATATCCTTGTGCCTGAACCTGGTCAAACGATACTATTTTTGGTGTACCCGTGGTGCGATGGCGGCTGGCGGTTTCCGCTGCATCAACAGTTTCGGGGTCGTTAGTTTGCCCGTACCGTTTGTTCCCGCTTTTCTGCCTCGCCAATGCAGGCGTTTAATTCTTCCAGCAGCCTGTCGTAAAATTCCCGCGCCATTCCTGAAAGCGGGTGGACGTTCGATGTAATGACCTCAAGGGGTTCAAGGATACGCGGGCGAAAAGGGCGCAGGCGCACATTTTCCATGCGGAAAATATCATTGAAATGTCGGCAATTCAGGGCATCGACCAGCGTAACACCCATGCCCAGCTCGACAAATGACAGGGCATGTACGGTTGTATGGACTTCGATGATCCGGTTGAAATCCAGATTGCGGTTTTCATAATGCATTTTAAGCGATTTTGTTGTGACGTTCTCGGAATCAAGAGTTACCCACGGGCTATTCCCAATGTCCTCTGGCGTCACGATATCCAGCTTTGCCGCCGGGTGGTCCTTATGTACGGCAATCTGGCAGGGCATATCGAGCGCAACGGATTCATGGCTGAACGAACTTTGCGATTTATCGACAAGGCCGATCTGATATTGCCCCGATGAAACCCCCTGGCGAATTCCCGAACAGCCGGAATGATGCATGCTGATCTGAACGCCGGGATATTTATCGACATATTTCGCAATCAGTTCGGGCAGGAAACGGTATGTCGGGCCAAAAATACTGCAAATGCGCAGGCGGCCCGCCCGGTTATTACGTGCCGTTTTCAGGCTGTCTTCCAGATGGTTCAGGCTGTGTAACAGCGAATAAACTTCATCATGCAGGAAATGGGCTTCGTCCGTGGGGATCAGTTTGCCATTGCTGCGCACAAACAGCTTATAGCCAATTTCCGCTTCAAAATTGGTCAGCATCTTGCTGGCGGCAGGCTGGCTGACAAAGCTGCGCTCGGCGGCGCGGGTGATGCTGCCGGTGACAAAAACCTCGTGAAATATGCGCAGGCGCTTCACATTCATTGTCATAACCCAAAGTTATCGAACCATCATAAACATTCAATACCATTATTATTCTGATTAAACTAGGATCATGACGTCAACTGGCTCTGGGCGTGCATAAACAAAAAAAGTGCAATGCGTCACGGCGTCGCCAGCTACCCGAAAAAGGGGCTGTTGCGGGGACAAAAGAACAAAAGCTTTATACAGGGAATAATGATGAACAAATTGATGACAGTTGTGGCAGCCGGTGCTGCCGTTGTTCTGATGCAGGCGGCTGGTGTTTCGTCCGCCATGGCGCAGGAAAAGGCTTCGACGCTCGATCAGGTAAAACAGCGCGGCTATCTTAGCTGCGTTATCGGTAATTCCTTCCCCGGTTTTTACAGCCTGAACAAGGACGGCGAATGGCAGGGCATGGATGTGGACATGTGCCGTGGCGTTGCCGCTGCCGTGTTTGGTGATGCCAGCAAGGTTAAATTCATGCCCGTTCAGTGGGCACAAAGCTTCACCACCATCAAAAGCGGTGAAGGCGATATGATGTCCAAGGGCATGACCTGGACGCTTTCGCGTGACACCAGCCAGGGTGTGGACTTCCTTGATACCTATTTCTATGACGGCCAGGGTTTCATGGTTCGCAAGGATCTGGGTGTGAAATCCGTCAAGGACCTTAAAGGCGCGACTGTTTGCGTTCTGACCGGCACGTCCAGCGAACTGAACCTTGCCGATTACAGCCGCACCCACGGCCTGGATCTGAAAACCGTTGTTTTTGATGATTCCGCTGTGCGTAACACTGCGTTCTTCAATGACAATTGCGATGCGCTGACCAACGATAAATCCGGTCTGGCTGCACAGCGCTCGGCGGCACCGAACCCCGATGATTACATCGTCCTGCCCGAAACCATTTCCAAAGAAGCCCTGTCCTTTGCCGTTACGCAAAATGACAGCGCCTGGGCCAATATCGTGAAATGGACCTTCCAGGCGATGGTTGCAGCCGAAGAAAACGGCATCACCTCGGCCAATGTCGATGATATGCGCGCCAATTCCGAAAGCCCGGTTGTCCGCCGTATTCTTGGCGTTGAAGGTGATCTGAATGTCGGTCTCGGCCTGTCGAAAGACTGGGCATATAACGTGATCAAATCGGTTGGCAATTACGGCGAAATCTACGAACGCAATGTCGGCCCGAACAGCGTTCTGGGTCTGGAACGCGAAGGCACGCTGAATGCCCTTTGGCAGAATGGTGGCATGATGTATGCCAAATCATTCCGGTAATTTGCCGGTAACGGTTCAGGCAGGCCCGGTTTGTGGCCTGCCTGGTCTTTCCATTCTTTTACTGGTTTGCGGGCATGGCTGATTATTCCACGCAGCAGCGGGTCATGAATGAGGCATCGGCACCCCCGGTGCGGCAGCGTGGCTGGGCTGGTCTGACATCATTCCTTAATCGCGATTCAACGCGCGGCAATGTCATTCAGGGGCTGACACTTCTGTTTGTCCTGTGCCTGATTGTCTATCTAGGCTCCAACGCGGCATATAATCTTGATCGCCTGGGCATGATGTTCGGGTTTGATTTTCTAAGCTCGACTTCCGGCTTTGATATCAGCTGGTCGCTGATCCCCTATGATCCCTCCATGACCTATTGGCGGGTCTTTATGGTGGGTATCGTCAATACGCTGGTATTGTCTTTTAATGTTATTTTATTTGGCACCATCATTGGCACGATTGTCGGTATTCTGCGTCTGTCGTCCAACCCGCTGGTGGCCCAGCTTGCCCGCTGTTATGTCGAAGTGGTGCGAAATGTGCCGCTGCTGATCCAGATTATTTTCTGGTTTACCGCCGTATTTTCCGCGCTGCCGCCGCCCCGGCGCGGCTATATGCTCGGTGATCTGTTCTTTTTGAATAATCGCGGGTTTTATTTTCCTTCCCCGCAAGGCGACATTTCGTTTTTCTGGTTTTTGGGCGCATTTGTTTTATTCGCCGCCGCTGCCTGGCTTTTGCGTCGCAAGGCCCAGCAGGCCCGCATTAACCAAACCGGTAACCACAAGGCCCTTCGCACCGGCTGGCTTGTCTGGGGTGTGGCCCTTGTGCTGGCATGTGTCATCGGCAACGGGTTTATCGAATGGTCGGTTCCTGCCCTTGACGGGTTCAACCTTGAAGGCGGCCAATATGTGCCAGTTGCCTTTGGTGCTGCCTTTGTTGCGATGACGGTTTATCGCTCTGCTGCCATTGCCGAAAGTGTCCGTGCCGGTATGGAATCCATTGATCGGGGCCAGCATGAAGCCGCACGGACCATTGGTTTTTCGCGCTTTCAAACCCTGCGCCTGATCCTGATCCCGCAGGCGATCCGCGCGATTATTCCGCCGTTGGCAAATTCGTGGCTGGTTGCGGTAAAGGATTCCTCGCTGGCGGTTGCCATCGGTTTTCCCGAACTGGTGTCGGTCTTTATGCAGACATCGATCAACCAGACCGGCCGGGCCATTGAAATCATCAGCATGGTGATGGGTTTCTATATCTTCGTCAGCCTGACCATTTCCTATCTGCTCAACAAATATAATGCCCGCGTGCAATACAAGGTCATGTAAATGAACACGGATGCACAATTAAAACGGTTCGTACCAAGCCCGGCGCGCAAGCCCAAATCCAGCGACATGACAATTCTGCGCTGGATCCGCAGTCGCTGTTTCAATTCCATTGGGAACAGCATCCTCACCGTTCTGGTGCTGGGCCTTGCCTTCTACGTGATCGACTATGCCCTGAACTGGGCTGTGTTTGATGCGGTATGGCACGCGGCCAACCGCCGTGAATGCATGGATATCAGCCCGGAAGGGGCCTGCTGGGCCGGTGTGATTGACTGGTTTAACGGCCTTATGTATGGCCGCTACCCGCATGAAGAACAGTGGCGCGTCAATCTTGGGGTTATTCTGGCGGTTGCGTGGCTATTGCCGCTATCCTGCCGGTCGATCGCGCATCGCAGCCTGGTTCTTATTTCCTGGGTGGGGCTTTATCCCTTCTTAGGCGCGTGGCTGTTTTTGGGCGGCGCATTTGGTGTCGAAACCGGCCTGCTTCATACCGTGTTTACCAGCCTTGCGGCCGGTTTCATGGTCATGATTTATCTGAACTGGGTTCTGGCACTGTTAAACCGCCCCAGCCTGACCGATCTTGCCTATCCGCTCGCCGCGCGCTTTACGGCCCGCCAGACCCATATTTACAGCCTGCTGATTGTCTGGCTGGTTCTTGCCGTCATTTCCGGGGCGGTGCTTTCGCAGGTTGCCTTGCCGCCGGTCGCAATTGAACGCTGGGGGGGGCTGTTCCTGACCCTGATTATCGCCAGCTTCGCCATTACCATGTCGATCCCGATTGGTGTTTTGCTGGCCTTGGGGCGGCGCTCGAAACTGCCGGTCATTCACTGGCTCTGCCTGCTGATTATCGAACTGGCCCGCGCCGTGCCGCTGATTACGGTTCTGTTCATGGCCGTAACCCTGCTGCCTATCTTCCTGCCCAGCGATATGGAACTGAACAAACTTTCGCAGGTTTTGTGTGCGGTTTGCCTGTTTTCCGGTGCCTATATGGCCGAAAATATCCGTGGTGGCCTGCAGGCCATTCCGCGTGGGCAATACGAGGCCGCACAAACCCTTGGCCTTGGATACTGGATGACCATGTTGCTGATCATTCTGCCCCAGGCATTGCGCCTGATGATCCCCAATATCATGACATCCTTTATCAGCATCCTGAAGGATACCACGCTGGTATCGATCATCGGCCTGTTCGACATCATGCTGATGGCGCGCAACATCGCCAATGACAAGGACTGGGTCGGTTTGCATACCGAACCGCTTGCCATGATTTCGATCCTGTTTTTTGTGCTGTGCTATGGCATGTCCCAATACAGCATCAATCTTGAAAAACGCCTGAAGGTGAACCGCTAATGAGCCAGTCCAGCCCAGCGGCCGTCTCTGCCGCGCCGTCGCGCCCCGCGATCCGGATTGACGGCCTGAATAAATGGTATGGTGCCCATCACGTATTGCGTGATGTGTCGCTGACCATCGCGGAAAAGGAAATCATGGTGGTGTGCGGCCCGTCCGGGTCGGGTAAATCCACCCTGATCCGTTGCCTTAACCATCTTGAAGAATATCAGGAAGGCAATGTTTCCGTTTTTGGCCACGAATTGCAGCGCGACAAGCAAACCGAAAAGTTTATTCATCAAACAATGGGCATGGTGTTTCAGAACTTTAATCTGTTTCCCCATCTGACCGTGCTTGAAAACTGTACGCTGGGTTTGACCTGGCTTCGCAAAAAGCCCGAGGCCGAAGCCCGCGATATTGCCATGACCCTGCTTGAACGTGTGGGTATCGCGCAACTGGCAAGCCGCTTTCCCGGTCAGCTTTCCGGTGGACAGCAGCAGCGCGTGGCAATTTCACGGTCGCTGGCGATGGAACCGAAAATCATGCTGTTTGACGAACCCACATCCGCCCTTGACCCCGAAATGGTCAAGGAAGTGCTTGATGTGATGGTCAACCTTGCCCAAACCGGGATGACAATGGTGTGCGTCACCCACGAAATGCAGTTTGCCCGCCAGGTGGCTGATCGCGTCGTCTTTATGGAGGACGGCGAAATCGTCGAAGTCGGCCCGCCCGAACAGGTATTGCTCAACCCGCAATGGGACCGGACCAAGGTCTTCCTGGATCACATCCTTTAAGTCCTGATCTTCCCGCCCAGACACGTCCAAAAAACGGAAATAATCGAGATGTTGGCAAAACATTCATCGACATACGCAAACGCGCCCTATTGGCTGGCTGACAAAACATTGGCCAGTGCTGCAAAACCCTTTGATCGCGCACAATTGCCCGCATCGGTTGATGTTGCCATTGTTGGTGGCGGGTTTACCGGCCTTTCGGCGGCGATTACGCTGGTGCGTGCCGGTTTGTCTGTCGCCGTGTTTGAGGCAGGCGAACTGGGTAGCGGGGCCAGCACACGCACGGGCGGCATGCTGGGACCAAGTTTCAGCAAACTGGGTGTTAACGGGCTGGAACGGCAATATGGCCGCGATCAGGTCCATGCCAGCATCCGCGAAAGCCTGGTTGCCTTTGACTGGCTGGTGAATTTCATTCGCGAAGAACAAATTGATTGCGACCTTAAAATATGTGGTCGTTTTCGCGGTGCCAGCCACCCCGACCATTATGCCGGACTTGTCGAACAGGCCGAGGAAATCAGCAAAATTGTTGATTTTCCTGCCGTCGAAGTCAGCCGCGAACGCCAGCGCGAAGAAGCCGGGACCGATGCCTATTATGGCGGTATCGTTTATCCGACCGATGGTGTCGTGCAACCGGCAAAACTGTTTCGGGGTCTGTGTGAAATCGCCACGCGCGAAGGTGCCATGCTGGTTGAAAAATGCCCGGTAACGGCGGTGGACCGGGTAAATGGCCGCTTTGATGTTGGTTTTGCGGGCGGCAAAGTTTCTGCCGGGCACGTTATTGTTGCGACCAATGGTTATACCGGCGGGCCGTTTGGCAAATTCAAACGCCGGCTTATTCCCATCCGGTCCGCCATGATCGCGACCGAGGAACTGCCCGAAGACCTGGTGCGCGACGTAACGCCGAATTTACGCTGTCATGGCGGGACGGAACGGCTGGTGGCCTATTATCGCCCGTCGCCCGATGGTCGTCGTATCATGTTTGGTGGTCGTGCCTTTGGCCGGGGGGACCAGCCGCGTCTTTATGTCCCCTATCTGCAGGATTTCATGACGCGCCTGTTCCCGCAAATTGCCAGCGCCAAAATCGACTACGCCTGGTCAGGCATGATTGCATATACCTTTGACCATGTGCCCCATATTGGCGAGCTGGATGGCATGCATTACGCCCTGGGTTATTGTGGATCAGGCGTTGGCCGGTCAAATTATTTTGGCCGTAAAATTGCGCAAAAGGTTCTGGGCCTTGCCGAAGGCAAAACCATTTTTGATGAATTCCCCTTCAACAGCCGCCCGTTTTACACCGGCAAACCCTGGTTCCTGCCTGCCATCATGAAATGGCACGAATTCGCCGACCGGCGCGGCTGGTAAATTGCCAGGTGCAATAGCGCAGGTGGGCAATTTCCGACCATCTTACCATGGTTGGTTATAACCCCGGCGAATACGTCGCCGAAGAAAACGACTTTGACAGCAATGCTGTCTGAACATCTTGATGGGGGTTGTTCTGCACTGGCGGGACGGCCCCCAATCATGTTTGGCCGGTTTGCGGCAAATGGGTGCGTGAAACCAGTGCTTTTTCTGACTGGCCCCTGCAACCAAAGAGTTCGCCGACATGGAAAGCCCCCAAAACCCTGATGCCTTGCAACACGCTATGGTTGGTAAAATTGCCGATTATATCGAACACTTGCGGGGGAAACCCTCGTCCGCACCTGCGCGTGATGCCGCCCTTATGTGTATTTTTGATCTGTTGGGTGCGGCGGCGGTTGGTATTGGCAATATCGGCCCACGGGCCATTCGCGATGTTATCCCCGCTGTTTATGGCGATGGGACAAATCCTGTCTGGTTTACGGGCAAGGGCAGTTCCCTGATCGGCGCGGCATGGGCAAACAGTGCTGCAGCGGCAGCCCTTGACCTGGATGATGGTAACCGCTTTGCGCGCGGGCATCCGGGGGCGGCGATTATTCCTGTGGCATTCGCCGTTGCCCACGAAACCGGCGCAACACTGGAAGATGTCATCACGGCAATTGTGATTGGATATGAAGTTGGTATTTCCGTTGGTGCGGCAAAAACCAGTTATGGAAGTTCCGGCACATGGACGCCTTATGGCGTTGTTGCAACGGCGGCTGCACTGCGGGGAACACCGCGCGGGGTTATTGAACATGCCCTGGCAATTGCAGGCGAAAGCGCGCCAAGCCAGGCCTTTGCCAGCGCCCCCATCCCGCGCATTCCCGCACCAGAAGGATCAGCCGTCAAGGAAGGCATTCCCTGGTCGGTGGTAACAGGCCTGACCGCGCTTTACCTGGCAGAGGCAGGTCACACCGGGCCAAGGAATATTCTTGAAAGCCAGCGGCATTACCAGTTTCCCGCAGACCAAGTGCTTGGCGAGATACCGCATATTTGCGCAACTTATTTCAAGCCCTATGCCTGCTGTCGCCATATTCACGCCCCGCTTATCGCGCTTGAACGGTTGCTGGCTGAACATGATATCGTGCCGGGTGGGATAGATGGCATTGATGTTGAAATTCATTCGGCAGGTTTACGCATTTCCAATCGGCCGGCGCCGGAAAATATCGTTGATATTCAATATAGCATTCCTTATTGCCTGGCGCTGGTCAGCCTTTATGGCCGCGAAAGTTTGTTGCCTTTAACCGCAGATGCCCTTGGTCGTGCGGATGTTCTGGCACTGGCAGGCAAAGTTACCTTATCGCTTAGTCCGGCCCTGGATGCTGTTTATCCACAGGATATTCTGGCATGTGTCACCATTCGCGTCGGGGATCAGCACTTTTCATCTGGCCCGACGGCACCAGAAGGTGAGCCATTGATGAGCTGGGACGCACTGGAAGAAAAATTCAAAACAGCAACCCGTTTTGTCGCCACCCCATCCCGGATAGAGGAGATGCTTGGTGCGATAAGGTCGTTAAGGTCAGGTGACGCGGCACCACTTGAACATGTGCTGGCTGACCTGAAGCTTGGTTAAGAAAAGGAGGGCAGGGCGAATGTACAGCCATTCATCGCGATATTTGTTTGATTGTTCCTGCCGGTTTTTCCTCGGTTCGCGGCCAAACGCCGGCGGTATAACAACATGTATAACCCTGGCGAATAGGCATCAGAATTTATCGACTTTGACTTCATGATTGGACTTTCACCAATTTATGGGCCGTTTCCAATTGATGTGAAAGTTCGTGATGATGGATGTTGGTATTGCCGGTGCCGGGTTAATCGCCCGGGGTTATTTTGCGCATTTGACCCAGCGTGGAATGCAGCCGAAATTATGGTCCCCCACGGGTAAAAGCGCGCGCGATGTGCCATCGGGCACTGTCCTGAATGTGATGGGGGCCATCGAGGGGCAATTTGACCTGGTTTATTGCGCAAATGCTGCTGAACTTGCGCAAAGTGATGTGATAATCCTCGCCATGCCGGCCAACGGGCACCGTTTGGTGCTTGATGCCCTGATCCCCCATCTTGAAGTCCGCCATACTGTAATCATCAGTGGGCATTTATCCTTTGCGGCCCTTTATCTTTCCAAAATGGTGGCCGCGCGCGGCACGCAAATACCCATCGTCGCCTGGAGCACCACGGCCCTAACCGCCAAATCCCCCAATGCACCGCATGAATTGCGCATTGGTCAGTTGCGCGGCAATATCGACATAGCGGTTTTACCCGCCGGGCAGGGGGCGACGGCCAAGGCAACCTGTATTGAACTTTTCGGGCCGCACTTCACCCTGCGCGACGACCTTTTGACCATCGCGCTCAGTAACCTGAACCCGCAAAGCCACCTTGCCATTGCCCTGTGCAATTTAACCCGCATCGAAAACGGCGAACACTGGCAGCAAAACAGCAATATGACGCCAAAGGTCGGCAACTTCCTTGAATCCCTGGATCAGGAACGTGTTGAAATAGCCCGTGCCTGTGGCAAAAAAGTGCACACACAGCTTGAAAATTTCCGTCAGTCCTCTGGTCAGGAAATTACCAACACCCATGAACTTTATCAGCTACAGGTCGCCCGCGGGACGGACCCGATTGGGCCCAAAGACATCAACACCCGCTATGTAACCGAAGATGTGCCCTACGGCCTGGTGGCAACCCTGTTTCTGGCGCGCCTTGCCGGTGTGGAAGCCCCCTTGCATCAGGCGGGTGCAGCCATTCTTTCAGCCTGTTATCAGCGTGATTTTGCTGCTGACAATGACATACTTGGCGCGCTTGAAATTACCGATATCGCCAGTCTGAAACAACTCGTGCGCGATGGGTTTGCCACGGAACGGGTATCATAATGGCTGCGTAATGGTGCCCATCTGGCGCATCGCACGAATTTTTTGCAGGCAAAAATAGCCTGCATCAAGCTGTTAAACTGTCGTCGTGCCGCCCCGCGTCCCTGCCGGGCGGCACGATTTTTTGGTGTGGCGTGCCTGTTTTCATGCCTTGGGGTGGATGTGAACTTCTGGGCGCTGGTTATGCGTGTGCTGATTGCCAGCTATTCGCCAAAGTGCGCGGAAAATAACCGGTTTTCAGGCGAATTTGCCCCACCACGATATTGTTTTTGCTATAGCAGAAAGGATGCAAATTCTGGCGGCGGGGCGTGCCGGTTGATCCGTGCAAATTGATGATTTGCCATCAGGGTGTTAGGGCGGATTTATGGACAATCAGGCAATAATCGGTTCCGATGGGGTATAACCTGACGTGATACAATACCCAAAATATCGACTTTGACACTTATATGTGTTGGCTTTCTAATCCGCGGGGATAAAAAATCAGGAGGCAAATATGCGAAAAACATTTGGGGTAAAACTTGTCGCCGCGGCAGCACTTTCACTGGCATCACTTGGTGCCGTGTCACATGCCGCCATGGCAGAAACGTTGCGGATCGGACTTGAGGCAGCGGATTATTCCACCCTTGACCCGGACCGCGCCACCGCAACACAGGATGTGGCGCTGGTTTCATGGATGTTTAACGGCCTTGTCCGTTTTGCACCGGGCAGTGCCGACCCGGCCCGGATCGAACCGGACCTGGCATCAAGCTGGGAAACGTCAAAGGATGGTCTGGTCTGGACCTTCCATCTGAAGGACAATGTCAAATTCCACGAGGATTACGGCACGCTAAGTGCTGATGACGTTGTCTTCTCGTTTGAACGGGCAAAGAACCCGGAAACCTCTTCTTACGCCAGCGATTATGCCGCGTTTGATAAAATCGAAGCCCTGGATGCAAAAACCGTTCGCATCACACTGCGCGAACCGGTGCCGGGTTTCCTGGGGCTGGTTGCCAATTATCATGGTGGTAACATCATCAGCAAAAAGGCCGTTGAAAAACTGGGGGCCGATTTTCAGCGTCATCCCATTGGTACGGGGCCTTTCAAATTTGACGAAGCCATCACCCAGCAATCGGTCAGCCTGACGGCCTTTGCCGATTATTTCCGCGGTGCGCCGCATATTGATGGCATCCGTGCGGATTTCATCCCCTCTGATTCCAGCCGCGAACTGGCGTTCCGCTCTGGCGAACTGGACCTGATTTATGGCCAGCGCGAACGTCACTGGGTGGATCAGGCGATGTTCTGGGATAACACCACGGTTGATATTTTTGCGCCCGGTGAATTCCGCACCCTGTTTATTAACCGCGCCCACGCACCGTTGGATAATATCAAGGTTCGGCAGGCAATTGCCGATGCAATCGATGTTGACCAGATTGTGCAGTTTGTTGGTTCCGGTATTGCGCGCAAGGGCTGTTCGGTCGTTCCCGTGGGCTATATGGGCGAAGATTGCAGCTGGGCCTATAGCTATAACCCGGAAAAGGCCAAACAGTTGCTGGCAGAAGCAGGCTTTGAAAACGGCCTTAACCTGACAGCGGTTGTGTCATCCAGCTCGGCGCAAAAGCCGATTATGGAAGTGATCCAGGCCCAACTGGCAAAGGTTGGCATCAATCTGCAAATGAATGTCGTGGATCATCCGACCTATCATCAGCAGATCCGCAAAGACCTTAGTGATCTGGTCTTTTACGGTGCGGCACGCTACCCGGTGGCAGACAGCTATCTTAGCCAGTTTTACCATTCGGATGCCGCGATCGGTAAACCCACCGCCGTTACCAATTTTGGCCATTGTGACGCCGGTGACGCCGATATCACCGCCGCCAAAAAAGCCGCAACCGACGAAGAACGCCTGAAATACTGGTCAGCCGCCCAGCAGAAAATATCCGAACAGGTTTGTTCTGTGCCACTTTTCAGCCTGATGCAGGTTTGGGCACGTAATAACGCCCTTGATTACGGGGTGGAGCTTAAAGGCTCCCTTAACCTGGCACCGCCAATTACTGAATTGACCACGCTTAGCCGTTAATCAACCGGTTTTCGCTTTCAATTTGTGCTGCCCCGGCTGCTGGATACCTTGTAATGCAAGGGGTTCATGGCCGGGGCAGTTGCGTTTTGGTATCGGGTGATGGTGGGGTGTGGCCCGCATTTTTTGGGCCACACCCCCTTATTTAAACGATCATGCGGGCCTTGAGTGCTGCGGCATGGACTTCCTCGACAAAGGCGGAAACCAGGCTGCTGTTGCGCGCCCGAACCGGGCGAATGATGTGGTAATCATAAATCTGGGTAGGGCGAAATGGCCGTGCCGTTACGCGGTCTGCGGCAAATTCCAGCGACAAAGGGTCCGCAATTGTCAGGCCCAGTCCCGCGGCAACCAGTTCGCCAACGTTTAAAATCGTGGTGGATTCAATCACCACCTTTGGCTGCAGGTTATAGCGGCGAAAGGCCCCGTCAACCAGGTTGCGGGTCCTGCTGGATTCCCCAAGGGCGATAAACGGTTCGTCCTTCAAATCGTCTGGTGTGATTTCCGATTTTTCCGCCAGTCTGTGCCCGTGGGGCATAATCACCACCATGGGCGGTGCCTGCAAATGTTCCACCATAACCGACGGGTGTTCGTGGCTGTTAACCACCAGTGCCAGGTCAAGCCGGCGTAGCAAAACCGCTTCGCTTAAAAACTGCGAACTGCGGGTTTCAACGGAAATGAAAACATCGGGATAACGTGCGAGAAACCCCGCCAATACACGGCTTAAAAACATACCTGAAAGGGCCGGCATCGCCCCGATAACCAGATGCCCGCGTTCTTCGCGGCGAATGGCCTCTACCGCGCGGGTCAACTGGTGCACACCGCCAAATATGCGCTGCACTTCCTCGTAAAGGCGCATACCACGCCCTGTTGGCACCAGACGCCCGCTTTCGCGCTCAAAAAGCTCAAGCCCGGTATCGGCCTCCAGGTCGCGGATCAGCTTGCTGGCGGCGGGTTGCGATATCCGCATGATCTCGGCAGCACGGCTGACAGTCCCGCCCTCGATCACGGCCATTAATGCTTCAAGTTGCCTCAGGCTCGGTGCGCGCATGGGTATAACCTTTTTGAATATATCCCCGAACAAAACGACTTTGACTTTCTACCCCCACTATTTAGTTTGAAGCAAGAAAAAGAACGAGGAACACATGGACGCTGACATCATCGTTATCGGCGCAGGCGTAGTGGGGGCTGCTTTGGCCTTCGGCCTTGCCCGTGATGGTTACAAGGTCAAAGTGCTTGACGGAAAAAACAGGGATCTTCGTGCCGCCCGTGCCAATTTCGGGCTGGTCTGGGTTCAGGGCAAAGGGGTGGATGCACCGGCTTATAGCCGGTTGACCCATCAAAGTGCCGAGCTGTGGCCGCGCTTTCGCGATGAACTTGCCAACACCACCGGGACACAGATCGATTACACAAATCCCGGCGGGTTTCATTACTGCCTGGGTGAAGCCGAATTTGAACATCGCGCCGCCATTGCCGCCCGCATCAACAAGGCGGCGGCCACCCCGGAAATTGATATGCTCAGCCGCCGGGAACTGGAAAAAATGGTGCCAGCAGCCCGGTTTGGCCCGGACGTAACCGGTGCCAGCTATGGCCGCGTTGACGGGCATGTTAACCCGCTTCAATTGCTTGATGCCCTGCATAACGGGATCGCGGCACATGGCGGTTCGGTGGTTTTTCGTCACCCGGTAACTGAAGTGAAACCGCTTTCATCGGGCTTTGCTGTTCATGGTCCTGTTGGCACGCTGCAGGCCCGATACGTGATTATCGCGGCCGGGCTTGGTACGGCGGAACTGGCAAATCGCTGTGACATGAATGTCGAAATCGGCACCACGCGCGGGCAAATTCTGGTGACCGAACGTCTTGACCCGTTCTTGCCTTTTCCTGGCAGTGGCTTGCGCCAAACGGTGGAGGGAACGGTCATGATTGGGGCGACGCAGGAACATACATCGGATCGTGGTGTAAGCGTTGATTCCGCCACCACGCTGGCCCGTCGTGCCACCCGGATCATCCCGGCGCTGGAATCGGTGCGCCTTGTCCGGCAATGGAGCGGTTTTCGCATTTTGCCAGCCGATGGATCACCGATTTACGCGCAGTCAAAATCCGCGCCCGGCCTGTTTGCCGCTGTGTGCCATTCGGGTGTGACACTGGCCGCCGCCCATGCCGGCATTGTTGGCCCGGCCATGATTAATGGACGGCTTGATAGCGAATTGTCTGAATTTTCTGATGGAAGATTTCATGTTTAGAAGTGTGACGGCTCGCTGGAAAGAGCAAGCAGATATGATTGTTTATGTAAACGGGGTCGAAACACCGGCCTGGAATGGCGAAACCGTTGCCAGCATCCTGTTGCGGGTGCCTGATATTGGCAGGCAAACCCCGGTAAGCGGCGAAACCCGCCTGCCATATTGCCAGATGGGTGTGTGTTTTGAATGCCTGGCCGTTGTTGATGGTGTGCCATCGGTGCAGGGATGTTTAACCCCCCTGAAAAACGGTATGCGTATTGATCGCCAGCGCGGCCGCCGGGAGGTAAGCCAATGACCTATGATGTTGTTATAATTGGTGCTGGCCCGGCTGGCATGGCCGCTGCGGTAAAACTGGCAGCCCTTGGCACATCTGTTTGCGTGATCGATGAACAGCCTGCACCGGGTGGCCAGATTTGGCGGGGTGTGGAACGCAATGCCACCAGCCCGGTTTTCAAGGCACTTGGCGAAGATTACCAGAAGGGCACATCGGCAACCGAGGCATTCCATGCCGCCGGTATTGATTACCTGCCATCCGCCCAGGTCTGGCAGATCGAAGATGGCTGGAAAGTTTTCCTGACCATCGATGGCAAAAGCCGCTGTGTGCTGGCAAAGGCCGTTTTGCTGGCAAATGGCGCACAGGAACGCCCCGTACCCTTTGCCGGTTGGACCCTGCCCGGTGTGATGACGGTGGGCGCTGCGCAAATTTTGCTGAAATCCGGCGGGATGCTGCCGGAAGGCAATGTCTGGATTGCGGGTGCCGGGCCGTTACCGCTGCTATACAGCACCCAGTTGCTGGAACTGGGCGGCCGGGTTGCCGGATATATCGACACATCGAAAAAACCGACAGTGAAAGCGCTTTCACACCTGCCCGCTGCATGGCGTGATTTCCCGGGATTGATGAAAGGGCTACGCTGGATCTGGAAGTTGCGGCGCAGTGGCAAACTGGTGCGTGATATTTGCAATCTGCAAGCCAATGGCGAGGGCAAGCTTGCGCAAATTTCATGGGAAAGCAAGGGGCAGATCCATAAACGTGATGCCGGTGTTTTGCTGGTTCACGAGGGGGTTGTTCCACGTATTCATGAAACCCTGGCGCTGGGTTGTGACCATATCTGGAATGACCAGCAAAAATATTTTGCCCCGCGCACCGACCAATGGGGTGAAACCACGCGCAAGGGCATTTTCATTGCAGGCGATGCCGGTGGCATTGGCGGCTGGAAGGCGGCCACAATTTCGGGTGAAATTGCTGCACTGGGCATTGCCCGGTCATTAAATATCGGCATTGACGCCGATAAACTGCGCCGTGATGCCAGCCTGGATGACCGCCGGAAAAAGGCATTGGCCCTGCGCCCGTTGCTTGATGCCCTTTATGCGCCCCCCCAACAGCCCATTGCCGATGATGTTGTTGTATGCCGGTGCGAGGAAGTCACCGCTGGCCGCATTCGCGAGGCAGCGCGTGCATCCGCACCCGATGTTGGCGCGGTCAAGGCGGCCACCCGTTGTGGCATGGGGCCATGCCAGGGGCGGCAATGCGGTTATTCGGTTCAGGCCCTGGTGGCCGAGGTCAATGACCTGCCGGTGGGCGATGTGCGGTTTTTTAACATTCGCCCGCCCCTCAAGCCGGTGACACTTGGCGAAATTGCCACATTGCAGGATGTGGAAGCGTGAATATGAACCCCGATATTCTTGTAATTGGTGGCGGCCTTCATGGACTTTCGGCTGCCTTACAGGCGGCCCGGCGCGGGGCATCAATTTTGGTGCTGGAACGGCATTTTCTGGGGCGGCATGCATCAGGGTCTACTGCGGCGGGGGTGCGAACCCTTGGCCGCGATCCGGCTGAATTGCCCCTAAGCCTTGAAGCAGCGCAAACCTGGCACAAAATGACCGATCTGGTGGGTGATGATTGCGGCTTTAAAGCCTGCGGCCAGCTACAGGTCGCCGAGGATGAGGCCGCACTGGCATCCATTACGGCGCGGATCGACCGGTTGGCAAAACAGGGCATGCACCATGAAAAGCTGATTGGCGCGGATGAATTGCGCGATCTGGTGCCAAAAATTTCGCCCCACTGCGTGGGGGCTGCTTGGGTGCCCGGTGATGGTTCGGCCGATCCACACCGTGCCATTCGTGCCTTTCGCGATGCCGCCAAACGGGCCGGGGTTGATATTATTGAACAATGCCAGGTCACCAGCCTGAAGCGCGTTGGGCAAAGCTGGCAGGTGAAAACCAGCAAAGGTGATTTTAATGCTGCTGTTATTATCAATGCTGCTGGTGCCTGGGCCGATAAAATTGCCGAAATGGTGGGCGAACCCGTCCGTCATGCCATTCGTACATCGATGATGGTTGTGACAGAAAGAACAGGTGACGTTGTCCACCCGGTGATAAGTTCTTTTGGGCGCAAACTCTCGTTCAAACAAACGGCCGAAGGCACGCTTTTGATTGGTGGTGGCGCACAGGGGCGACTGGCAGAAGACCGGCAATCCGCCAGTGTCGATGTGCAGGCGCTTTCCGTTGCGGTACAGGCAGCCGTGCGGTTGTTCCCATCCATGGTAGGCACACGTATGGTGCGTGCCTGGGCCGGGATGGAGGCCATGACCGAAGACCATATCCCCGTCATCGGCTTTTCTGCAAAGGTCGAGGGGCTTATTCATGCATTCGGCTTTTCCGGGCATGGATTTCAGCTTGTCCCATCCGTGGGGCGGGTGGTTGCCGAACTGGCAACAGAAGGAAAAACAAATCAACAACTGGACGCATTCAACGTCAAACGCGTCTCAGAAAAAGGGGTGGCCTCATGTTAGGCTATATTATTCGCAGGCTGCTTTTGGCGATCCCAACCTTGTTGGTGATGCTAACAGTGGTTTTTATTCTGGTTCGCCTGGTGCCGGGCGATCCTGCTGTTGCCATGCTGGGTGATCGCGCCAGCGAGGCAACATTGCAGTCGCTGCGCGAACAGCTTGGCCTTAACCAGCCAGTTGCCGTGCAATATGTTGAATTTCTGGGAAATATGGTGACCGGGGATTTCGGCAAATCCATGGTCACGGGCCGCACCGTGCTGGAAGAAGTCGCATCCGTTCTGCCCTATACCCTGGAACTGACCTTTTCCGCCATGGTGCTGGGCACCCTGTTTGGGTTGCCTTTGGGGGTTATTGCCGCGGTTCGGCGCAATAAATGGCCTGACTATGTCAGTCGTATTGTTTCGCTGATCGGGCTTTCCTTTCCGGGGTTTGTGTCGGCCATTTTGCTGTTGCTGTGTTTTGCCGTCTGGCAGCACTGGCTGCCAGTGATGAGCCGCGCGTCATCCGACCCGGTAACCCATATCCGCAATCTGATTTTGCCGGCCCTTAATCTGGGTCTGATCATGATGGCCTATATCGCGCGGGTTACGCGGTCGTCGATGCTTGATGTGCTGGGCGAAGATTACATCCGCACAGCACAAGCCAAGGGGGTGAAGGCACGAACCCTGGTGATGCGCCATGCACTGGGCAATGCCCTGATCCCGATTGTCACGGTGGTTGGCCTTTATTTTGGGACCCTGATTGGCAATTCCGTTCTGGCTGAAATCGTTTTTACCCGCCCCGGTCTGGGCAAATTGATCCTGGGTGCCTTGCAATCGCGTGATTACACGATGTTACAGGGGTTGATGGTTGTGTTTGCGATTTTCGTCATTCTGGTAAATACCGCGACCGACGTCATCTATGGCCTGGTCGATCCGCGAGTGAGTTATAAAAAATGACCAGCGCAGCAATTTCCAATTCATCCAAACCCGCAAAATCCAGCCCGGTTTTAACCGCGTTGAAACGCAATCGCATGGCGTGGCTGGGCGGTGGCGTGCTGTTCATCATTGTCATGGTTGCCATTTTCGCCCCGCTGATTGCCCCGCATGACCCGCTGGAACAGAATATTCTATCGCGTTTAAGGGGGCCATCGGCCGAATACTGGCTGGGAACCGACAGTTACGGGCGCGATGTTTTATCGCGGCTGCTATATGGCGCGCGTATTTCGCTTTCGATTGGTTTTCTATCGGTTTTAACCGCGATGGTCGTTGGCTCCACACTGGGGATGCTGGCAGGTTATATCGGTGGCGTGTTTGACCAGATCGTTATGGGCCTGGTCGATGTGCTGCTGTCTTTCCCGACCCTGCTGTTGGGGTTGATGATTGCGGCCATGCTGGGTGCCAGTTTTGAAAACCTGATCATTGCGATTGCCATCACCGAAATGGCGCCCTTTGCCCGGGTGGCCCGTGCGCCGACCATTGCGGTAAAGCGGCGCGATTTTGTCGATGCCGGGCGGTCCCTTGGCCTGTCCCCGGTGCGGATTTTGGGTGTGCATATCCTGCCCAATATCCTGTCTGATGTGGTTGTGGTCGGTTCGCTCTGGATGGCATCTGCCATCCGTACCGAGGCATCGTTGGCTTTTATCGGCCTTGGCGTTTTGCCACCTACTGCAACCTGGGGCGGTATGATCCGCGAGGGGTTTGATAACATTCTGACCGCCTGGTGGCTGGTTGTTTTCCCGTCGGTTGCAATCTTGTTGACGGTGCTGGCACTGAACATCCTTGGCGATGCCCTGCGCGATGCGATTGACCCGAAAACACGGAGCGGACAGTGAAAACCACATCGATATTTTCATGTGCCGGTTTGATCCAAACCGCGTTTTCCACCGCCCTTGATTTGAAACGAAAAGGGGAAAGCCGTGCATCTTTCCAGTCCTAATTCCGCACTGGCCCCTGAAGGCCAAACGCCCGTTCTTTCGGTGGCAAATCTGACAACATCCTTTCGTGTATATGACGAATGGAAACCGGTTATCCGCGATATCAGCTTTGAGGTTGGCCCACGCGAAACCGTTGCCATTGTTGGTGAATCCGGCTCGGGAAAAAGCGTTACGTCGCTTTCGATCATGCGGCTTTTGCGGCCCGACAGCAGCCGCATCGATGGCAAAATCCTGCTGGAAGGGCGCGACCTTCTGGCGTTAAGCGAAGCCGAAATGCGCAAAGTGCGCGGCAATGATGTGTCGATGATCTTTCAGGAACCGATGACATCCCTGAACCCGATTTTCCCGATCGGCGATCAAATTGCCGAAGCCCTGATGGTGCATCAGAAAATATCAAAGGCCGATGCCCGCGCCGAGGTTTTGCGCCTGCTGGAAAAGGTACGTATTCCCAATGCCGCCCGACGGTTCAAGGAATATCCCCACCAGTTTTCCGGCGGCATGCGCCAGCGCGTCATGATCGCGATGGCTTTGGCTTCACGCCCCCGATTGCTGATTGCCGATGAACCGACTACCGCCCTTGATGTGACCATCCAAAGCCAGATTCTGGACCTGATCAAACAGCTACAGGAAGAAGAAGGCATGTCGGTGCTGTTTATCACCCACGATATGGGGGTGGTGGCCGAGGTGGCGGACCGTACTGTGGTTATGTATCGCGGGGATACGGTTGAAATGGGCAATACCGCCGATATTTTTGTGCGCGGCCAGCATCCCTATACCCGCGCATTGCTGTCGGCTGTGCCGCAACTGGGGTCCATGCACCAGCAATCCCTGCCATTGCGGTTTCCGATCATTGATGTCTCGACGGGGGTAAACCAGCCGGTGCCGGAAACGGCCAATACGGTTGCCAGCGAAAAACAGCCGATGCTTGAAGTTCGCAACCTGACAACCCGTTTTCCCATTCAGGGGGGCTGGTTTGGCGGCAAGACAGGGGCTGTGCATGCGGTCGAGGATTTGTCCTTTAAAATCCAGAAGGGCGAAACTCTGTCGCTGGTTGGGGAATCCGGTTGTGGTAAATCGACCACCGGGCGGTCCATTATGCGGCTGACGCAGCCGCAAAGCGGGCAAATCCTGCTGGAAGGGCAGGATATTCTCACCCTGGGCGCGGCGGAACTGCGCAAGGTCCGCTGTTCGATCCAGATGATTTTTCAGGACCCCTATGCCTCGCTTAACCCGCGCATCAGTGTTGGTTCGGCATTGATGGAACCTTTCCGCCAGCATGAGCTGGGATCACGCACGGATGCGCGCGACAAGGCTGTCATGCTGCTGGAAAAGGTTGGTTTGCAGGCCGATATGATGATGCGCTATCCCCATGAGTTTTCCGGGGGCCAGCGCCAGCGTATTGCCATCGCCCGCGCCCTGATGCTTGATCCCAAGGTAATCGTCGCGGACGAGGCGGTTTCGGCCCTTGATGTGTCGGTCAAGGCGCAGGTATGCAACCTGTTGCTGGATTTGCAGGAAAGCCTTGATCTGTCATTTCTGTTTATTTCGCACGATATGGCGGTGGTGGAACGGGTCAGTCACCGGGTGGCGGTAATGTATCTGGGGGAAATTGTTGAAATTGGCCCGCGCGCAGCGGTGTTTGAAAACCCACAACACCCCTATACCAAAAAGCTGCTATCTGCCGTGCCCATTCCCGACCCGTCACGTCGTGTCATGCGCCATGAACTGGTCACCGATGAATTGCGCAGCCCCATTCGCCCGGTGGGGTATGAAGTGCCCAAACGGCAGTATCAGCAGGTATCACCCGATCATTTTTATCAGGTGTCTTAACCGGCACCTGATATGGCCCGACCATATTTTAAATATAGTCGGTAAATTTCAAATATAGCACAACTGCGCCTGATATGTCTCTCCCGGCATTGGAATTCAGGTGGAATACCAGCCCCGATTACCTGTTGTTATCGCCGCTCCCTGATAACAGCAGGGGGCTGGTATTTTTTTGTCTGATCGGTGCACGATTATTCTGGACGATCGCCAAAGTATTCCGGACGCAGCAGAATGGCCCGCGCGTTTGATTGTTTTATATGGTTTGGGAATATGTGGCATTTGCCTGCGCCATGATGTGCGCGACCGGGGCAAGGGAACGAACAGTATAACAGGCACAAATCACGCACGGGCATGACCCGGCATTTGTAACCTGGCCCGGATGGCGAATGTTGCAAAACTGGTATCCTTAACCATGACCGGATTTGTGAATGGATCCACTTTCTGATGTTTTAGCGCTGCTAAAACCCAAAAGTTATGTCTCGGCCGGGTTTGACGCGGGCGGGAACTGGGCCATCAGGTTTAACAACCTGCGTGATCGTATCAAATGTTATGCGGTAATTTCGGGCAATGCCTGGCTTCGGGTGGATGATATGTCAGGGCCGGTATTTTTAAACAAGGGCGACTGTTTTGTATTGCCCAGTGGCCGGTCGTTTGAACTGGCAAGTGACCCCGCCATTCCACCGGTAAGTTCCAGCACGTTATTTCCGCCGCCCCGCGATGGCAGCATTATTACGCATAATGGCGGAGGTGATTTTTTTATTGTTGGCAGCCGGTTTGGCGTAAGCGGCGGTGGGGCCAGCACGATTATGAAAATGCTGCCGCCGATTGTGCATATCAAACATGAAAGCGATCGTGCCGCCTTGCGATTTGCCGTGGAACGCATGATGCAGGAACTGCATGACGAACAACCGGGCAGCTTTTTGATTGCGCAACATCTGGCCCATATGATGCTGGTGCAGGCATTGCGATTGCATCTTGGTGAAACGGGCAGGGGGGATGTTGGCTGGTTTTCAGCACTGGCCGATAAAAACCTGGCGCTCGCCATTTATGCCATGCATGCGCAGCCAGACCGGCGATGGACCCTGTTAGAACTGGCCGAACATGCCGGTATGTCCCGGTCGATTTTTGCCCAGAAATTCAAAGAAAAGGTTGGGGAATCCCCGATTGAATATTTAACGCGCTGGCGCATGCTGCTCGCCGGTGACAGGCTGGAAAATTCGACCGATCCGGTGTCGGTCATTGCCCTTTCGGTGGGGTATGAAACCGAAAGTTCGTTTAGTACCGCGTTTAAACGGGTTATGGGCAGTTCCCCACGCCAATATATTGGCCGTCCCGCATTGGACGCCATGACAATGGGCTAGGCGGGACAACCCCACAGATAATATTAAGACCCGGTTTGCCAAAGAAGCAAACCGGGTCTTAATTATTTCAGGCACCGTTATCAGGCATCAAGTGCCGCCAGGACCCGTTCTGGCAGGAAGGGGTAATGACGCAGGCGGGTGCCATTGGTTAAGCGGGCAACCGCATTGGCAATGGCAGGGCCAATTGGTGGCAGGCCAACTTCGCCAATACCGGATGGTTTGTTTTCCGGTGTGGCATGAATGGAAATATCAATTTCGGGCATTTCCGACATACGCAGCACACGGTAGGTATCAAAATTACCTTCCTGGACTTCGCCCCTGACCACATTGATCTGTTCAAACAAGGCGTGACTAATGCCGTGATTGATGGCACCGACCATTTGCGCATCAATATTGCGCGGCTGGATGGCAACACCGGGATCAACAACACCCCAAACATTGATTACGCGGATCGTACCATTTTCCCGGTTAAGGGCAATTTCGGCAACCAGGGCGCAATGGGCGCCAAAACTGTCGGAATAGGCCAGGCCAAGGGCGGTATTTTCGCGTTTTTCTTGCCAGCGGGCCTTTTGCGCCACCTGTTTGATGACTTCGCTGGCGCGTGGCACATCCTTTAGCATTTCAAGGCGTAAATCCACCGGGTCCTTGCCCTGGGCAGTCGCAATTTCATCGATCATGCATTCAATGGCAAATTTGGTGTAACCACTGCCGACCGCACGCCAGAACCCCACATCAAGGCCACGGTCCTGGCGGATATATTCAATATGATGTGCAGGTATGCCATATTTGAAATCGCTGCCTTCGGTTATCACATCGTCAAGGCCATTGGCGCCGCTAAATGCCTGCGGGAAGGTGCGGGCAAAAATTGAATCGGCGACAATGCGGTGATGCCAGGCAGCAATGCCGCCATCATCCGTCAGCCCGACTTCAAGGTGCTGGGCGGTAAGCGGACGATATTTACCATGCTGCACATCGTCTTCGCGGCTCCAGATCACTTTAACGGGTGTGCCTTTGACCTGCATGGCAAGGGATACGGCATCGATGATAAAATCATCCTCGGCACGGCGGCCAAATCCGCCGCCCAGCATGGTGGTATGAACCGTGACCTTGTCAGGTGTGGTGCCCGCAACATTGGCGGCAAAGCGCTGGGTAAAGGTTGGGCCCTGTGTTGGTGCCCAAAGTTCAACGGTGTCGCCCTTGACCAGCGCGGTCGCATTCATCGGTTCCATCGTCGCATGATAGACGTGATCGCTTAGATAATCGGCCGAAAGCACCTTGTTCGCCTGTTGGATTACGGCCTTTGCATTGCCTTCATTGTGGGCATCTACGCCGGGTTGATTAATGTCTGCGCCGACCTTGCGGTATTCCTCCAGCAACAGGGCACTGTCATAGTCGCGTACCCGGGAATTCGTGCTCCAGGTGACATCAAGCAGGTCTTTGGCTTTTTTGGTTGCTTCGACGGTTTTGCCAATAATGCCCACCCCATAAGAAAGCGGAAAAATATGACTGATGCCAGAAATTGCTTTGGCCTCGCGATCATTGATGTTTAAGGGTTTTTCACCCTGAACAGGGGCACGTAAAACCGCGCCAAACAGCATATCGGGTTGTTGCACATCAATGCCGAAAATGGCGGTGCCGTTGGTTTTTGATGGCACATCAATACGGGGAATGTCCTTGCGGCCAATGTAATGCCATTGATCGGGTGATTTAAGGTCGGTTTTTTCCGCCTGTGGCAGGGGATCAGGGATTTGGCCAAGGCGGGCAACATCACCGTAATCAAGCGATTTGCCCGATGCCTTGTGCATGATTTTGCCCGGTGATGTTGACAGTTCATCTACCGGCACTTTTAACATTTCCGCCGCACAGGCCAGCAGCACCTTACGGGTTTGCGCACCCGTCATGCGCAGCAATTCGTAATATCCACGTGTGGATTCACTGCCGCCGGTAAGCTGCATGCCATAAAAGCCGGGATTACCGTATCTTTCCGCATCGGACGGGGCCTGAATGATACGGGTTCGGTCCCAGTCTGCATCCATTTCCTCGGCAATCAGCAGGGGCAGGGTTGTCATGATGCCCTGTCCCATTTCGGATGCGGGCGATACGATGGTCACGGACCCGTCATCGGCAATGGTGACCCAGGCATTGGGTTGAAAACTGCCAGTGCTTTGGCCGGTGATGATTGCCCCGGCGGCCAGATTGGGAATACCGCCAAAAGCAACCGCAATACCCAGCCCGCCTGCGTGGATCATGAAACTGCGGCGGGAAATTTTGCTGGCGTGAAGCTGTTTTTGTATCTGCATGGCTTAACCCTCCCGTGCGGCGCGCTGAATGGCGCTGATGATGCGAGGATAGGTGCCGCACCGGCAGATATTGCCATCCATATGTTCAATGATCTGTTCGCGGGAGGGCGATGGTGTGGTCGCCAGAAGGGTGGCTGCCTGCATGATCTGCCCTGACTGGCAATACCCACATTGCGGGACCTGTTCGGCTACCCATGCCTTTTGCAGCGGGTGATCGGCATTGGGAGAAAGCCCTTCGATGGTGGTGACGCTGCGTCCTTCAACATCCTCCAGCCAGGTAACACAGGAACGGGTTGCTTCGCCGTCAATATGCACGGTGCAGGCCCCGCATTGCGCCATGCCACAGCCAAATTTGGTGCCGGTCAGTTTCAGATGTTCACGAATAACCCATAGCAGGGGCGTGTCAGGTTCGGCACTGACATCGACGGGTTTGCCATTCAGGGTAAATGCGGTCATGGAAGCCTCCTTGTTATGGTTATCAGTGGTCACTGGCGGTTGAGAAATTCGATAATCGCCCGGCGTTGCCCGGCATCGGGCAGGCGTACCGTCATGCGCGTACCGGGCACCTTCTTGCCGGGGTTGGTCAAAAACTGGTCAAGGCTGGCGTTGTTCCAAACCAGATCGGCGTTTTGCAGGGCTTTGGAATATCGTGCCCTTGCAACGGACCCGGCCTTGCGCCCTACAATACCGGCCAGTGATGGCCCCATTTTTGTTTGACCGGGTTTCAGGCTGTGGCAGGCGCTACAGCGCTGGGAAAACAGGGTTTCGCCTTTTTCCTGTTGCTGGGCCTGTACCGGGACTTTGAATGCAAACAGAAATGCAACTGAAAGCACGGCCAAAAGTGGTAGGCTGCTTTTGCTGGGCAGGCGAGTAGCTGCGGGTATTTGATCGGGTGAAAACAGCAATTTCACGGGATACCTTTCGGATCAAAACCATGGCGGGATGATCTTTTTTGAATGGCTCTAGAATAAAAACAGATGCCGGTTTCAGCTATGCCGGGGCGTCTGAATTTTCTTTGTGATCGTCCGGTAAAGCAGTGGATATTGACGTGACCCGCCTGCAAACATTTCGCGTGACGGGCGAAAAGTCCCGCAAGGGGATATTTGCGACCCCGAATTTTTGGCATCCGGCGGGCAGCAGCAGGCGATTTGCGACGGAAAAATGCGGTTTTGATTTTCCGCTCGCGGAAAATCAATTACCGTTTTAGGGCAATTGTGGGCGGTATTGGAAAGCTGTCAAAAACCGTTGGCTTCCCGGTATTTATCGGCGTTGGAAATAGCTGGCTTATGCGCCAACGGATGAGCCAAGGGAGGCTTTCGGCATGCTGGTGTTTCGTGCGTGTGCCAAAGAAACTGGATATATGCGCAATCATACAATGAAAGTGTCGCAAATTTTCAGTTCGCCGCTTCACGCACTTGATACAGTCGACAATCATAAAAATTTCAGGGACTGGCTTCTCATGACCCATTTTTCTGCGTTATCGCTTCTGAAAAATGCGCTGACCGGGCATAAAAACTGGGAACCGCAATGGCCCGATAGCCAGCCCAAGGCGGAATACGATGTGATCATCGTTGGTGCTGGCGGGCATGGCCTGGGGGCTGCCTATTATCTGGCCAAGGAACACGGCATTACCAATGTTGCCGTAATCGATAAAGGCTGGCTGGGTGGCGGTAATACCGGGCGTAACACCACCATTATCCGTTCTAACTACCTTTATGATGAAAGTGCGCGGTTATACGATCATGCGCTGGATCTGTGGGACGGGCTTAGCCAGGAGCTGAATTACAACGTCATGTATTCCCAGCGCGGTGTTCTGATGCTGGCGCATAATGTTCATGATGTTCAAAGTTTCAAGCGCCACATCCATGCCAACCGTTTGAATGGCGTTGACAACACCTGGTTGACCCCGCAGGAAGCTAAGGAATTTTGCCCGCCGCTGGATATTTCGGCATCGGCACGTTTTCCGGTGATGGGGGCCGCCCTGCAACGCCGTGCCGGGACAGCCCGCCACGATGCGGTGGCATGGGGTTATGCCCGCGGGGCATCCATGCGCGGGGTGGATATTATTCAAAACTGCCCGGTTACGGCCATTCGCCGTGGCCCGGATGGGCGGGTAACAGGTGTTGAAACGGCGCGCGGTTTTATTGGCGCAAAAAAGGTGGCGGTTTCGGCGGCGGGTCATACATCGGTCGTGATGGACAGTGCCGGGGTGCGTATGCCCCTTGAAAGTTATCCGTTGCAGGCGCTGGTGTCCGAACCGGTGAAGCCGATTTTCCCCTGTGTTGTCATGTCCAACACCGTTCACGCCTATATCAGCCAGTCGGACAAGGGCGAGCTTGTGATCGGGTCGGGCACGGACCAGTATACCAGTTATTCCCAGCGTGGCGGTTTGCCGTTGATCGAGCATACCGTGGCCGCGATTTGCGAAATTTTCCCGATTTTCAACCGCATGCGCATGTTGCGCAAATGGGGCGGCATTGTTGATGTAACCCCGGACCGTTCGGCCATTCTGGGCAAGACGCCGGTGCCGGGCCTTTATGTGAATTGTGGTTGGGGCACGGGTGGTTTCAAGGCAACGCCGGGTGCGGCCCATATGCTGGCCTGGACGGTGGCAAAGGATGAACCCCATGCCATCAACGCGCCTTTCACCCTTGAGCGTTTTGCCACCGGCCGTCTGATTGACGAAGCCGCGGCTGCCGCCGTTGCCCACTAAGGAGAGCGGACATGTTGCTGATCCATTGCCCTTATTGCCAGCAAACCCTGCCGGAACTGGAATTTACCTATGCCGGGCAGGCGCATGTGGCGCGGCCCGATGTGACCAAACCGGTAAGCGATGAAGAATGGCGGGATTTTCTGTTTATCCGCACGAATGTCAAAGGCCCGCATTATGAACGCTGGCGCCATGCCCATGGCTGTGGCCGGTTTTTCAATGCGGTGCGTGACACCGTAAGCGACCGTTTCCTGATTACCTATAAAGTTGGCGAAACCCGCCCTGAATTATCCGACCTGCTGGAGAAATCGGAATGAGCAGCTTTCGCGTTCCCGGACGTGGCCGGATTGACCACCAAAGCCAGGTTCAATTCAGTTTCGATGGCAAAACCATTACCGGCCTGAAGGGCGATACCATCGCATCGGCCCTGCTGGCCAATGGCATTCATTTGATGGGGCGGTCGTTTAAATATCACCGTCCGCGCGGCCCGGTTTCAGCCGGGTCAGAAGAACCCAATGCGCTGATGGGCACACGCCGTGGCCCCGGCCAGTTTGAACCCAATACCCGTGCAACGGTGCAGGAAATCTGGAACGGGTTGCAGGTGACCAGCCAAAACCGCTATCCCAGCCTTGAATTTGATATCGGGGCGGTCAATGACCGGGCCTATATGCTGTTTTCGGCCGGGTTTTATTACAAAACCTTTATGTGGCCGAAATCCTTTTGGGATAAGGTTTACGAACCATTCATCCGCTCGGCAGCGGGCCTTGGCGTTTCGCCCACCGAAAAGGACCCGGATAAATATGCATCGCGCTATTTGCATACCGATGTGCTGGTTATTGGTGCTGGCCCGGCGGGCCTGGCATCGGCACTGGCGGCGGCACGCGCCGGTTTGCGCGTAACGCTGGTTGATGAAAATGCCGAAGCAGGTGGAACGCTGCTTAGCGAACCGCAGGCAGTTATTGATGGATTGCCAGCATGTGACTGGGTTACCAAGGCGGTGGCCGAACTGATATCGCTGGGCGCACGGGTGATGACCCGCACCACCGCAATTGGCTATTACCACCAGAATATGTTGGGTCTGTGCGAAAAACTGACCGACCATTTACCGGCACCTGCTGCCAATATGCCGCGCGAACGCATGTGGCGTGTGCGCGCAGGCCAGGTGATTTTGGCACAGGGCGCGCTTGAAAAGCCGCTGGTATTTGATGGCAATGACCGCCCCGGTGTGATGCTGGCCGGGTCCGCGCAAACATACCTGAACAAGTATGGTGTGCGCGTGGGCGATTGTGCCGTTATCCTGACCTGCCATGACAGTGCCTGGTATGCGGCCTTTGACCTGGCCGATGCGGGCACGAAAATTCGGGCGATTGTCGATACCCGTGCCAACCCCGATGCTGCCCTGCTGGAAGGGGCAAAATCGCGATCCATCCGTGTTCTCGCCGGTTATACGGCAACGGGCACCGAAGGCCGCTTGCGGGTGAAATCGGTGCGTGTGAACCCGGTTTCAAATGGCAAGGTTGGCGCGCCCGAAACCCTGACCTGTGACTGTTTGCTGATGTCGGGTGGCTGGACACCGTCACTGCATCTGTTTTCGCATACCAAAGGTTCGCTTGCCTGGGATGATGAGAAACAGACCTTCCTGCCGGACCGCAAAACCGAAGCCTGCGAAATTGCCGGTGCCGGGCGTGGTTTGTGGGGCATTGGTGCCGCCATTACCGATGGTGCCGAAATGGGCGCGCTGGTGGCACGCAATGCGGGCCGCGACGTCGTTGTTGCAACCTATGACGTGGCATCGGATCGCCCCGGAACCGGGGTTAGCCATAAGGAACTGCCGACCGACCTTAACCCCGGCAAGGCACGCGCCTTTGTTGATTATCAGAATGATGTGACGGCCAAGGATTTGCGCCTGGCGGTTCGCGAAGGCATGCATTCGATTGAACATGTCAAACGCTATACCACCAACGGCATGGCGACCGACCAGGGCAAAATGTCCAATATCAACGGGTTGAATATTGCGGCCGATGCCCTTGGCAAACCGCAGCCCAAGGTTGGTTTGACGACATTTCGCCCGCCTTACACCCCAACCACCTTTGGCGCATTTGTTGGTTATCATCGCGGGGATCATTTTGATGTAACCCGCAAAACCCCGATTGATAGCTGGGCCGAAGAAAATGGCGCAGTGTTTGAACCGGTCAGCATGTGGCGCCGGGCATGGTATTTTCCGAAAGACGGCGAGGATATGGACGCCGCCGTGTCGCGTGAATGCCGGGCAACGCGCGCCAGCCTTGGTATTTTCGATGCATCGACGCTGGGCAAGATCGAGGTGGTTGGCCCTGATGCGGTTGAATTCATGAACCGCATGTATACCAACCCCTGGACCAAGCTGGCACCGGGCCGCACGCGATATGGCCTGTTGCTGGGCGATGATGGTTTTATTCGCGATGACGGCGTTATTGGCCGCCTAAGTGACGATCGCTTCCATGTTACCACCACAACGGGCGGTGCGGCCCGTGTGCTGAACATGATGGAAGATTACCTGCAAACTGAATGGCCTGATCTTGATGTCTGGCTGACATCAACCACCGAACAATGGGCGACCATTGCCCTTAACGGGCCAAATGCACGCAAGCTTCTGGAACCCTTTGTTGAAGGGCAGGACATTTCCGATGCCGCCTTCCCGCATATGTCGATTGTGGAATGCAAGGTTGCCGGTTTCCCGGCGCGGTTGTTCCGCGTCAGCTTTACCGGCGAGCTGGGATTTGAAGTAAACGTGCCTGCCGCGCATGGCCGCGAACTTTGGGAAATTTTGTGGGAAGCTGGCCAGCAATATGACATTTGCCCCTATGGCACCGAAACCATGCACGTTTTGCGCGCCGAAAAGGGCTATATCATTGTGGGGCAGGATACCGATGGTACGGTAACCCCGCATGATGCCGGTATTTCCTGGGCGATTGGCAAAGCCAAGCCGGACTTTGTTGGCAAGCGCGGGCTGGAACGCCCTGACCTAGTGGCAAAGGGCCGCCGCCAACTTGTCGGTCTTTTGACCCGCGATGGGAAAACCAAGCTGGAAGAAGGGGCGCAGATTGTACTGGACCCCAACCAGCCCATTCCGATGACAATGGTTGGGCATGTGACATCGTCCTATCACAGTGATGCGATTGGCAGGCCGATTGCCTTTGGCCTGCTGGAAGGCGGACATGATCGCATGGGTGAAACCATTTATATCCCCATGCCCGAAGGCACAATCGAAGCCGAAGTTACCGGGATGGTCTTTTATGATCCCGAAGGCGCACGGCTGAAACTTTAAGGCGGAGACGACAGGATGACAGTATTGACGCATGCATTCACGCCGGGTCCGCTTGTTACCGGTGGGGTGGTTTCGGTTAGTTTGATGGGCCCGATCGGGCGGTTTTCATTGCGGTTGCGCGAAGCCGGGCTTGGCGCAATGGGGGCGGCCATTGGCCTGGAAATTCCCACCCGCATTGGCGCACGGGCGAAAAATGGCAATCGTGAAATCATTTGCCTGGGGCCGGATGAATGGCTGTTGCAAACCAGTGCGCTTGAAAGTGCACTGGTGGTTGCGGAATGTGCCGGCATTTATGGCACCATTTCGCATAGCCTGACCGATATTTCCGCCCGTGAAATTACGGTTTTGATCGAGGGGCCGGCGGCAACCGACCTTTTGACAATTGGCTGCCCGCGCGACATTGACCAGATCGCCATTGGCGATGGGTGCCGCACGGTGGTTGACGGTATTTCCGTTGTGTTGTGGCGCGATGGCGAAAACCGTTTCCGGCTTGATGTGTGGCGGTCTTTTGCGCCGCATCTGATCGGGCTGCTGGAAACGGGTTCGGCAGAACTGTCCGCGTAAAAACTGCCTTCCAGAAAGGAATGTATAATGTCTGACTCCATGGTCACGGCAACCATTTCGGATGCCGAAATCGCACATGCAATTGCCCATGAACTTGACCGCCAGCAAAACCAGATCGAACTGATCGCATCGGAAAATATCGTATCGCGCGATGTGCTGGTGGCACAGGGTTCGGTCCTGACCAACAAATATGCCGAAGGGTATCCGGGCCGCCGGTATTATGGCGGATGTGAACATGTTGATGTGGTCGAAACCATTGCCATTGACCGCATCAAACAGCTTTTTGGGGCCGAATTTGCCAATGTGCAGCCCCATTCTGGCGCGCAGGCCAACCAGGCGGTTTTTCTGGCATTGTTGCAGCCCGGCGACCGGGTGATGGGCATGTCGCTGGCCCATGGCGGGCATTTGACCCACGGGTCGCCAGTGACCATGTCGGGCAAATGGTTTGATGTTGTTTCCTATGAGGTCGATGAAACCACGCATCTGATTGATATGGATGCGGTGCGCAAGGTGGCCTTGGAAACGAAACCAAAATTGATTGTCGCCGGGGCATCGGCCTATCCGCGCCATATCGATTTTGCCGCGTTTCGCGCCATTGCCGATGAAATTGGTGCCTATCTGATGGTCGATATGGCTCATTATGCCGGGCTGATTGCGGCAGGCGTTTACCCCAACCCGGTGCCGCATGCCCATGTGGTCACATCGACTACGCATAAAACCCTGCGCGGCCCGCGCGGCGGCTTTATCCTGACCAATGACGAGGCGCTGGCCAAAAAATTCAATTCCGCCGTTTTCCCGGGAAATCAGGGTGGGCCGTTGATGCATGTAATTGCCGCCAAGGCCGTTGCCTTTGGCGAGGCGTTGCAGCCATCCTTTGGCGATTACGCCAAACAGGTTGTTGATAATGCCCGTGCCCTGTCTGCTGTTTTGCAGCAGGGTGGGGTTGATATCGTTTCGGGCGGGACGGATTGCCACATGGTCCTGGTCGATCTGCGGCCCAAGGGTGTAACCGGCAAAGCAACCGAAGCCGCCCTGGAACGTGCGGGCCTGACCTGCAATAAAAACGCCATTCCGTTTGACCCGGAAAAGCCGTTTGTGACATCGGGTGTCCGGTTGGGAACATCGGCAGGCACCACGCGCGGCTTTGGCGAGGTGGAATTTCGCAAAATTGGCGAGCTGATTCTTCAGGTCATCAATGCGCTTTCAGCCAACCCCGAAGGCGACGTTGCAACCGAACAGGCCGTTTTGGCCGAGGTGCAGGGCCTTTGTGCCGCTTTCCCGATCTATAAGGATTAAGGTTTAAGGCGTTGGCCAAGTGACGAGGCCAGCTTGTTCAAAACCCCGCACGGCCCCTATGCCGCGCGGGGTTTTTGTTTGGCTGAAATACGCCTTACGCACAAAAAAACGGGGCGGTTGATGGGCCGCCCCGTTTTAATTTAAAGGTATTTCTGAAAGGCGTTAGCTGCGCGGTTTCAGGTTTTCCGGGTCATAAAGCGGTTTGTAGCCGATGCCGACCACTTCAACCGGATAGATTTCGTCGAAATACGAAATGTTGAGCTTGCGCCCTTCCTGGCAATAGGCCTGCGGCAGGTAGGCCAGCGCAATGTTTTTGCCAATGCTGGGTCCATAGGCAATGGAGGTGGTGTAGGACCGGCGACCCAATTCGTCGATCAGGGTTTCACCGGTTTCCGGGTCCATGACCGGAAGTGATCCCAGCGGGTAACGTGCAACGCCCTGGCTGTCGATATTGTCCGTTACAACAAGGGTGCAAAGCATGGCCGGTTGATGTTCGCGTTCACGATATTCGCTATGTTTGGCCTTGCCGCGGAAATCGGCTTCCTTGACCTTGGGCCGGGCCAGGTTGGCTTCATAAAGGTTATATTGCGTGATCAGATCGGCGTTTTGCAAACGCAGTGATTTTTCCAGACGGCGTGAATTGGCATAGGTTTCAACACCCACGGCAATCACACCGGTTGAACGCAGCGCATCCCAAACATCCAGGCCGTCTTCGTAGCGCATATGCAGTTCCCAACCCTGTTCACCAACATAGGAAATGCGGAACGCGGTAACGGTTTTACCGGCAATTTTGATTTGGCGAATGGCGGCGAAGGGGAAGTTTTCAAGGCTGAGCGCATCGGGGTCTTCGACAACTTTTTGCAGGTTTTCGCGCGCATTCGGGCCCCAGATGCCAACGGTTGTGAATTTTTCGGTGACATCGGTGATGGTCACGTCAAAACCCATATCCTCGGCAATGCGGCGCAGATAGGTGAAGTCACGCGGGCCGGCATCGGCCCCATTGACCAGACGGCAGCGGTCTTCCATGCGGAATACGGTAAAGTCGGCACGGACATTGCCTTCGTCATCGAGCATATGGGTATAAATACCCTTGCCGATATTGTTGTCCCCGCCAACCTTGGCAACACACAGCCATTCCATCAGGTCCATGTGATCGGGGCCTTCGATGTCGGTCATGTGGAAATGCGACAGGTTGATGATGCCGCAATCTGCACTCATTTCAAGTTGTTCGGCATTGGAAACCCGCCAGAAATGGCGGTTGTCCCATTCGCTTTCGCGGACAGGCACCTGATCGGCGTATTTTTCCAGCAGATGTTCGTTGGCGGCATAGCCATGCGCGCGTTCCCAGCCGCCCAGTTCCATGAAATAACCACCCAGTTCGACTTCGCGTTCGTAAAACGGTGAACGGCGAATACCACGCGCATTGGCAAACGGTTCGCGCGGGTGAACCGGCGGGTTGTAGATCTTTTTCGCGGTTTCCCAGCAGCGGTCATAAATATATTGCTCGCCCAACTGGAAATCGTTGAAGCGGCTGTAATCAATGGCGTGATGGTCAATATGGGTGCGGTCATGGGTCATCCAGTCCGCCAGCAACTTGCCCATACCCGGCCCGTCCTTGATCCAGATGCCGACCGAATACCAAAGACCGCGCAGCTTGCGGCTTTCGCCCATGGAAGGGCCGCCATCAATCGATGTCTGCAACAGGCCATTAAACGAATGGCTTTCGTTAAAGCCCAGTTCGGTCAGGATCGGGGTCAGTTCCATGGCGCGTTCAAGCGGTTCGATTACGTCTTCAAGTTCCAGATCGCGCTGGGACGGGGAAAGACGTGCCTGATGTTTTTCAAGAATTTCGCGCGGATGCACCAGACGCGGGTTTTCTTCGTAATAGTAACCCCATTCGATCTGGCCGCCTTCGGTGCTTTTGGGGTCGCCGGTATCGCGCATATAGGCCGAATTGCCCTGGTCACGCAAAAGCGGCATGCCGATTTCAACACCCGTACCTTCAAATGCGTTATACGGTCCGAAAAAGGTCAGCGGGTGGTCAACGGGCATAACCGGCAGGTCTTCGCCCGCCAGTTCGGCAATCAGACGGCCCCAAAGGCCGGCACAAACTACCACATAATCGGCCATGATGGTGCCGCGTTCGGTGCGAACACCGGTGATGCGGCCATTCTCGCTAAGCAGTTCCAGCGCTGATGTATTACCAAACGCCTGAAGTTTTCCTGTTGCAATCGCCTGATCCACAAGCTTGCCTGCCACGGTTTGCGAACGTGGGGTGACAAGGCCGGCATCGGGGTCCCACATCGCACCCTGGATCTGGTCTTCTTCGAGCAGCGGGAATTTTTCCTTGGCTTCGGCAGCGCTGATGATTTTGACATTGGTGCCAAATGCCTTGCCGGAATCCACACGGCGTTTGAGTTCGGCCATGCGTTCATCATCGCCAACACGGGCCACTTCCAGGCCGCCAATGCGCGCGTAATGCCCCATCTTTTCGTAAAAATCGATGGAATACATGGTCGTCCAGCACGAAAGAAGGTCATGGCTGGTCGCAAAGCAGAAATCCGATGCATGCGCCGTCGAGCCAATGTCGGTCGGGATGCCGGATTTGTCGATGCCGACAATATCATCCCAGCCATTTTCGATAAGGTGATGCACCACCGAGGCACCAACGATGCCGCCGAGGCCAACGATTACGACTTTTGCCCTGTTGGGAAATGCGGCCATTTATCTCAGTCCTTCTTTTCGAGATGATTATCTGTTTTTCGATATATCCGGGGCCCCTGATGCAATGCCCCGTGCCGACGAATGTTTTGTTTTGATCTTCTGGTGCGTTTTGCAGGTAGCAGGGAAAAGACAAACCACCCTGAAACGACCAATGGGGACCGGCTGACCGGCCCCCTTTTCGGGAAGATCACGAGGTGAAAACCACCGTTCGTGTATTGTTGAGCATGACGCGCCCTTCGAGGTGATATTTGACCCCCCGGGCAAGGACACGCGCCTCGATATCCCGGCCGGTTGCCACAAAATCCTCGGCCGACATGGCGTGGCTGACGCGTTCGGTTTCCTGTTCAATGATCGGCCCTTCATCCAGGTCCGGGGTCACGTAATGGGCGGTTGCGCCAATCAGTTTCACACCGCGTTCATGCGCCTGGTGATAGGGCTTTGCCCCTTTGAAGGATGGCAGGAACGAATGGTGGATATTGATGATCATGCCAAAGAATTTGTTGGAAAATTCGTTGGTCAGAACCTGCATATAGCGGGCGAGGATCACCAGTTCGGCATTGGTTTCCTTGACCAGATCGGCAAGGGCGGCTTCCTGTTCGATCTTGTTTTCCTTGTTGACCGGCATGTAATGGAAGGGAATGCCTTCCTGCTCGGCGATTTTACGGGCCGCTTCGTGGTTCGAAACAATCGCTGCCACGTCGGCTTCCAGCCAGCCCACCTTGATTTGATAAAGAAGATGCAGCATCGCATGGTCGAATTTCGATACCATGATGATAATTTTCGGCCGGCGCGACAGGTCCTGGACCTTCAGCTTCATGTTAAAGCGGTCAACCGCCGGGCTTAACATCAGTTCGACCTGCGATTTATCAAGATCGGCAGGGGTACTGACCGCGATGCGCAGAAAGAACTGGTTCGTCTGGCGGTCAAGGAACTGGTTGGATTCAATGATATTGGCGTTGCGCGATGCCAGGGCCGAGGTTACCGCCGCAACAATGCCGGGGCGGTCGTCACAGGCGATGCGCAGAATGTATGAAGTGTCGCTCACTGGAGTTGCTCCGTTTCAAATGTCTGACTGCGTTCTCAGAGCTGACGCTCCAGTTCGGGAAGGACTTCAAACAGGTCACCAACAATGCCGTAATCGGCAACCTGAAAGATCGGCGCGTCTTCATCGGTGTTGATCGCAACGATGACTTTTGAATCCTTCATCCCTGCAAGGTGCTGGATGGCACCGGAAATACCGCAGGCGATATAAAGATCCGGGGCAACAACCTTGCCGGTCTGGCCGACCTGCAGATCATTCGGCGCATATCCGGCATCGACCGCAGCGCGCGATGCGCCAATGGCGGCACCCAGCTTATCGGCAACCGGGGTCATGACCGCCTGGAATTTTTCTGACGACCCCAATGCCCGGCCACCCGAAACAATGATCTTGGCAGAGTTCAGTTCCGGCCGGTCGCTTTCGGAAAGAATATTTTCAACAAAGCTGGAAAGCCCGGCATTTTCGCCGTTTGCCGCAATATTTTCAATTGGTGCCGTGGCATCGCCCGTACCGGTGGCGGCAAAGCTGGCGGTACGGATGGTCAAAACTTTTTTGGCATCCGTTGCCTGGACAATTTCAATGGCGTTGCCCGCATAAATCGGATGTTTGAAAGTGTCGGGTGAAACCACGGCTGTCACGTCGGATACCTGCATCACATCAAGCAGGGCGGCAACACGCGGCAAAATGTTTTTACCATTTGTGGTGGCCGGGGCGATGATGGTGTCATAGCCATCCGCCAATGACAGGATCAGTGATGCAGTCGGTTCGGCAAGCTGGTTGGCAAGGCTGGCATCATCGGTCAGCAAGACCTTGCGCACATTGGCAAGGGCTGCGGCGGCCTGGGCTGCCGGTGTTGCATTGTGACCCGCAATTAAAACATCCACATCGGTCCCGATCAGAAATGCCGCCGAAAGGGCCTTGGCGGTCTGTTCGGAAAGGGTTGCATTGTCATGCTCGGCAAAAACAAGAATAGCCATTTTTTATTTCTCCGCTTATGCCGCTTAGATGACGCCGGCTTCGGTTTTCAGTTTGCCGATCAGCTCGGCGGCATTGGCGACCTTGACACCGGCCTGGCGGGTCGAAGGTTCCTCAACCCGGATCACTTTAAGGCGTGCGGAAACGGAAACGCCGAAATCTTCGGGTGATTTTTTATCAAGCGGCTTTTTCTTTGCCTTCATGATATTGGGAAGGGAGGCATAGCGCGGTTCGTTCAGGCGCAAATCCGCCGTGACAATGGCAGGCAGTTTGACATTGATCGCCTGCAGGCCGCCATCGACCTCGCGGGTGACCTTTGCCTCGCCGGATCCGATTTCAAGTTTCGATGCAAAGGTTGCCTGTGACCAGCCCAGCAGGGCCGACAGCATTTGCCCGGTCTGGTTGGCGTCATCGTCAATGGCCTGTTTGCCGAGAATGACGATTTCGGGTTTTTCTTCCTCGACCACGGCCTTGAGCAGCTTTGCGACAGAAAGCGATTCAACGGTTTCTTCAACCGTGATCAGAATGGCGCGGTCCGCCCCCATGGCAAGGGCGGTGCGCAGCGTATCCTGTGCCTGGGCCGGGCCGATGGAAACAACAACAATCTCGCTTGCGGTGCCGGCTTCTTTTAAGCGAACGGCTTCTTCGACGGCGATTTCGTCAAAGGGGTTCATCGACATTTTGACATTGGCAAGATCAACGCCCGTACCATCCGCTTTGACGCGAATTTTCACGTTGTAATCGACCACCCGCTTAACAGGTACAAGTACCTTCATAATTTACCTCTCTGACGCAGGCCCGGGAAACGTGAAAGAAACCGGGCAGGCCGTGCCTTTTTGGCAGGGCCGTTATTTTTGTTGTGCAACAGGGGCGTTTTGCCAATGCAAGCCCCGGGGGCAGTCATGTCTGTTTACCAGCACGGGTTGGTTCATGCCGTAGGGAGGATTTGCCGCATGTGACGCGAATCTTCTGCCAAAACCAATTGACGGAGCGGGCAGGAAGTATTTTCGTATCCGCGACAGTTACCCTTGGCGTGACGGGCTGGGTTTCCGTATTCTGCGAAATAATCTGGCGACTTTTTGCGCCGAAAAATAGAATGTTTGCGTCAAAGTGAGATTATCGCTACGACAATTATAGAAACCTTTTAAAAATCGGGGGTCATATGGGCGCGAATAATGACTTTCAGGCCAGCAATTCATTGCCAAACCGGCCTTCCGTGATGCGACCGGCAAAACCCAAGGCCGAAGCCCCGCGTCTGTCTGTCGGGTTCATTCTGGCCAACCGGTTTACCCTTTGTGCCTTTGCCAATTTCGTCGATGTATTGCGCCTTGCCGCCGACGAAGGGGACCGCAGCCGCCCGATTCTATGCAAATGGACTGTCCTTTCCGATACCATGGACCCGGTGGCATCCAGTAGCGGCATCACCGTGCAGCCCAAGGAACGGTTGGGCGACCCCCGGCGGTTTAACTATATCGTCGTGGTTGGCGGCCTGATGGATGAAACCCCAAACCTTAGCCCGGCCTATCATCGCTTTTTGCATGAGGCGGTGGCAGCAGGCATTCCGCTGGTAGGGGTTTGCACGGGTGCGTTTTTGCTGCACCAGGCAGGGTTGCTTGATGGTTATCGCTGTTGTGTAAGCTGGTTTCACCATTCTGATTTTATGGAACAGTTTGAAGGCCTGGACCCGGTGGCCGACCAGATTTTTGTTGTCGACCGTGACCGCCTGACCTGTTCGGGCGGGGCCAGTTCGGCGCATCTGGCGGCCTATCTGGTTGATAAACATGTCGGGCGCGCGCAGGCCAATAAAAGCCTGCATATCATGATCATTGACGATGCCTTGCAGGCGGAAAAACCGCAGCCGGGCATTCCGCTGGATTTGAAAACCCGCGATCCGATTGTGCAGCGGGCGCTTTTGATCATGCAGCAGAACATTGATACGCCAATATCGGTGCAGGAAATTGCCCGGCGCATGGGTAACAGCAAGCGCCAGATTGAAAGGCATTTCAGGCTTAGCCTGGATACATCACCACAGGTGGCGTTTTTGAATATCCGCCTGGATCTGGCGCGCCATTTAATCGAACGCAGCCAGAAATCGGTCGCACAGGTGGCCGTTGATTGCGGCTTTTGTGATTCATCGCATCTTAGCCGTATGTTCCGCCGCCGCTATGGGGCGACCCCGCAGGCGCTGCGTCGCCCCGGATCGGTCGAGGAAGAGGCCGCACTGGCGTAGGCCGAACCGGCAATTCCGGTGCCGGGAGCATCCTTTTTACCGATCAGGACATCCTGTTTCCGCGGCAAAGTTGCCGCGCGCATTATGCTGCTTTGCGCGGGTTTATGAAAATTGACTAATAGTAGTTATTAAACAAAACCGCCAAACGTTCACACGTTTGGCGGCATGCAGTATGTTGATTTTAAAGGGAATTAGTCGCGTGGTTCACTGGCAAGTCCGCGCCAGATGGCAACGCACATGACCAGCAGAACAATCGTGAAGGGTAACCCGGTCGAGATCACCATGGATTGCAGTGATTTCAAACCGCCTGCCGAAAGCAGAAGCACGATTGCGACGATGCCTTCAAAGATGCACCAGAAGACACGCTGTGGAACCGGGGCATCGACCTTGCCGCCTGCGGCGATCGTATCGATCACCAGCGAACCTGAGTCAGACGATGTTACGAAGAACACGACGACCAGAATAATGCCGATGAAAGACGTGATCGAGGTCAGCGGCAGGGCATCAAGCATGGTGAAAAGCTGCAGCGGCAGGGCGGCTTCGGTAACGGCAGTGTAGCCGTCGCGAACGACCTGGCTGATGGCGGAACCACCAAACACGGACATCCAGATAACGCAGACCAGAGACGGGATCAGCAAAACGCTGATGATGAATTCACGAACGGTACGGCCGCGGCTGACACGCGCAATGAACATGCCAACAAACGGTGACCAGGAAATCCACCAGGCCCAGTAGAACGACGTCCAGCCCTGCATGAAGTTGACATCTTCGCGCCCGACCGGGCTTGAAAGTGCCGGCAGATACTGGAGATAAGCCCCAAGGAAGTTGCCGATATCGCCAATCAGAAGCAGGGTTGGCCCTGCAAGCAGAACGAAAACCAGCAACAGGAAGGCTACAACCATATTGATTTCGGAAAGCAGCTTCACGCCAGCTTCAAGGCCACGAATGACCGAGAACAGGGCGATGGACGTAATCCCGATAATCAGAACGACCTGCCAGTTTTCATTGATTGGCATGCCAAACAGTTTGTTAAAGCCCGAATTTGCCTGAACCGCGCCAAGACCAAGCGAGGTTGCAAGGCCAAACAGGGTGGCAAAAACCGCCAGGATATCAATGATATGCCCCGGCCAGCCCCAGACACGTTCCCCGAATACCGGGTAAAATGCCGAACGGATCGTCAGCGGCAGGCCCTTGTTGTAGCTGAATAATGCAAGGCTGAGCCCGACAATGGCATAAATCGCCCAGGGGTGAAGACCCCAGTGGAAAATCGATGCCGCCATGCCAAGGCGAATGGCTTCTTCCTGGCTTGTTGCTGCGCCAAGCGGTGCCCAGTCGGTACGGATGCCATCGGGCCCAACCGATGTTCCGCCCAGCGAGGAAGAGAAATGGCTAAGCGGTTCTGACACCCCGTAGAACATCAGGCCGATACCCATGCCTGCCGCAAACAGCATTGAAAACCAGCTTGTATAGGTAAAGTCAGGTTTTGCGTCCTTCCCGCCCAGCCGGATTTTGCCATAGGGGCTAAATACGACAACAAGGCACAGAATGACGAAAATATCAGCAGCCCCGATAAAGAAACTGTCGAAGCCTTTGGTAACACTAGAGAATAATAAACCGAAAATGCTTTCGGCCTGTGTGGGAAAAATCAATGTGTAGGCGACGAAGGCAATAACCGTCAGCGCGGAAATTAGAAATACGGGATTATGGATGTCAAACCCGATCGGGCCGAGTTTCCCCTCGATATTGTCCTGCCCGATATTGTAATCCGTATCAATCTGTCCCGGTGGCGGGGTTTCCGGTGGTGTATCCACCGTGTTCTGGTCGGAATGGCGCAAGTCAGTCATGAAGTTATTCTCCTGGGTTGGACCTGCGGAAAGATTCCGGTAGGAAAGTTCCTGTCGCTGAACCTTTCTTCTGGTTTTTGGCAATAACTGCCCGTTCCCACCGGACAGTCCCCGGTCGGCTGGTTCAGGCAGCGGGAGTTTAGGCCTTCAGATTTCGACTTCGATATCCGACAGTGGTGTCGAGCAACAGATCAGGATTTTGCCCTGGTCAATTTCGCGTTGCCGAATGCCACCGCCGTGTTGCATGTCGACTTCACCTGAAATCAGCTTCGATTTGCAGGTGCCGCAGATGCCACGCTGACAGGAAGACAAAGGCAAAAGCCCTGCTTCGCGTGCTGCGGAAAGAACAGTCATGCCTGGGCCGCATTCCACGACATGGCCTGTTTTGGAAAAACTTACGCGGAAAATCTGGTCGCTGATTTCGGGTGCGGCAGATGCGGGTTCCTCAAGGGTTCCGGCAGTTTCGGCACCGAAATCAAAACTTTCCTCGTAATATTTCTCCATGTTGAAACCAGCCTGCTGCAGCATGTTCCGAACCCCTTCCATAAACAGGGCCGGGCCACAGCAGAATATTTTGCGATCCAGAAAGTCCGGAGACATCAGGGAAAGCATCTGGAGATTGAGGCGTCCTGTGTAACCACTCCAACTATGGCTGGCCGAGGTGGTTTCGCAGGTAAAAGCAAGTTTCAGCGACGGGTTCTGGGCTGCGAGCAGGGCCAGTTCGTCGCGGAAAATGATGTCAGAGGGTGAACGGGCCGCATGGATAAAATGCAGGTCCGATGGTTCTGACAGGTCGCAGGCAGTACGTGTCATCGACATCATTGGCGTGATGCCGCTGCCCGCGGACAGAAACAGAAGTTTTTCTTCTGCGGTGGCGTCTGTTGTAAATTCGCCGCCCGGGCCGGAAACATTGACTTCCTTGCCGGGCATCATGTTGTCGTGCAGCCAGTTTGAACCAGGGCCACCTGGCACACGTTTGACTGTAATTTCAATGCGATAGGGCCGCGCGGCCGATGCCGAAATGGTGTAACTGCGCGTAACCATGCCCTCGACGGGAAGCTCAAAGGTCATATACTGGCCGGGATAGAACCGAAAGGCGCGGGGTTCACGGCCGGAAAAGACAAATGTCTTCACATCGTGGGTTTCCTGGCGGACCTGCCGGCACACCAGCACATCGTCCTGTTCAGGGTCCCACAGGGGAACACGGGTTACTTCTGTCAGTTTTTCGTCAGCCATTGCGGCATAATCCTTTTCTGCTCCGGGCCGGGGGCCGGCTTACTGGGCAGCGATCGCCGCCTGATCGGCAGCAAAATGGTCCTGTAACCGTTTGATATACCAGTCACAGAATGCTTCGACATGCGGTTCGGTAAAGGTGGAATAGGGGCCGGGTTCATAGGCCGGCTGTTCACTGCCAAGCTGGGCGAGGCGGACCAGCATCGCATCCTGCAGGTTGGTCATGGTCCAGACCTGGGTCAGGTTATCGAGCGAGTAATCCTCGCCCTCGATGGCGTCCTTGTGCACAAGCCAGGTGGTGCGTACCAGCGTGCGGTTGGGCGAAATCGGCAGGACCGAGAAGGTAACGATATGGTCACTCATGAAATGGTGCCAGGAATTCGGATGGGTCCAGAAGCTAAGACCGCCCAGTTTGGCATCGGTAAAGCTGCCCAGCAGTTTTTTCGAGGCAACCTTGGTATCAAGGGTGTGGGATTCCCCCTCCCAGCTAAGCGGCAGGCGCATGGTGCGAAAGCCGGTGACATTGGCAAGGTGTTCTTCCTCGGCCGATGGCAGGCCGCAGGCTTCCCAGCGTTGATGGTCGCGCTCGACCGATTCAAGGTATTTTTTCACATCACTTGAACGGCGTTCATCAAGTTCGTCCGGGGAAAAACCAAAACCGAATTCCGACAATGGCACGGTCAGTTGCGGATGGTTTCCTTCGCAATGGTAACATTCGCGGTTGTTTTCCATTGTCAGCTTCCAGTTGCCTTCCTCTATCAGTTCCGAGGAATGGGCGACCTTGCAATTGGCAATGTCGTGCGGTGCGATATAGGGTTCCATCGTGCGGGCCAGTTCGTCGATATCGGCCGGCGCATTTTCAGCCAGGCAGATAAAGATAAGACCGGCAATCGAACGCACATGAACGGTTTTAAGGCCGTGGCAGCTTTTATCGAAACCCGATCCCATATGTTCAGCCAGGATCAGGTCGCCATCTTCGTTATAGGTCCAGCCATGATAACGGCAGACGATATTGCCAATCGTGGTGGCGCGTTCGTCAATCAGTCGGGCGCCGCGATGGCGGCAGACATTGTGAAAGGCGCGCACTTCCATGTCGTCGCCGCGCAGGATCAGGATCGATGCGTTGCCAACTTCAACAGTGACACAGTCACCGGGTTCCGGCAGTTCCGGGTCGACGGCCACAAAAATCCAGTGCTTGCCGAAAATCGCCTTGATGTCGAGATCAAGGATCTCGGGCGAATTGTAAAACGGGGCTTCCAGGCTTTTGTTCTTCTCGCGACGATTGATGAGGGTTTGAATATCAGATGGGGAACGCATGTGCAGATACCTTGGCTGCTAGGGGATGCCTGGTGCGATGAATTTCGTTGCGCGATCGGGCCGAAACGGCAGATGACGTAACGACGGAACGCGCAATATTCATTGCGGTGGTATGCCTGCATGAAGCTGTGGCGGATGTCCCGTTTCGGCTTTGCACGGCGCGATGTTCAGCCATTGGCTGGCATTCCGTCAGGGTGCCAGGAAGGCAGATTTTGTTTTGGGCCTGCGGACGGGGTTTCACCCCCTTACCAACAGCAAACTCTGTGCCTGTCGAAAGACTTGCGCGCGCAAAACCGCACCCCGCACCAAACCGGCAACGGGACCGGACAGTATTTGAGGCATGCCCCAAATATATATGATCAGTCCCGCATAGCTTGCGGGCTGTATCATGGGCTGTCAGTCGCACCCGAAGTCTCCCTCTGTATAGCGGCAGGTTACCTGCTCTTGCTTCGCCATTGGTCTTTACCGGCGATTGGAAAATCTATTGCGGATTGAACCGCGTTTGGCAGAAATGTTAAGTCAAAAAGACAGTAGAAATGCGACGACAAAACAGAACAGCGCGAAACCGGCGCTCTGCAAGGCTTTCGTAGGTGTTTTGTCGGTCCGGTTTTGTATAATTATTACTTCAAAATCAGTATCAATGCGTAGGATTTGGGGATGTTTTTGCCTTCGCATGGCACCGAATCCTGATTGCCCGTGAAAAGGCGGTTTTTCGCCACTGTCGAACGACGTCGCAAATACGGGTACTTTATTGAAATTTAATATAAAATCCGGGCGCTGTTTTGGCGCATCCTGCTGCAGGGAAAACGCAGCATCTATTGTAAACCATAACGGATCGGAAGAATTGCGCCATTCGGCTTTGGTCGCACCTTTTCAACCGTACCGCACATTTACCAATATATCGGTGTGCGGTGTTGTTGGTGCAACAGGGGCGGGTATTTTGCCCTGACGCAGCAGCCAGATATGCTGCTGCGTGTGATGAGGTAAAAAATCTAGGCCGTGCCGGTTTCGCTGGCCATGGCGGCACGAATGCCCCCGGCACAAAAACTGACGATGGTATCACGATAGGTAATTGCCGCAGGTGGGCGGGTATTGGTCCCGGCCAACCCGGAAATTCGCCACCGGCTGGCAACAATCGACAGCAGGCTGGCGACACTTAAGGTCAGCAGGGTTGCCAGGGTTTCTCGGCTGACACCGGGGCACAATTTTTCCAGTGCATCCATAAATTCCAGGGCGACGGGGTCATACAGCTCGCGGATATGCGGGTAATAGCGATCATCGGATGAAACGCGCGCGATCAGCTTTGCATATGCGCGCCATTGCGGATCCCCGCCCGATGCATATTCCAGATAGGGGGTAATATAGGCATCAACGATGGCTTCTATCGTGATGGCATCGGGGGTTTCCTGCAGTGTTTTTAACCGCGCCCGGCGTGCGGCACTCAGGGCATCCACCCGGCGCGCCAGCACGGTTCTGAACAGTTCGTTTTTTGATCCACCATGAAATCCGACCACGCCAAGCGTGACCTCGGCCTCGGATGCAACCTGCCGGATCGAGATGCCGTCAAAGCCATCTTTGGCGAAGCATCTTTCCGCCGCGTCGAGAACCCTGTCACGTGTTGCTTCCCCGCGCAGCAACCTTCCATCAACCGTAGGCGAGGGTTTCTGCGGGGTTTCGGTGGGTTCTTCTGTTTTTCTTGACATTTTATACGTACGTCCAGATAGTTTTCTTGTCAGGGACAAGTTTGCCGAAACTTTCTTGCTGACGCAATGGGAGGAAAAAATAATGAAACGAATGTCTATGCGTGCCGCAATTGCGGCTCTTGCCTTTTCGGTCATGCCCGCAATGTCCCATGCCGAAGAAATCAGTGTCACGACGGTTGCCGGGCATCCCCCGGTATTTCTGTGGGTTAAAACCCTGTCGGAAACTTTCATTCCCTCGGTCAATGCCGCACTTGAAGGGACGGATTATAAAATCAACTGGAACGAAGCCTATGGCGGCACCCTTGCCAAACCGGGTGGCGCGCTTGAGGCCATTGAATTTGGCCTGGCACAGGTGGGTATTGTTTCAACCCTGTTTGAACCATCCAATCTGTCTTTGCAAAACGTTACCTATGTTACGCCGTTCGGGTCCGATGATGTCGACCTGGTATTAAAGACAGTGGACCAGATGCATGACGAAATCCCGGGCATGCGCAGCCTGTGGCATGACCATGACCTGGAATATCTGGGTGGGGCGTTTGGCCTGGAAGATTATCTGCTGATGACGAAATTTCCCGTCAATTCGCTAAAGGATCTTGAAGGCAAAAAGATCAACGCACCCGGTGCGGCTGTGAACTGGCTGGAAAATACCGGTGCGGTTGGCGTCGCAGGTGATTTGACGACTTATTATAACGATATCCAGACGGGTGTTGCCGACGGCGTTGTTGTTTTCCCAACAGCGGCGGCTGCGGCCAAGCTTTATGAAGTTGCCCCCTATGTGACGCGCGCGCATTTCGGTGCCCAATATGCCGGGGGCATTGCCGTTGGTAAAACCTGGTTTGAAGACCAGCCCGCCGAAATCCAGGATGCCTTTCGCAAGGGGGTAAAGGATTTTGCCGTTGCCTATCGTTCCGGGTTGGAAGAACGGGTGAAGAACGCCTTTAGTGCCATGGAAAAAGGCGGGGCGACCATTACCGAACTGCCCGCAGCCGAGCGAACCGCCTGGGCAAATGCCCTGCCGCCCATTGCCCTTAACTGGGCAAAGGAACAGGATGACCATGGCCTGCCGGGAACCGAGGTGATCGACACTTACATCCGCCATTTGAAAGACGCGGGTGTAACCCTGCCGCGTGACTGGTCGGCAAAATGACAGCCGCAGCCCAGGGTGCGGCAAACGGTGATAAAGACGGCGATGTGCCGCCGTCTTTACTGGTTCGTGTTGCCGACGGACTGATGATTGTTACCAATGTCATGGCAACGGCATGGATCCTGCTTTTGATGGTGTTGATCCTTGCCGATGTCGCCGGGCGCAATCTGTTTCTTGCGCCCATCGCCGGGGTGCCGGAAATGGTGAAATATTCCATTGTCGGCATTGTTTTCCTGCAAATTGCCCATACCCATCGCTGTGGCGAAATGGTCCGGTCAAACGGTGTCATGCTTATGATCGGCGAAAGTTTCCCGCGCATTTCCATTTTGATGGATATGTTCGCCCAGCTTTGCGGCATGGCGTTCAGCCTTAGCCTCGCCTGGGCGATCTGGCCAAAACTTGCCCGTTCCTGGCAGCGCGGCGAAATGGAAGGGGTTTCTGGCCACTTTCAAATCGCGGTTTGGCCGTTTTTGCTGATCATTACCGTTGGGGCCGTGCTTCTGGCGGTGTCGTTTGCCCTGTCTGCCGTGCTGGCCGCACGCCGTTTGCGTGGGGGGCAATGATGGATCATCTTTTAATTGGCTATCTGTCCCTGATCGGGATCGGCATTGCGATTTATGCCGGTATCCATGTTGCCATTGCCCTTGCCGGAATTTCGCTGTTTGGTGTGTGGGCCATTACAGGGCAGCTTAAACTGGCGCTTAATTTTGTTGCCCTGTCGGCAAGTGACAGCATTGCCGAATATACCTTTGGTGTGGTGCCGTTATTTGTGTTGATGGGTTTGACCGTGGCGGAATCCGGCCTCGGGCGCGATACCTTTGCCATTATCGCCCGAGCCTTGCGGCGCTGGCGGCCGGGGCTTGGCATTGCAACGGTTTTGTCCAATGCTGTTTTTGCGGCAATCACGGGTATTTCCATTGCATCGGCGGCTGTTTTTGCCCGTGTTGCCGTGCCTGAAATGGTGCGTGCAGGAACCGACCGATCACTTGCCGTTGGGCTTGTGGCGGGGTCTTCGGTTTTGGGTATGCTTATTCCGCCCTCGCTGCTGCTGATCCTGTTTGCGATTTTAACAGACAGTTCGGTGGGCGATCTGTTTATTGGCGGGGTGGGGCCGGGGCTTTTGCTCACACTGGCCTATATCATTTACCTTACGCTGCTAGGGCATTTTCGCCCCGATAAATTTACCCAGATTGTGCCAGATAAGGATGCCTTTGCCCCGGATGTGGAGACAGCCGAAATTTCGGGCTGGCAGATTGTGCCGGTTCTGTTTCTGGCAGGGGTTGTTCTGGCCGGTATTTACCTTGGTTTTTTCACACCGACCGAGGCCGGTGCCGTGGGTGCCTTTATGGCGCTGGCGATTGGTATTGCCATGCAGCGTATTGGTTTTCGGTCCGGCTGGAAAATTGCCCAGCAGACCGGGCATGTTACCGCCGCGGTCTGTTTTCTGATTGTCGGCGCATCGATTTATGGGCGGATGCTGGGCTTTTCCGGTGTGCCGCAATCCATCACACAATGGGCGATTGATGCTGGGATCGGCCCGTTGGGCTTCCTGTTTTTATACAGCCTGCTTCTGATGGCGATGGGCACCGTGCTTGATTCATCCTCGATCATGCTGGTGACCGTGCCGCTTGCCTTTCCAATCACCCAGCAGCTTGGCATTCATCCGGTCCATTTTGGGCTGGTGACGGTTCTGGCTGTTGAAATCGGTCTGCTAACGCCGCCGCTGGGGCTGTCGGTTTTCGTGGTTCAGGCAACCCTGCGCGACAAGGGTGTCAATCTGGGCCACGTGTTTCGCGGGGCGGCACCGTTTGCCGCGATCATGGCGCTTGTGCTGGTCATGGTCATTTTGCTGCCCGCCATCACGCTTGCCCTGCTTAAAATTTAAAATGTGAAAGACCATCATGCGTATTATTGATCTTGCCCGCCCCCTTGAAAACACAACCTATGCCGATCCGCCCGGTTTGGCCCCGAAAATTGACTATTTCGGCCACGATCAAACCGCAGATGACCTGCTGGCCTTTTTCCCTGGCATCGGGCGGGACCAGTTGCCTGGCGGCGAAGGCTGGGCGGTGGAAATGGCCCATATATCCACCCATAACGGTACGCATGTTGATGCGCCCTATCATTATCATTCGACAATGGATGGCGGGAAACGCGCCATCACCATTGATGAAGTGCCGCTGGAATGGTTCATGGGGCCGGGCGTGCGCCTGGATTTCCGGGAAAAGCCCGATGGGCATGTGATTTCGGCCGATGAAATCCGCACTGAACTGGACCGTATCGGCCATGACCTTTGCCCCGGTGACATCGTGCTGGTGAATACGGCGGCAGCAGCGGCCTGGGGCACACCCCAATATGTGCCAACTGGGTGTGGCATGGGGCGCGAGGCAACATTGTTCCTGACGGAAAAGGGTGTGCGTGTTTGCGGCACTGATGCCTGGAGCTGGGATGCCCCCTTTACCCATACCGCCAAACGGGTGGCGGAAACCGGCAATGCCGATCTGATCTGGGAAGGCCACCGCGCCGGGATGGAGCGCGCCTATTGCCAGATCGAGAAACTCGCCAATCTGGAGCTGCTGCCTGATAGCGGGTTCGAGGTGATTACCTTTCCGGTGAAAGTTGCGGGTGCCAGTGCGGGCTGGTGCCGCCCTGTGGCCCTTATTCGTGATTAAAGGAGACGGACATGAAACTTGCGACATTTGATGTGGGCGGTGGCCCGCAACTGGGCCTTTTGCAGGATGGCATCATGTATGACCTGACGGCGTCTGGTTCGCCGGCTTTGGCATCGATGCTGGATCTGATTGATGCGGGGGATGCGGGGCTTGCCCTGGCGCGCGATGCAGTTGCGACCGCCCCAAAGCATGATGCATCATCGGTGCGGTTTTTGGCACCTTTGCCGCAACCCCGGCAGATCCGTGATGCATCGTCTTTCCCGCGTCATATTGCCAATGCACCAAATGGAATGCATCGCCTTGCGGCCGTTCTGGCAGGCGAGGCCGACCCCGGTTATCAGGAAGGCACGGTAAACGAGGTTTATTACAAACAGCCGATTTTCTATATCACCAACCGGTTTTCCGTATTTGGCCATGAGGCGGATGTGATCTGGCCGCGTTACAGCCAGTTTATGGATTACGAACTGGAAGTTGCCGCCGTGATTGGCAAAGGGGGCCGGAATATCAGCAAGGCCGATGCCCTTGATCATGTTTTTGGCTATACCATTTTCAACGATTTTTCCGCGCGTGACGAACAATTGCGCGAAATGGCCGGGTGGCTTGGCCCGGCAAAGGGCAAAAGCTTTGACGGTGGCAACGTTTTTGGCCCGGTTATTGTGACGCGCGATGAAATTCCCGATCCTCACAAATTGCGGACCATTGCCCGCATTAACAACCGTGTGGTGACCGACACGACCACCGAACCCATTTTGCATGGTTTTGACGATATGATCGCCTTTATCTCGCGCGATGAAACCCTGCATCCCGGCGAGATTATCGGCTCTGGCACCGTAAATGACGGGTGTGGTCTGGAACGGTTTGAATTTCTTGAAGATGGCGATGTGGTTGAACTGGAAGTCGAGGGTATCGGCATTTTGCGAAATCGGGTTTATCGCAATAAAAACCTTTGATCCTGCCGGAATGAATTCACACGATTTGCGCTAAGACGGCCTAACCAACAGCCCGCCAGTTTTGTCACTGGCGGGCTGTTGTTTGTTTGTAAACGGGTTTGTTGCTGGCCGGTGGCGGTGACAGCGGGCGGAAGAAAAGCGGCTGGGGAAGTTTCGGGTGAGGGTTGCGAAGCGTGTTTTGTGAGTAAGCTGTTAGAGAGTTTGCAATTTTGTTAGAATTGTAACATCCGGGCTGGGTCGATTCACAAATCGAATTCCCGGACACAGTATTTTGAGGTCCACAAAATACCGGAATGGCTGGCTTAAAGACTAAGCGACTTACGTTCCGGCGGTGGTCAGTCCCTGCATAAGATTACAGGCCCCGATAAACCCCGCGACTTTTTACCAGCATCCCTACGCAACTGGCCTTTGTGCGCGTGCGTTTGCGATTTTTGGTGCCTGGTGGCCACATCCCTCATCAAATCATGCCTCATTTTATCCATGTCATCTGTGACACCCTAGAATTTGTATATGTTATCAGGTGGTTATGGATCGGGTGTTGGTGTGAATTGGGGTTTGTTTAACGCTTGCCTTATAGCAGATCGAGCTGCTTGATCCCGCCGGACCATCCGAACGGGGCCTGTTGGGCATCATTGCCGGGCTTTTGGGCGAATGATTTACGGATACTGGATTTATTCTGTGATGCCGCATCAGGAAGCCTGGAAAGCTGGGCTGAGGGTGGCGGTGTCAGCCGGTATTCGGCAATACGGCCTTTGGCCGGGGTGTCATAAAATTCACCCTGGGCATCGATATAGCGCGCAGAAAGCATGCCCGCGCGGATAAATTCATTAATCACACGCGACACATTCGCCAGCGTTGGCGAACGAACTTCTTTCAGGAAACTGTCAATCGCACGTTCACGCGCCTGTTTTAACTCGCCATATGACATGTCGCCTTTGGCGTGCTTTCCTTCCAGCGTCGCAAGGTAAAGGTCAAGGTCCTGCTGCTTTTGCCCCAGCCGTTCGGCACGCGCCTGATGGCGGGCAGGGTAGGCATGGCTGCGGTCCACTGCGGCGGCCAGTTCGGCGCGGCTGGCGTCAATTTTGCCATCCGTTTTGGCATGGGCCAGCAGCACCAGAATAAGGGCACTGGCAAAGCGGGGACGGGTGCTTTGCTGGGCGGCGGCCTGCAGGCGGTCAAGAAAAGGATTTTGCATGTTCGTTCCTTGAAAAACCAAGGAGAACCTTAGAGTCGCAAGCCTGCGAATGCAAGACAAATCGTGAACATTTTTGGGGTGTCACAGGCGGCAGCTTTGCCTGCGGGCAAGCGGTTGTTGCGCCAGATGATCAGCTATGGATTGGTAAAAACAGGCACGGCAGGTGGGAAATAGGGGGGGCAATTCGTCGCCGGAAATGGTTATTCGCAGATCAGCGGGCAACCGGTTTTCCCGGCCAAATCCGGGTCGCATTGCGGATCGGTGCAGATCATGTCGAACTGGCCCAGTTTGGCAAACAGCATCGGTTTGATGACATTGAATTTGGTTGAATCAACCACCAGAATTTTATTGGCTGCCGTATCAAGAACCGCCTGTTTGATATCCACCTCGTGCGGGTTGGAGCAACTGACCCCCCGGCTGATATTCACCCCGCCTGCCGACATGAAGGCCGTATTGATATTAAGGTTCAAAATGGCATTCACACTGTTGCTGTCTGCAAAGGATGCCGATGACGCATGATACATCCCGCCCAGCATGATTACCCGCAATCCCGGCTTTTTACACAGGATTTCAGCCACATTGATGGAATAGCAAACCACGGTAATATCGCGGTTTTCCGGCAGTGCGTTGGCAAGGTATGGGATGGTGGTGCCGCAATCAAGAAAGATGGTATCGCCCGCTTTGACATAGCGTGCCGCAATCTGGCAGGCCGCGCGTTTAAGGTCGGTATGGGCGCCGCGTTCGCGGTCCATGATATATCCCAGCCCGCCTGCCGCCGGGGATTTCAGGGTAATATAGCCGCCCATATAAGTGAAAATGTTTTCACAGGCGGCAACGTCGCGACGGACCGTCATTTCTGAAACGCCAAGCAGATCGGCAGCATCTTTAAGCCGGATAACATTGCTGACCTCAAGGTTGCGGGTCAGGGTTTCGATACGGTCCAGCGATTTGGTCGACATTCAGACTCCATTAATGGCCGCGATGCAGGCTGGCATCATATATGACCTTATTGGCACGGTGCAGCCACGTTTAAAGTGATACTGGCCGAAAACCATTCCAACCAGACAGTTTATCAGGAGGTGCCAGGTATAACCAGGCGGGGAATATTTTGATTAGGTTCTACCAAAGCATGATTTTGGCTTGACCGGATGGTAGCCTGATGACAGGATCATTTCAACAAATGTTATAAAATTCACAAAACGGCGATAAACACGTCGTCGCCGTCAAGGGAAACGTTACATGTCGAATGGTCAGATTCCGGTCGCCGCTGGCGACCTTGCCGCTTATATTGATCACACCCTGCTGGCAGCCGATGCCACCCCCGATCAGATTGTTTCCCTGTGTGCTGATGCGCGCAAACATTCCTTCAAGGCGGTTTGCGTTAACCCGATTTTCATTCCGCTTGTTGTTCGTGAACTTGCTGACAGCGGTGTGCTGGCATGCTCGGTCGTGTGTTTTCCGTTTGGGGCCGACCCGGTTTCGGCCAAGGTGTTGGAAACCCGCTGGGTTGTTGAACAGGGTGCCCGCGAAGTAGACATGGTCATCGCCCTTGGCCTGCTGAAAAGCGGCGACACCGATGCCGTGCGCGCCGATATTGCAGCAGTTAAGGAAGCCTGTGGTGATGCGGTTCTGAAGGTAATTATCGAAACGGCATTATTGACGGACGAACAAAAGGTTATTGCCTGCGAACTGTCCAAACAGGCCGGTGCCGATTTTGTCAAAACTTCCACCGGTTTTGCTGGTGGTGGCGCCACGGTCGAGGATATCGCCCTGATGCGCAAAACCGTTGGCCCGGATCTGGGGGTCAAGGCTTCTGGTGGTGTGCGCACCACCGAAGATGCTTTCAAGATGATTGCGGCTGGGGCATCGCGCATTGGCGCAAGTGCCAGCATTCGGATCATTGGTCAGTAAAGCGGGGGCCAGCGGCTGTTAAACCGGCTGTTGGCTTTTGTGCCCGTTTTGAATACGGATTGCGTGAAACGCCCCGGCTTTCATGCCAATAAGACGCAGAAAACTGCCAGCTATAAAAACGATTTCAATTTGGAGGTAACAATGAACAAGCTTCTTTCGTCGCTTGTCGTCGCGGGTTCCCTGTTTGCAGGTGCTGCCCACGCGGACGAAGCGGTCAAAACGCCGGACGTTATTCAGAAATTCACATCCGAAGCCACCGGCAAGGAATATTCCATTGCAACCGTGGTCAAGGTTGATGGTATTGCCTGGTTTGACCGCATGCGCGAAGGTGTCAAACAGTTTGGCGAAGACACCGGTCATGACACCTGGATGGTCGGACCGAGTGCCGCTGACGCCGCGGCCCAGGTGCAGCTGGTTGAAAACCTGATCGCCCAGGGCGTTGATGCCATCAATATCGTGCCGTTTTCGGTCGAAGCTGTTGAGCCGGTCCTTAAAAAGGCCCGTGATCGCGGTATCGTCGTTATCGCGCACGAAGCATCGAACCTGAAAAACGCCGATTACATTCTTGAAGCCTTCGACAACAAAGCCTATGGCGCGAAGCTGATGGAAGTTCTGGGCAAATCCATGGACGGCAAAGGCAAATATGCCGCAACCGTCGGTAGCCTGACCTCCAAATCCCAGAATGAATGGATTGATGGTGCGATCGAGTACCAGAAAGAACATTTCCCGGATATGGAACTGGTGACCAAGCGTCTCGAAACCTATGACGACGCCAACACCGACTACACCAAGCTTAAAGAAACCCTGACCACCTACCCGGACCTGAAGGGTATCGTTGGCGGTCCGATGCCGACTTCGGCTGGTGCCGGTCGTCTGATCGCGGAACGCGGCCTGCAGGGTAAACTGCACTTCGCCGGTACCGGTCTGGTTTCGGTTGCGGGTGAATACCTGGCAAATGGCGACATCCAGTACATCCAGTTCTGGGATCCGGCCGTCGCTGGTTATGCCATGAACATGCTTGCCGTTATGGCACTCGATGGCAAAGGCGACCAGATCAAAGCCGGTCTGGACCTTGGCCTGCCGGGTTACACCAATCTCAGCACCCCGGAAGGCAGCAATGCCAACCTGGTTTATGGCCAGGGCTGGGTCGGTGTGACCAAGGAAAACATGGACAAGTATAACTTCTGATTTCATCTCCTGATGAAGGCGTCCTTTTGGGGCGCCTTCATTTTATTTTGAAATCGGGCCCTTTGTTTCACGTTGACGGGCTTGTCATGTCTGAAAATTTTATTGAATTGCGAAACGTCCGGAAGGAATTTGCCGGCGTTGTTGCGCTTAACGATCTTTCGCTGACGATCCGAAAAGGCGAAATCCATTGTCTTGCCGGTGAAAACGGGTCGGGTAAATCCACCCTGATCAAGGTTATGTCTGGCGTATATCAGCCAGATGCCGGCGAAGTTTACATTGATGGTAACAAGGTTGAAAACCTCTCACCCATGGCCTCGATCGAGCATGGGGTGCAGGTTATTTATCAGGACTTTTCCCTGTTTGGAAACCTGACCGTTGCCGAAAATCTTGCCATGAACGTGCAATTGCGCGAACAGCGCCATGTGCTGAACTGGCGCAAGGTTCGTGAAATTGCCAAGGAAGCGGTCAACCGTCTTGGGGTTGATCTTGACCTCGACAAGGACGTTGAAAAGCTCTCGACCGCGGGCAAGCAGCTGGTTGCCATTGCGCGCGCGCTGATGTCGGATGCCCGTCTGATCATTATGGACGAGCCGACAACCGCGCTGACCGGCAAGGAAATCGAAACGCTTTTTCGCATCGTCAAGGATATCCAGTCGCGCGGGATTGCCATTTTGTTTGTCAGTCACAAAATGCGCGAAATGCTGGAAATCAGCGAGCATATTACCGTTATTCGTAACGGCCAGAAGGTTGCTGATGGCCCGACCAGCGAATTTGACGAAGCCCTGATCACCCGTCACATGACGGGATCGGACATTGTTTCCGAACCCTATATCTGGGATCGCCAGAAATACGGGCTGATGCCAGCCCGTGTCGAAACAAAGGATCTGTCCTTTGGCAGCGACCTTGACCACATAAACTTGGCGATCAAGCCGGGTGAAATTGTGGGGCTGTCCGGTCTTTTGGGATCGGGCCGTACCGAACTGGCCCTGTCGCTGTTTGGCATGATGCCGGGCTATAGCGGCACCATTTCGATCAATGGCCAGGAAACAACCCTGACGACCCCGCAGGATGCCATCAAGGCCGGTGTGGCCTATGTACCTGAAGATCGCCTCAGCGAAGGGCTGTTCCTGACCCAGGGAATTGATCGCAACATGCTTTCAACCAGCTATGAAAAGCTGGCACCGGGCCTTCTGATTGATCGGAAGAAGTCCGAAGAGTGGGTTGAAACCATGATCCGCGACATGCAGATCGCAACCCCGACCGGCAAAAAGCTGGTGAAGGAGCTTTCGGGTGGTAACCAGCAGCGTGTTGTGATTGCGCGCTGGCTTTTGACCAATGCCAAATTCCTGATCCTGAACGGCCCGACTGTTGGGGTGGATGTGGGCTCGAAGGCCGAAATTCACCGTATTATCCGCGAACTGGCCCAGAAGGAAGGGCTGGCCGTGCTGATGATTTCCGATGACGTGCCGGAACTGGTCCATAACTGTAACCGTATTGTCCTGATGCATCGCGGGGCCTTTGTCGAGGAAATGGCGTCAGTCGATACCTCCGAAGACCAGATCAGCGACAAGCTCAAGAACTTAACGTAAGGAAAAACTCGATGGCCTGGTTTCAAAAATCAGAGGTGGTCATCGCGGGCATTCTTGTGCTTGCCATGATCCTGATCGGGCTGGTCAACCCTGCCTTCTGGAGCCTGGACAATATGTTCAGTCTTCTGCGCAGCAACGTGATTATCGGCATCATGGCGCTTGGCGTCCTGCTGGTGATGATTTCGGGCGGGATTGACGTGTCTTTCCCGGCATTTGCTGTTGCCTCGATGTATCTGACCATCAAGGGCATGCTGTATTTCAACTATGATGGCGTTGTTCTGCCATTTGTTGCAGCAGCAACCATGGGCGCGCTGTTTGGCTGCCTGAATGCGTTTTTTGTTTATAAATTCCGCATGATCCCGCTGATCGTGACATTGGGCACGGGCAGCATGGTGCGCGGGTTCCTGCTGGGTGTTGTTGGCACCAGCATGATCAATATTAACAAAATGCCTGATGCGCTGATCGATTTTGGCAAATCCGACATCATCAATATGGTCAAGCCCGATGGCACGACCTATGGCCTGACGGCGATGATTGTCGTTTATGTTGTGCTGGCAATCGCGCTGCATTTTGTACTGCGCTATACCATGATCGGACGTGGCGTTTATGCCCTGGGCGGTGACCCGGAAGCTGCCAGCCGTGTTGGTTTCAACATTCGCAAAATCACCTTCTTCATCTATTGCGTAGCTGGTGCCCTGGCTGGTTTTGCCGGGCTGTTGCATAGCGGCATGATCTGGCTTGCCAATCCGCGCGATTTTGTCGGGCTGGAACTGGACGTGATTGCGGCAGTGGTTCTTGGCGGTGCATCCATTTTTGGGGGGCGCGGGTCTGTTTTGGGGACCATGCTGGGCGTATTCATGCTGGTGATGGTGAAAAACAGCCTGATCATCATGAAGATCGACACGACATGGCAGCGCGTTGTTGTCGGTGTCATTATTGTAATTGCCACGGCCATTACGGCATGGCGTGACCGCCGTGCAAACGCGTGAGGAGGCCGATATGAAACGTGAACTGGATTTCCGCAACCTCCTCAACAAGGACAACAATATTGTTCAGCTGATCGCAATGACGATCCTGATCTTTGTTGTCATGACCGCGCTAAGCCCGGACAAGTTCCTGCGCTATTACAACTTTGAATCCATCACCTATACCTTCCCGGAACTGGGCCTGCTGTCGATTGCGATGATGATCGCGATGCTGACAGGCGGCATTGATCTTTCGGTGATTGGTATTGCCAATCTGTCGGGCATTTTTGCCGGGGTGATGTTCAAAAAATTTGCCACCGATGCCGGTGTCGCCGAAACCGGATTTGGTATTGTGCTGATGGGCGGCGTTATTGCCCTTGGTACAGGTTTGGTGGCAGGCGCGCTTAATGGTCTGTTGATTACCAGGCTTAAAATTACGCCTATTCTGGCAACGCTGGGCACCGGGCAAATCTTTACCGGGCTTGCCATTGTCATGACGGGCGGGCCCGCCATTGTGGGCTTCCCCAATGCCTGGGCTTTTATCGGCAATGGTAAAATCCTTGGTCTGGCAACGCCGTTTGTGCTGTTTGTTGTGCTGGCCTGCTTGATAGCCTTCATGCTGCGCCGGACGACTTTTGGCATCAATCTGATGCTGATCGGCACCAACCCCAAGGCCGCCCTGTTTGCCGGCCTTAAGCGTGAAAAGATGGTGCTGCTGAGCTATATGCTGACAGGCGTTATGGCATCGATCGCCGGGATCATTCTTTCGGGCCGGACCAACGCGGCGAAGTCCGATTATGGAACGTCCTATCTGCTGCAGGCGGTTTTGATTGCTGTTCTGGGCGGAACCAACCCGGCCGGTGGCCGTGGAACGGTGCTGGGTGTATCAATTGCGGTTGCAGCGCTTATGCTGCTCTCGAGCGGTTTTCAGATCCTGCGTTTTTCCAACCATCTGATCGATTTTATCTGGGGCGTTTTCCTGTTGCTGGTGATCGCGCTCAACGCCTATAAAAATCGCACACGTTAAACGAGGTGACCCATGAGTGCGCCGACCAAGGTTAACCTGCGCAAGGCCTATTTTGGCGAAGCCGAACATGTGATTGCATCGCATGATGGCATGTCTGCCAGCCTGTTTCGTTATGAAACCGGGATCGAGGCGGTACGCCTTAAAAACGAACGCGGCCATCTCGTTATTCTGCCCTATATGGGGCAGATGATCTGGGATGCGGTGTTTGATGGTGTCGATCTGACCATGCAAAACATGTTCAGTATGCCGCGCCCGGCCGATGTTATTGTTGGCACCTATGGCTGTTTTGCCTTTCATTCGGGCCTGCTGACCAATGGTTGCCCCGGCCCGACGGACAGCCACCCTTTGCATGGTGAAATGCCCTGTGCGGCGATGGACAGTGCCGCCATTGAATTTGGCAGTGATGCGGACGGGGCCTTTATGGCCATTACCGGGACGCGTGAATATGTGATGGGCTTTGGTGCCCACTACATTGCCCGTCCGCGTGTGGTTTTGCGGCCCAATTCGACGGTTTTTGATATTCAGATGAATGTTGAAAACCTGTCGGGTGCGGCAATGGATTTGATGTATATGTGCCACGTCAATTTCGCATTTTGCGAAGGTGGCCGTATTATTCAGCCAGCAGGCTTTACGCCGGAAGATACCATTGTTCGTACCGAAGTTCCGGCCCATGTGCCGCGTAACCCGGATTACGATGCGTTCCTTGAAACCCTGGCTGCAAACCCCGCTGCCATGGAAACCATGAGCGAACCGCACCGCTATGACCCCGAACAGGTGTTTTATATTCGTAATGCCAAAACCGATGCGGATGGCAATACTGCCTATATGATGCGCCGGGTCGAAGGTGATGCCTTTCATATCGCCTATGATACCAACGATTTCCCCAAAACTGTGCGCTGGGTGATGGCAAACCAGGACCAGAAGGTTTGCGCCTTTGCCCTGCCATCGACCTGTGAACCCGAAGGTTTCAGCGCCGAACAGGCCAAGGGAAATGTGATTTCCTTGAAATCGGGTGAAAGCCGACATTTCACGGTGCGGCTGGGTTATATGACGCGGGCCGAAAGTGACACGGCTGAACAGGCGATCCGTTCGCTGTAAATCAGGAGAATAAACATGGCAGGCAAAATTGCCATTGTCGGAAGCAACATGGTTGATCTGATTACCTATACGGATCGCATGCCGTTGCCCGGCGAAACCATTGAAGCCCCGCGTTTTGAAATGGGCTGCGGCGGCAAGGGCGCCAATCAGGCGATTGCAGCAGCCCGCCTGGGGGCCGATGTAATGATGGTGACAAAGGTTGGCGATGATATCTTCGCTGATAACACCATCCGCAATTTTGAAACATCGGGCATTGATACCCGGTTTGTCGAACGTGTGCCGGGCACATCAAGCGGTGTGGCCCCCATTTTCGTCGAGCCGTCGGGGGAAAACTGCATTCTGATCGTCAAGGGTGCCAATGCGGAACTGTCGCCCGCAGATGTGGACCGTGCTGCCGATGCGCTTAAGGAATGCGACCTGATTTTGATGCAGCTCGAAGTGCCGCTGGAAACGGTTTACCACACCGTTGCCTTTGGGGCCGAACACGGCATTGAAACGCTGGTGAACCCTGCACCCGCCCCGGCGGACCTTGATAGCACCAAAATTGAGAAGGCAACCTTCCTGGTCCCGAACCAGACGGAACTTGCCACCATTTCCGGCATGCCGGTCAATTCGCTTTCTGATGCCGAAACCGCCGCCCGTAGCCTGATTGCGCGTGGTGTTAAAACCGTGATTGTCACCCTGGGCGGTGATGGTGCGCTTTTGGTTGATGGCGATAACGACGCCGTTCATATCGACCCGGTTTCGGTTAAACCGGTGGATACGACCGGTGCTGGCGACGCCTTCATTGGCAGCTTTGCCCGTTATTATGTTGAAAACCACGATGTCAAAGCAGCCCTTGATATGGCTGTGCGCTATGCGGCAGACAGCATCACCCGTGCGGGTACGCAGAAATCATATGCAACCGTGCAGGAATTTGAAAAATTCTGCCAGTCGCTGTGATTTTTCGCTGAAATATATAATTTCAAAACCGGGCGGTCCAAAAGGCGCCCGGTTTTTTTATACCCCGAATGCAATGCTGAATAAAAGAACCGTCATTCCGCTGCCGCCTAAATAGTATGATGAATACTCCTTGAACTTGCGATGCAGGGATGATGTGATCCTGTTTCTATTTATGTAAGTAACAGGAGCCCCGAATGTCTTTTCCGCTGTTTGATCTTGCCGGTCGTCGCGCGCTTGTTACCGGTTCGGGGCAGGGGATCGGTTATGCGCTGGCGCGGGGGTTGGCGCAACATGGGGCCAGGGTCGTTATTAATGGCCGCAACAGCGAGCGCACACAACAGGCCGCAACGCGGTTAAAAGCGGACGGTATTGATGCCGCCATTTCAATTTTCGATGTCACCGACCCGTTTGCGGTTGCTGCCGCCGTCGATGAAATTGAGGCCGGGCAGGGACCAATAGATATCCTGATTAATAATGCCGGTATGCAGTTTCGCACCCCGCTTGAAGATTTTCCCCATAGCGAATGGGAAAAACTGATCCAGACAAATATTTCCAGCCTGTTTTATGTGGGGCAGGCTGTGGCGCGTAAAATGATTGCGCGTCAACAGGGGGCGATCATTAATATGGCATCGGTGCAAAGCGCACTGGCCCGCCCCGGCATTGCGCCCTATACAGCCACCAAGGGGGCGGTGCGCAACTTTACCAGCGGTATGGCAACCGATTGGGCACGCCATGGTCTGCGCGTTAATGCCATTGCCCCGGGCTATTTCAAAACCCCGCTTAACGAGGCCTTGGTAAATGATGCCGAATTTTCCGCCTGGCTTGAAAAGCGCACGCCGGCGGGCCGTTGGGGCAATGTCGATGAACTGGTCGGCGCCGCCGTGTTTTTAAGCTCTGACGCCGCCAGCTTTGTAAATGGTCATACCCTGTTTGTTGATGGCGGGATCAGCGTTTCTTTGTAATTCGTATTGCGGTTACTTACAGGCCTTACACAGGCAACCGCGAGACGACGTCGATGACCGGTCGCAAATGCCGCGAGATGATCTCGATCGCGCTTTCTTCGTCGAAATTTTCCAGTGCCTGGATCAGATCATGGTGTTCCTGATCAATCGTTTCAGCACGGGACGGTTGTACCCGCATTGCAGCAATGGCAACCCGTTGTTGGCGAACCTGCAGTGATCCGTAAAGCTCGACCAGAACAGCATTATTTATCGTCGCAACGATGTTGCGATGAAATTCCTGATCATATTCAGCCCGTTGAACAAAATCGTGACTTTTGCTGGTTTCACACATCTTTTCGTAAAGTTCGCGCAGAATTGGCGGGATCGGTAATCGTTCACGGCAGATGCGTTGCATCGCATGAATTTCTATCAGGCGTCGGCTTTCGTATACTTCAACAAGTTCCTGCGCCGTAATTTGCCGCACGACAGCCCCGCGCCGCGGTGTCATGCTGATATAATGATCACCCTGCAAGCGATGAAGGGCCTCGCGCACAGGTGTGCGGGAAACACCGACGGCTTCGGAAACAACTTTTTCTTCAATGAAGTCCCCTCCGCGCCATTCGCCATTTAAAATTTTCCCCCGAACATAGTCATAGACAAGTTCTTTGGCCGGTCTTTTGGAACCGTTTTCCATATTTTTTGTCTTCTCGACAGTTTGCGTCATGATTCCTCGTTCGGGTTGTATTTTTGTCCCATGGGAGAATTACACCACGTAGACGGGGTAGACAACGAAATATTTTTTATGTACATGTCATGTATACACGGTGAATAAAATTTGTCGAAAGGACGAAAAATGCGTGTCGCGATATGTCAGTTGAACTCCCGGGACGATAAAGAACAAAACCTTGCAACAGCAGAAAAGCTGGTGCGTGAAGCGGCAGCGGACCGGGCAGATTTGATCGCGTTGCCTGAATATACCGACTATCAGGGGCCGAAAGAGGGGGCGCTTGCCTCAGCCGAGCCCGATGATGGACCCACCACCCGGCGGTTTTCTGCTCTTGCTGCGGAACTTGGCGTGAATATCCTTTTGGGTTCGATCCGCATCCAGACGGACGATGCCGAGCGCTGTAACAATCGCAGCTTCTTATTTGATCGTGGCGGTAAAATTTCCGCCCAGTATAACAAACTGCACCTTTACGATGTCGATCTGCCCGGACGTATTACCTATCGTGAATCCGATACGGTGGTACCTGGGGACGGTGTCGTTATGGGCGAAGTCGATGGCCATAAGGCTGGTTTGTCGATTTGCTATGACGTGCGTTTTCCCGAGCTTTTCCGTCTGCAGGCGTTAAATGGGGCTGAGATCCTTTTCGTGCCGGCGGCATTTGCTCTTTATACCGGACGGGACCATTGGGAAGTTCTGTTACGTGCGCGTGCAATCGAAAATCAGTGTTTTGTTATTGCACCGGGGCAGTTTGGGCCATATCCGCCTGCCGGGGCATGCAATGGACGCAGCATCATTATTGACCCGTGGGGCAATGTTTTGGCCCGCATGGCTGATTGCGTCGGATATGCCGTCGCCGATCTTGATTTTTCAATGCAGACCAAAACCCGCGAGGAATTGCCATCCCTTGGTAACCGTCGTGCGGACATGTACGACCTGAAAATCGCGTAATCCCCAACGGTGCCGCCAGGTGCCGCATCCTTACGCTTTCAGGTCTTTCTCGCGTCACCATTTGAATTGAATAAAAGGTCTTTGTTATGACTGCTTCCAAATATGGTTTCTGGATGTCCTCGCCCGGTTTTGCGTCTGCTGAAATGGCGCGACTGGCCGGATATGAATTCATCATTCTTGATATCGAACATGGTTCGTTTGATTTGCAGGACCTTGAACGCTTTATTCCGTTTCTGAAAGCCCTGGGATTTGAGGTTTTGGCAAAGGTTCTTGGCCCTGAACGCGGCCCTATTCAGCAAGCACTTGATTTTGGCGCGGATGCAGTTGTGATCCCGCATATTCTAAGCAAAGCCCATGCCGAGGAAATTTGCGCCTTTGCCAAGTTCCCGCCGCTTGGGGATCGCAGTTTTGCTGGTGGCCGGACGTCGTCTTATGCGGGTTTCAATGATAATTGGGTTGCCGAACAGGATAGCAAAACCCGCTGTTATCCAATGATCGAAGATCATGGCGCGATCGAGGAAATCGAAGGGATTTTGTCCCTGCCAACGGTCGACGGCGTTTTTATTGGTCCGTCCGATTTGTCTTTGCGTCGGGACCGTGGCGCCTATTCCCGCAAGCCCGGTGATTTTGATGATCTGGCAAAGGTCGCGGCTGCGGCACAAGCCAGCGGCAAGGTGTGGGCCCTTCCGGCCTGGAGCCCTGAAGAAAAGGCGTTCGCCCATGAAAATGGTGCCTCTTATTCCGTATTGATCATGGAACATGGGGCGATATTCCACGGCCTGAAGACGGCCATGAACGATATGAACGAGATAGCAGGAAAATGACGGAAATCCGCACGTCCTTTATCGGGCGTATTGACCGCGCAATGACCCGTTTGGGGCGCTGGCTGTCCTGGGTCTCGGCAGCACTGATTGTTTATATGCTGGTGCATATAACAGTTGAAATTGTGCTTAGGGCTTTCTTTGACACATCGACCTTCGTGTTAGAGGAATTTGTGGGTTATGCGCTGGGGGCGATGATTTTTCTCGCCCTTGCCGCAACCCACACCGAAGACCGGCTGATCCGGGTGAATCTTCTTAAGAACATTCTGGGTCCACGCGGGCGCGAAATTGCCGATGCGTTTGCCAATCTGGCGGCTATGGCAGCGTGTTTGCTGTTGTTTGGCGCGCTTTACAACATCTTTACCCGCAATTGGCGTTTTGGGATCACCAGTTCCAGCTTTGCCGAAACGCCCCTGTGGATTCCGCAGTCACTTATTATCGTTGGTCTTGGGTTTTATATCCTCCGTCTGGCGATCAATGTTCTGCTGCATGCTGAAAAATCACTAAAGGCTTAAAAAAGCCCACGTTTCAGGTGAGGTTAAATTGGACCCGTTAACATCTGCTGCGGTTGTACTTGCCGCAATCCTGCTGGTTCTTGCATCCGGCATCTGGATTTATGTCGGCCTTATTCTGGTGGCTGCCGGATCTTTGATGTTTCTTGGGCATATGCCACTGGACCGGGTCATGAATATTTTTGGCTCGATCATTTTGCGCAGTGCCGGTTCCTGGGAACTTTCAGCCATTCCACTATTCATCTGGATTGGCGAACTGATTTTAAAAACCGATATCTCAATGCGCATTTTCCGGGGGCTGGCACCCATTGTCGGTCGGTTGCCCGGTGGATTGATCCATTCAAATGTATTCGGTTGTACGCTGTTTTCGGCCATTTGCGGGTCCAGTGCGGCGACAACGGCAACGGTTGGTCGCATAACGATTACCGAACTTGGTAATAAAAACTATCGCGAAAGTCTGGTGTTGGGTTCGCTTGCCGGGTCGGGAAGCCTGGGTCTTTTGATTCCGCCGTCAATTGTGATGATTGTTTATGGTGTTCTGGCTGAAGTGCCGATTGACCGTTTGTTTGCAGCGGGCATTTTGCCGGGCATTTTTATTGCCCTGGTGTTTTCGGCCTATGTCGGTATTCGCTGTTTGCTTTCGGGTGATCGGAATGCAGAAGGATCGCCACAATACCGTGACGTCCGCGAGGACGGGAAACCGGCTGAAAATTACACATTATGGAATAGCCTGCAGGATCTAACGCCGATCCTTTTGATTGTTGGTCTGGTTCTGGGGTCGATATATACGGGGCTTGCCACACCGTCCGAGGCGGCGGGTATCGGCATGATCTGTGTGCTTGTGCTCACGGCTGTTACTGGTGCGCTAACATGGGATGTGTTTCAGTCCTCGCTGATGAGCACACTTCACACCAGTATCATGATTTTTACGGTTGTGATTGCCGCATCGCTGATTTCAACGGCATTGGGATATCTGCATATCCCGTCGGAACTCGCCAATTATATTGTTGGGTCGGACATTTCGACCGGCGAGTTCATATTGCTCACCTCGGTATTTTTCCTGTTTCTCGGCATGATCCTGGATGGCGTGTCCATCATTGTGATGACCCTGCCGATCCTGTTTTCCATTGTTCAGGGGTTGGGGATCGACCCGATCTGGTTTGGCATCTATCTCGTGATCATGGTCGAGGTGGGGCAGATCACGCCGCCAGTTGGCTTCAACCTGATGATTATCCATTCCATTTCCGGTGTGCCGATTTCGCGTATGGCGCTGTACGCCCTGCCGTTCTGCTTTTTGATGTGCATGTGCGTGGCGATTTTCTATTTCGTGCCGGAAATCGTGATGTACCTGCCCAATGTGCTTTTTAACTAAAAAATGGAGGCTTCAAAAAATGATCAAATCAATGCTGTTCGCGGCTGTTGCATTCGTCCCGCTTTGTTTGGGACAGGCACAGGCGGCGGAATATAACTGGGACCAGTCGACCGAATATGGCCCGAATTCGATCAATACGAAAACCGATGTCTTTTTCGCCGACAGGCTTAAAGAGCTATCGGATGGTAAAATCGAAATCACCATTCATTCCGGCGCAGCACTTGGTTTCCGCGAGAAGGACCATCTGTTCGCTGTTGCCGACGGAGCCTTGCCGATTGCCACCACGGTTAGCGGAACGCTGGCCGGTGTTGATCCGATCTTTTTGTTAAGCTCGCTTCCATTTGTTGCCAAAGATTTTGATGATGTTCGCAAGCTTTGGGAAATTGCACGTCCTTATTATGAAAAGGTCTTTGAAAAGTATGACCAGAAACTGATCCATGCGGGCTGGATTGATCCGTCGGGTATTTGGGCGGAGCAGGAAATCAAATCCCAGGCGGATTTGAAAAATCTGCGCATTCGGACCTATGATGCAACGGGGACCCGCGTGCTTGATGCTTTGGGGGCGTCACCCCTGCAAATTTCATGGTCCGATGTTGTTCCACAGCTTGCGACCGGCTCAATTTCGGCCGTCTTGACCGGTGTGGATGGTGGTGCTGCTGCCAATTTCTGGGATTACACAAGTGTCTTTACGCAGATCAACTATGCGATGCCGCTGACATTCGTTCATATGAATTTGGAAGTTTATAATTCGCTGCCGCCAGAATTACAAAAGGCTGTGATGCAGGCGGGGCAGGAAGCCACCGAGTGGCGCGCAGACCAGATCCGTAAAAATCAGGCTGCGAAATATGACGAATTGCGGTCACACGGTATGACAGTGGTTGAAAAAGTTGATGCTGACTTTGCTGAAACTTTGTCATCAGCGGCACAGCCGGTGATTGATGACTGGAAAGCAAAAACCGGTTCGCGTGCTGACGAAATTCTGGCGAAATTCTCTGCGAAATAAGGACATGAAAAGCACCCTGACGATATCCATCATGATGTTGTCAGGGTGTTTTTGCTTAATTCATAATCATTTTTACAATCTCCCGCCGCACTGCTGAATATTTAACACAGGTGTTTGCACCAGAAGGATCATTCTGGTTAGGGGGAAATCGCGCCATCATTGAATTGATAAATTTGAAACAGGTCTGCCCTGAATAACGGCGGGGATAGGCCTGGCTGTTCGACCCGATCTGGAGGTTGCCGTTTTGAGCTATGCTTCCGCCGCCGGTATGACCCGGTTTGCATTCCCGGATTTGAAAACAGTGCTGGCCAAGGCAAGCCCGTTGCGTTCGGGCGATATGCTGGCCGGGCTGGGTGCCGGGTCGGACGAGGAACGGGTGGCCGCGCGCTATGCGCTGGCGGAAATTCCGCTGAAACGGTTTTTGACCGAGGCCCTGGTGCCCTATGAGCGCGATGAAGTGACGCGCCTGATCATGGATGGGCATGATTATCAGGCGTTTTTGGCGGTATCGTCGCTTACCGTTGGGGATTTTCGCAACTGGCTGCTGTCAGACGAGGCTACACCGGCAGCCCTTAAGGCACTGGCACCGGGCCTGACACCGGAAATGGTGGCTGCGGTGAGCAAACTAATGCGCAACCAGGACCTGATTGCCGTTGCCAAAAAATGCCGGGTTGTCACCGCATTTCGCAATACCATCGGGCTGGAAGGCCATTTGGGTGTGCGGTTACAGCCCAATCACCCCACAGATGACCCGGCTGGTGTTGCGGCATCCATTTTGGATGGACTGATGCATGGGGCAGGGGATGCCGTGATTGGTATTAACCCGGCAACCGATAGCCCCGATGCCATGATCGAGCTTTTGAAGCTGATTGACGATGTGCGCGAACGGCTGCAAATTCCGACGCAGTCCTGTGTGCTGGCCCATGTAACAACCGCGATTGAGGCCATAAACCGCAATGCGCCGGTTGATCTGGTGTTTCAGTCCATCGCGGGAACGCAGTCCGCCAATGACAGTTTTGGCATTAACCTTGCCCTGCTGGCCGAGGCGCAGCAGGCGGCGTTATCGCTCAATCGCGGGACGGTTGGCAAGGATGTGATGTATTTTGAAACCGGGCAGGGCGCTGCCCTGTCGGCGGATGCGCATGAAGGGCTGGACCAGCAAACGGTGGAGGCACGCGCCTATGCCGTTGCCCGTGCCTTTTCGCCGTTGCTGGTGAATACGGTGGTGGGCTTTATCGGGCCGGAATATTTGTATGATGGCAAACAGATTACCCGCGCCGGGTTGGAGGACCATTTCTGTGCCAAGCTACTGGGCGTACCGATGGGGGTTGATGTGTGTTACACCAACCATGCCGAAGCCGACCAGGATGATATGGACAACCTTTTGACATTGCTGGGTGTGGCGGGCACCAATTTTGTTATTGGTGTGCCCGGTGCCGATGACATCATGCTGAATTATCAGAGCACGAGTTTTCACGATGCCATGTATTTGCGGTCAGCCCTGAATTTGCAGCCCGCACCGGAATTTGCCGCATGGCTGCGCGAACGCGAAATTTTTGACCAGATGGGCCGGACCCGCCCCAATCTGGAAAGCAGCCTGGCGCAGGACCTGCTGGCATGGTCGGGGGCGGCATAATGACAGTTTCCGATAACACCCATATTCCACGGTTGGACCCATGGTCGCGCCTGCGTGTGCATACCAGTGCGCGCATTGGCCTTGGCCGTGTCGGCGATGGCCTGCCAACAAGCCAGTTACTGGAATTTCAAATGGCGCATGCGCGTGCGCGTGATTCCGTCCATATGCCGTTTGAGGGTGAAAACCTGGCCCGTGATATTGCCGGTTTGGGCCTGCCGGTTGTGCCGGTGCAATCGCGTGCGGCCAACCGGGCGGAATATTTGCAACGGCCCGATTATGGCCGGACGCTCGATGAAGACAGCAAGGCACGGTTGTTATCTGTGCAGGGCAATGCGGCCACAGAAGGCTTAGCAGCAGGTGACTATGATGTGGTTTTCATTCTGGCTGACGGGTTATCTGCCCGTGCGGTTCATGAAAACGGGGCGGAAATGTTGCGTCAATCGCTGGGGTTGCTTGATGAAAGCTGGAAAATTGGCCCGGTGGTGATTGCAAGCCAGGCGCGCGTGGCACTGGGTGATGAAATTGCCCGCCGTTTGCAGGCAAAAATCAGCATCATTCTGATTGGTGAACGGCCGGGGCTTTCAAGTGCAGATTCATTGGGTGCCTATTTGACCTGGGCGCCAAAACCCGGATGCAGCAATGCACAGCGCAACTGTATTTCCAATATCCGCCCGGCAGGCTTCCCGTTGGGGGAAGCGGCGCGAAAGCTGGTTTATCTGATGGCAGAAGCACGCAAAAACGGCCTTTCAGGCGTGCACCTGAAAGACAATTATTCTGCCCTGCATCTGGTTGAGGCACCTTCACCGGCTTTGCCGGAATAACCCGACCATATCGCCATAAATTAAATGATTACATCGCCGCTTGCAGGGGCGAACGGCCCTTTTGGCGGCGATGTTGTTTCTGCCCTTTAAAATGCTTCGCGATAAAGTGCCAGGGCGTCTTCTTCGGTTACGTCAACCGGGTTATTGACCAGAAGGCGGCTTTGTTTCATGGCATCGCGCGCCAGCATGGACAGGCTGTTATCGGTGACATTGACATCGCGCAGGCGCCGGGGTGCGCCGCTTTGATTCATCAGGTCTTCCATATGGGCGACAAAGGCACTGGCGCGTGCCTGAACATCACCCGTGCCCGGAACGTTTAAAACATCGGCCAATTCGGCGTAATGCGGGGCGGCAACACTGGCGTTAAAGCGCAAAACCGGGCCTAACATCAACGCATTGGTCAGCCCGTGCGGCAGGTGATAATGCCCGCCGAGTGGATAGGCCAGCGCATGCACCGCCGCAACGGGCGAATTGGCAAAGGCCTGGCCTGCCAGCATGGCACCCAGCAGCATGTTTTCGCGGGCTTCGCGGTTTGTACCGTCCTCGCAGGCGGCAATCAGGTTGGTGCCCAGCAGGCGCAAGGCCTCCCGTGCCAGGGCATCGGATAGCGGGTTTTTCCGGAATTTTGATGTATAGGCCTCGATCGCGTGGACCATGGCATCAATGCCGGTGGCCGCAGTGTGGATTTTGGGCAGGCCAATTGTCAGTTCCGCATCAAGCAGCACAAAATCAGCATAAAGCTGCGGGGCGACAACCCCCATTTTGGTGGTTTCACCCGTGGTGATGATGGAAATATTGGTCACCTCGGACCCGGTGCCAGCCGTGGTGGGCACCAGCACCAGATCAGCGCGTTTGCCCTTCACATTGCCAATGCCATACATGTCTGAAAGGGGCTGGTCATTGGCAATCAGAATGGCGACCAATTTGGCGATGTCCAGTGATGAACCACCCCCAAGGCCAATGACCATGTCAATATCGCGGGATTTGGCCATATCGGCACAGCCCGTCACAATGGCTTCAGGCGGGTCGGCCACGACCTGATCAAAAATTGTGACATCAAACCTGGCAGCACGCAGGGATTTTTCAACCGGTTTGATCAACCCGGCATCAATCAGCCCGCGATCTGTTACCAGCAATGCCCGGCGGGTTTGAAACCGTGCCGATAACAAATCTCCCAGCGATTGTGACCCGGCCCATTGCACAAAAATATCCGCAACGGTGCTGAACCCGAATGGGGTGTGGGTCATTGTTCCCTCCTGATCATTATTGTTTTGGCCTGCCTTTCTGGCAGTGCCCGGATGATTGATGTGATCCTAAATCCTTTTGGCTTTCAGCAGCTATCTTTAGTTTTATTTTGGCGGGTCTTTTGACCGGCCTCTTGGCCAATGCCAGCCGGGATATTTGCAATTTATACGTAGCGGGCGGGATTTAGCCGGTTTTCGGTTGCAAGCTGGGCTGTTTTATCGCCACAAAGAATTATCGGGTTTTTACCCGGTCCCACCTTTTGCATATGGATGCCAATAACAATGACCAGCCCCGATATTTCAGCCCAAACAAAGGCACCAGGTGCCCTGCATGCCGATGATTGCGCGCATCTTTTAAACGCGGCTTTGCCCGCCATAACCCTGCCTGCAACTGATGGCACGCTGTTTGATTTTGCGGCCCGGCGTGATGGCTGGCTGATTGTTTATTGTTACCCGCGTACCAGCGCGCCCGATAGCCCGTCCCCGACAGATTGGGATGTTATTCCCGGTGCGCGGGGATGCACGCCGCAAAGCTGCGCCTTTCGCGATCATTACCGCGAATTGCAGCAAAAGGGTGCTGATGTTGTGGGCTTGAGCACGCAATCAACCACCTATCAGCAGGAAATGGTTGCGCGCCTGCATTTGCCCTTTCCGGTATTAAGCGATGCTGATCTGGCGCTGGTTACGGCCCTGAAATTGCCGGTATTTACTGTCGAAGGCATGGTCCTGACGCGCCGTTTAACCCTGGCCATCCGTGATGGGGTGATACGCCATGTGTTTTACCCCATCGAAAACCCCGCCGGCCATGCCGAGGATGTTTTGACCTGGCTGGATCAATCCGGGGACTAAGCGGTTATAAGCTGCAATGGCAAATACCAGGCCTGGTTACAGGGACTGTTTTGAAAACCCGGTGCGAATGGCATAGGCCCAATCAGGCCTGCCATTTTCATCGGCCCTTTGGGCGGCTTTTTCGTGGTCATATGCCACGGCCAACAGCTCAATATCGGGCAGGGCGGCGGGTTGGTTTTCATCGATGGTCAAAAGGGCATATCGGGCGTGGGGTGATCCGCTTTCGGAAACATGGGCGGGTTCATCATCGTCATAGGCCGGGCAACCGACCGAACCGGGATTGATAATCGTGATGCCGTTTCGCGTGTGCACGATATCGGGCCGGTGGCTGTGGCCGACCAGCACAATTTTACAATTCCCCGCGCCATTGCCCAGCCGGGCGGAAATGGCGGTTTCAGCATCGCGGACCAGCCCGCCATTCTTAATACGATCCAGCAAATAGGTGGCATCATCATCAGGGGTGGCGTGGCAGGCAAAGATGCCCGGTGCGATCACGATGGATTGCGGCAGCGCGCCCAGCCATTCGCGGTCCTGTTGTGTAATCTGGCTGGTGGCATAGCGGTCAGATGCGATCATGGTTTCAACGGGCAGGGTGGCCACCTGCCTGTCATGATTGCCGCGCACGGTGATGGCATCAAGCTTACGTAACAATTCCATGGTTTGGCGCGGCCAAAGTGGCCCGGAAATGCAATCGCCCAAATTTACAATCTGGTCAGTGCCACCGCGTTGTTTCAAATCGGCCAGAACGGCCTCAAGCGCCAGGGCATTTCCGTGAATGTCGGCAATGATCGCTATTTTCATGCTGGTATCTGCCTTTTGTGCCGTTAAGGCGTGAAATTATAGCGTTAATTGCAAGGCGGTCCAGCAGAGTAGGCGCAGGGAAGGCCCAAAACAAAAACGGGGATGCACAGAATGCACCCCCGCCTGATTGGTTGATCTGGCTGTGCTTAGCTGGCAAAGGCGAAATGCACCTTTACGGCCTTGCTGCGGTCGCGCGCCATGTCAAAGGCGGCGACGGCATCATCAAGTTCAAAGCTGGTGGTGATGATCGGTTTGACGTCGATTTTGCCGCTGTCAATGGCCTGAACCGCCTGGGCGTATTCGGCATGGAAACGGTGCGTGCCAACAATCATCAATTCCTTGGCAACAACGGGGTTGAAGGAAACCGGAATGTCGCCAGCAACACCCACCTGAACCAGAATACCCTGCGGGCGCAGCATTTTAATCGCCGATCCAATGGCAGGCGCGGCAGCCGAGCATTCAAAACAAACATCGATCTGGCCTTTGCCTTCTTCGTATTTGGCAAGGTCGGCAGCGTTTCGTGCGATGTTAACGGCCTTATCGGCGCCCATTTGCAGGGCGACATCAAGGGCATAATCCTGAAGGTCGGTGACAATGATTTCGCTAGCACCGGCCTGTTTGGCCGCCGCAACACACAAGGCACCAATCGGCCCAGCACCCGTAACCAGCACGCGCTTGCCTGAAAGGTCGCCCGCGCGATTAACGGCATGCAGGCACACGGCCAGCGGTTCGGCGCAGGCGGCTTGCGCCAGGCTGGTTTTATCCGAAACCGGCACACATTGCGCGGCATTAACCGTGATCACATCGCGAAATGCCCCCTGAACATGCGGCAGGCGAATGGCCGAACCAAAGAACCGCATATCAAGGCAATGCTGCTGCAAATCCTTTTTGCAATATTCGCATTTTCCGCACGGGTGGCTGGGGTTGAGGGCCACCTTTTGCCCAATACTAACATTGTGAACATCGTCAGATGCAGCAATGACAGTTCCGGCAACTTCATGGCCCAGAATAATGGGTTCGCGCACGCGGATCTGGCCAATCCCGCCTTCGTAAAAATAGTGAATATCCGAACCGCAAATCCCGCCAGCCCCGATACGGACAGTTACCTGCCCGGATGCAAGGGGTTCAACGTGATCGGTTTCGATACGCACATCCTGTTGTCCGTATAAACGGCAAACACGGGTTTCCATATTTTGATTACTCCATCAGGGACGGCAGCCAGGTCGAGAAGAACGGCACATAGGACACCAGAAACAGAATGATGATGTTGGTGACCAGATAGGGCACAAGTGCCCGTATCACAGGGCCGAGCGGCGACTTGGCGATATTGGCGCAAATAAACATGCAGATGCCGACTGGCGGTGTCGTCAGGCCGATCATCAGGTTCAAAACGGCAAACACGGCAAAATGGATCGGATCAATGCCGACATTTTGCGCTAGCGTTAACAGCGGCACGAACAGAATGATCAGGGCGGCAATGGTTTCCATGAACATGCCAACCACCAGCAACACCAGATTGATCAGCAGGATGACGATATATTTGTTATCGGTCAGTGCCAAAACGGCATCGGAAATCATGGTCGGGATGCGTTCGGAAACCAGGATCCAGCCAAAGACATTGGCAAAACCGACCAGTGCCAGAATGGCCGCAGCGGTAACCGCACTATCGATCAAAATGCCGGGAACGGCACGAAGCGGCAGGTCACGGTACACAAAGGCACCAACGACAAAGGCATAAAGGCTGGCAATCACGGCGGTTTCGGTCGGTGTTGCAACACCGCTAAGCAGCCCGCCAATGATAAGGGCGGTCATGGCAAGCGCCCAAAACGCGCCAAGGAACGATTTGCCCAGTTCGCCAAAACCCTGCCAGGGCTGATGCGGGAAGTTGTTTTTAACCGCCAGGATATAGGTGGTCACCATCATCGCAAGGCCCATCAACATGCCCGGAAGGGCACCGGCGATGAACATTTTGCCAACCGAAATACCCGAAAGTGCGCCAACAATAATCATCGGCATGGAAGGCGGAATAATCGGACCAACCGTCGAGGACGCAGCCGTCACAGCCGCGGCAAACGGGCCGGAATAACCAGCGCGTTTCATACCCGGGATCATCATGCCCCCGATGGAGGCTGCATCGGCAACGGCCGTGCCGGAAATACCGCCAAACAGCATGGAACCGGCAACGTTGGTCAGGCCCAGTCCGCCACGCATCCAGCCGACCATGGCATTGGCAAAACGCACGATGCGCGGGGTAATGCCGCCGCCATTCATCAAATTACCGGCCAGAATAAAGCCGGGAATGCACAGCAGGACAAACACATCCATACCGGCAAACATTTTTTGCGGAATAATCACCAGCGGCATGCCCTGCATCAGCAGATACGCCATTGATGACAGACCAAGGGTGACGGCAACGGGCAGGCCAATGATCAGGCCAATTATGAAAACACCCAGCAGGACAGCAAGGCTCATGGCAATTCTCCGGACTGGCCTTCGGGTTTGCCATCAGATGCGCCTGCAAGCATGCGAACAACGCGCAGCAGGGCAAAAAGTGACAAAAGAGTCAGTAAAACAAAAACGGAAGCATGGACCAGATCCATGCGAACACCCAGCGCAGGGGATGTTTGCCATTTCCCGATCGAAACAAACTGCCATGCCGGCATAATCAGAAGCCCGGCAAAAACCGTGGTGAAGATGGCCGATAAAAACAGCAGCGTTTTCTGGATCGGTGCTGGCAGAATATCGGTGACCAGTTCCACATTGACCAGTTCCCCGTTGCGGTATGACAGACCAACGCCGAACGCTGCCATATAAAGCAGGCACTGACGGGTCAGTTCTTCGGTCCAGACGGGGGAATCAGGCAGGAATGTGCGGGCAAAGACCTGGACCAGAACGGTCGCAAATAACAGGCCAAAGGCAACGCCGGTCATGATGCGGCAAAGCGCGATCAAAAGGGCATAAAGACGGGTGGCAATCACGATAACTCCCCTATACCGGGAATGGCCCGGCCGCCTGGGGCAGCCGGGCTTTCAGGGTCTTATTTCTTTTTGGCAAACAGGTCTTCGACAATCGGGCGAATGTCGTCAGACACGTTTTTCAGAACGGCTTCTTCTGCCTGTTTGGCAAAGGCAGCCTGGTCAACATCAACAAAGGTCATGCCTTTTTCCTGCAATTCCTTCGTCAGGCGCTGTTCGTCATCCAGGAACAGGCCACGTTCATATTCCTGGGCGCGGCTTGCGGCTTCCATAACGGCTTTCTTGTCGTCATCCGACAGTTTCTGCCAGGTCAGTTCGGAAATGGTCAGGTAAATCCAGGAACGGACATGTTCGGTTTTATTGACGTATTTCTGCACTTCGTTGAAGCTTGCGGAATCAATCAGCGCCAGCGGGTTTTCCTGGGCATCGATGGTGCCAGCCTGAAGGGATGTAAACACTTCAGAGAAGGCCATCGGGGTCGGACGGGCACCGAGCGTTTTCCATACATCAACAAACAGCGGGACGTTCGGCACGCGCAGTTTCAGGCCATTCAGGTCTGCCGGCGTTTTGATCGGGCGGTTGGATGTCAGGTTACGCGGGCCGCGTGCGAAATAGGCAATCGGGCGGATGCGGGCACGTTCAATGATCTGTTCTTCGATCTTTTTGCCAATGTCCCCGCTGGCGACTTCGTCCATTTCCTCAAGCGAGGAATAGGCATAGGGCACTGCCAGAAGGGCTGCCATCGGCGCCCAGTTCTGCAGGCTTTCGCCGGTGATGGTCATGTCGACCGAACCAAGCTGCATGCCGTTGATCAGGTCGATTTCCTTACCCAGCGTTTCGTTGGGGAAAACCTGAACGTCGATGCGGCCATCGGTCAGTTTGGACAGCTCTTCGCCAAATTTGACGGCGGCTTTGTGCCAGGAGTTTTGTTCGTTGGCAAGGTGCCCCAGTTTCAGGGTCATTTCGGCAGCATTGGCGCTGTGCATCATAAACAGCGCAGTTGCCCCGGCCATAAGCATGGTTTTTGTTTTCTTGAACGTAAGCATCATTTTTCCTCCCGTGATGTGGTGATGCCTCAGGGTGACGAAACCGGGTCGGAATCGTCGAATAGTTCGGAACGTGATTTGGCAATATCAGGCAGTGTCAGCAGAATTTCACGCGTGTGGCGGCGCATGGCGGCCCCTGCCTGTGCCGGGTCGCCTGCTTCGATGGCTGACAGGATGGCTTCGTGCTGGGCGACGATATCTTCCATCGAAAACTGGAAATAACTTAAGAACCGCACCCGGTCGAGCTGGGCACGCACATCTTCAACGACCTTCCAGGCATATGTTTTTCCCGCAGATTCCGCGAGGCAGCGGTGAAAATCATGATCAAGGGCAAGGAAGGATTTGGCGTCGTTCTGCATTGCTGTCCGTTGGGCGGCAATCAGGTCGCGCAGGCGGTCAATCGCGCCATCGGACGGGTTGCTGGCAACATAGCTTGCAATGTCAGCTTCGATGGCTTCGCGCACAAAGCGCGCATCAAGGACCGATGAAATGGAAATCTTGCGCACATAGGTCCCGCGCTGCGGGCGGATTTCAAGCAAACCTTCGTCGGCCAGCTTGATAAAGGCCTCGCGCACGGGCTGGCGGCTGACATCATAGGACCGTGCCAGTTCAGCTTCCGAAATACGGACACCGGGCAGCAGATCGGCGCACACAATCCGTTCGCGAATGATGCGATGAATTTGCGGGCCAACCGCCTGATCCGTAGAAACGGACCAGTTATATTCGCCGGGATCGGTCATATTTTAACTCCTTGCGTTTTTTGCTTATGATGCATACTACCATACTAGTCAACCATAAACTGTCATGTTATGGTGACCATCAGACTTATAGACTGTGGACATGCAACCACGCCAACACAGAGAGAACAGCATGAAACAAACCTGGAGATGGTTCGGCCCCCGCGATCTGGTCAGCATTGACGATATTTGTCAGGCCGGGGCAGAAGGGGTGGTTTCCGCCCTGCATCACATTCCCAGTGGCGCGGTATGGAGCCCGGCCGAAATCGCCAAACGGCAGGCCGAAATTGCCACCATGAAAGATGGCGCGCCTTCGGGTTTGAAATGGGACGTGGTTGAAAGCCTCCCGGTTTCCGAAGCAATCAAAAAGCAGGAAGGCCCGTGGCGCGACCATATTGATGCCTATAAGCAAAGCCTGCGGAACCTTGCGGCGGCGGGCATTGATATTGTCTGTTATAATTTCATGCCGGTGCTGGATTGGACGCGCACGCATCTTAACTGGCGTTTGCCCAATGGCGCGACCTGCATGCGGTTTGACCTGACCGATTTTGTCGCCTTTGACCGCTATATTCTGGCCCGTCCGGGCGCATCCGAAGGCTATGATGCCGCCCTTCTGGCGCAGGCCGAAGAACGCTTTGCCAAAATGGATGATGACCGCCGCGCACAATTGACCCGCACGGTTGCATTTGGCCTTCCGGGCTCGGTCGAGCAATTGACGCTTGATGACCTGCGTGGCCTGCTTGCAAGCTATGCCGGTATCCATGCCGAAAAACTGCGCCAGCACCTGATTGATTTTCTGGCCGAAGTGGTGCCGGTGGCACGTGAAGTTGGCATTCGCATGTGCTGCCACCCCGATGATCCGCCCTTCGAGCTTCTGGGCCTGCCGCGCATCATGTCGACTGAAGATGACTATCGCCGTATTGTCGAGGCGGTTGATCTGCCGGAAAACGGCATTACGCTGTGTTCGGGGTCGCTGGGTGTTCGTGCGGAAAATGACCTGCCGGGCATGATGAAGCGCCTGGGTCATCGTGTGCATTTCATTCATTTGCGCAATACACTGCGCGAAAGTGAAGGCCTGCCCTGTTCGTTCCACGAGGCCGAACATCTTGGTGGCGACACCAATATGGTGGATCTGATCGAAGCGATCCTGGCCGAGGAAACCAAGCGCAAGGCTGCGGGCCGTGCCGATTGCAACATCCCGTTCCGCCCCGATCACGGGCAGGATATTCTGGATGACCTTAACCGTCAGGGGCAGCCGGGCTACCCGGCCATTGGCCGCCTGAAGGGGTTGGCGGAATTGCGCGGGATCATGACGGCGTTGATCGCGCGTCCGCAGAACAAAGCGGCGGAATGATAATGACTGTATCCTCCCGGCCAGCCGGAAATGGCTGGCCTGAAAACCCGCTGGCAACCGCCGGGAACGGCATTGTGCATATTGGTGTGGGCGCGTTTCATCGCGCCCACCAGGCGGTTTATACCCAAAATGCCATGCTGGCAGCAGGCGGTGACTGGCGTATTATTGGCGTCACCCCGCGCAGCACCGACATTGCCGACCAGCTTAATGCGCAGGACGGTGCCTTTTGCGTAATCGTGCGTAACCCCGCCGGGGATGAATGCCACACCATTCACTCTATTTCCCATGTGTTGGCCGCGGCGCGCGACCTTGATGGGGTGCTGGATGCCCTGTGTGATCCCGCCATTCGCATTGTGACCCTGACGGTTACCGAAAAGGCCTATGGCATTGACCGGCAAGCGATGAAGGTTGCCATTGATCATCCTGCCATTGCGCATGATCTGGCCCATCCGGCGCAGCCGGGGGGTGTTATTGGCATCCTGACCGAAGCCCTGCGTCGTCGGCGTGAACTGGGCCATGCGCCATTTACCTGCATGTGCTGTGATAATTTGCCGGAAAACGGTGCGGTACTGCGCGCCGGTATGGTGGATTTCGCCCGTCGCATTGATGCCAGCCTGGGCGAATGGATTGCACAAAATGTGCATTTTCCAAGTTCGATGGTGGATCGCATCACACCGGCATCAACCGATGCCACCTATGAAACGGTGCGCGCCATGACCGGGCATGACGATGCCTGTGCGGTTGAAACCGAACCGTTTTCGCAATGGGTGGTCGAGGATGACTTCCCCACAGGACGCCCGGCATGGGAACAGGCCGGTGTCTTGATGGTCGATGATGTTCGCCCTTACGAACATATGAAGCTGCGTATGCTTAATGGCAGTCATTCGCTGATTGCCTATTTGGGGCAACTGGCGGGTTATAAATATGTGCGCGATGTGATGGCTGATGACGCATGCGCGACACTGGTGCGCATGCATATGAACGCCGCAGCAGCCACATTAAGCCCGCTGGCAGAGCTTGATTTTGCCGATTATGCCAATGATCTGGTAACCCGGTTCTGCAACCCGGCAATTGCCCATGAAACCCGGCAAATTGCCATGGATGGCACCGAAAAGCTGCCGCAACGCCTGTTGGCACCAGCCCTTGAAGCAATCAATGCAGGTGCGGACATTTCCAGCTTTGCCCTGGCTGTTGCCATGTGGATGGCCTATGCCCACAAACTGGTGGCGGACGGGCAGGGGGATGCCATTTCTGATCCAAGGCGGGATGAAATTGTTGCCGCCCTTGGCGGTAAAAACGAGGCCGCCACGATTTATGCCAGCCTGTCGGCACTGCCGGGCCTGTTTGCGCAGGATTTGCTGGACCACGCCCCATGGCAGCAGGCGGTAACGCACTGGCTTGATGTTATTTTGCGTGAAGGTGTGCTGGCCGCTGTTGGCAAACAGATTGCCCGTTAAGCTGCCTCTTAATATATAATTGGCTGATCAGCAGATATGACCCGCCCCTGCAATATGGGGGCGGGTTTTTATGTGCCGGTTGGCTGTGGCAACGTGCCTTTTGGCCGTGGTACGATCAGGACTGCTGATTGCGAAAGGGGACGGTAAAAACTATCTTCTTGGCGCAGGTGTAGGGGCCGAAAGGTGTTTTACCCTGAATGTTCAAACAGGCAGGGACCCTATATGACCAAATCAGCGATGCTTTCTGCACCGCCCATTGGCCCGGATAACAAGGTACGCGCGCAAAAGCTGGCGGCAAAAAAGCGGATCGCCCTTTTTACGCTGTTATTTGCCTGTGCCTGTTTTATCGGGCTGACGGTTTATGACCCTGGCCATCAAAACCCGTGGGTGGGTTTGTTTGTTGCCATGGCCGAGGCCGCAATGGTTGGTGGCCTTGCCGACTGGTTTGCCATTGTGGCGCTGTTTCGTCACCCGCTTGGTCTTAAAATTCCGCATACGGCGATTATCCCGCGCAGCAAGGATAAAATCGCCCGTAATCTGGCCGATTTTATTTGCGACCACTTCCTGGGCAAAGAACATGTGCTGGAAAAAATTCGCGAATTTGACCCGGCCGACAGGCTGGCAAAATATTGTGCCAATCCCAAAACATCGGCGCAAATGGCCGATCTGGTGGTGAAATTTGCCCCGCGCCTGATGTATCTGCTAGATAGTGCCGAATTGCAGGAATTTGTGCGCACAACAACGCGCGAAAAACTGCGTGATGCGGATGTCGGCAAGCTTTCGGCCCGTTTTATCACCATCCTGACGCAGGATGGCCGCCATCATGAGATGGTCGACAGCCTGTTAAATGATATTGCCGATTTCACCAATAGCGATGAAACCCGCAATATGCTGGCTGACAAAATTGCCGGTGAATTATGGTCGGTGCTGCGCTGGGTTAATCTGGATAAGGCAGTTGCCGATAATATCACTGAAAAGGTGGCGGTTGGTCTGCGCGAATTGATCCAGGATCTGGCTGATAACAAAGACCACGAACTGCGCCTGAAGTTTGAAAATAAAATTCCCGCTTTTATTGCCCGTTTGCAAACAGACCCGGTCCTGCGCGCGCGCCTTGATCAGTTCCGTGACCGGATGCTCGATAATCAGGAACTTTCGGATTATATCGCCCATATCTGGCGTAAAACCCTGAACTGGCTGCGGGCCGATCTGGGCAATCCGCAATCGGAAATTCGCCGGGCGATTATGGGGGCGTCACAAAATATCGGCACCAAGCTGGATGCCGATCCCGATATGAAAAACTGGCTAAATCTGTGGGTTTTGGAAACGGTGGACCCCTATATTGGCGAATATCGCGAAAAAATCCGCCATTTCATCAAGGAACGGGTGCAAGCCTGGAGTGCCGATGAATTAACCGCCCAACTGGAACTGGCAATGGGCAGTGATTTGCAATCCATCCGCCTGAACGGAACCCTGGTTGGTGCCATTATTGGCGGCCTGCTATTTGGCCTGATGCAATTGATTGGCTGGGCCACGACAGGCTTTCACGGGCTGGGCTGATTGTTTGTCAAACATGCGCCCACCGATATGGCAGCAATAACACAGGAAAAATGACATGAGCGATAAACCGGTTCGTATTTCCGGGCCTGACCACCCCATTACCATCGAAGCCAATCCATCAATGGTGAGCGTTACCCTGGACGGGCAGGTGATTGCGCAAACATCAAATGCGCTTACCCTGCGCGAGGCGAATTATCCACCTGTGCAATATATTCCGCTGGCCGATATCAATGCCGACATTCTGTCCCCCAGCAGCAAAACCACCTATTGCCCCTATAAGGGTACGGCCAGTTATTTTAGCATCAATACCCCAACGCAGAATTTGCCAGATGTGATCTGGTCCTATCGCGAACCCTATGATGCCGTGGCAGCGATAAAGGATTATTGCGCATTTTATCCCGATCGTGTGTCCATTAAGCAGGAATAACAGGGCATTGATATCAGGGGATTTTCGGGTGATTTCTGGCTGTTTTCAGGCGTTTTTGCAAAGTAAATGACTTTTGGTCAGTTTTCTTTTTCCTCCTGACAGAACGCTGGCAGCATTGCATGGATTCTGTAAGAATTATGCACGATCCTGCAAAACGGCGAGTTCCTGCTTTGTACTTTTTTCACTCTCGGGCATTCTTTGTTTCTAACCAGATAGGCGGAGGACTATTTGAGCCAATCCGAGCAACTTGCAGAAATTGTCCGCATTATTGAACGCTTCGTAAACGAAGATGGCCAAATCCCAACAGCGATCGATAACCTGACCATCGGTCGAAAAACTGAAACCACGCGCCCGGTGCATACGGCACAGTGGCCGTGCTTTGCCATGATTGTCCAGGGCTCGAAAGAGGCAATTGTCGGCCAGCAGAAACTTTCTTACGGGCCGGGTGATTATGTGCTGGTGTCGCTTGATATGCCTGTGCAGTCCTGGGTGGTGCAGGCCAGCCCGGATAAGCCCATGTATGGTCTGGGCCTTGCGATAAATCATGACGCGTTAAAAACCGTGATGACGCGCATCGCCTTTGACAAACGTCACCTTGATAAAAACCCCGGCCTTGGCATTGCTGTGCATAAGGCACCCGATGCCTTGCTTGATGCGGTTTTGCGCATGATGCGCCTTCTGGAACGTCCCGATGACGTTGCCGGTCTTGCCTGCCTGATTGAAGAAGAAATTTTATATCATCTGCTGCGCGGGCCGTTTGGCGCAACTCTGTTGCAGATCGCAACCGCACAAAGCCCGGCCAACCGCATTGCCGGGGCGATTTCGTGGCTGCGCGAAAATTTCAAACAGCCGCTGCGCATTGAAGACCTGGCAAAACATGTGGGTATGAGCGCGTCTTCCCTGCATCATCACTTCAAGGCGATTACCGCCATGACGCCGATGCAGTATCAAAAACAGCTTCGCCTGCGCGAAGCACGCCGCCTGATGCTGGTGGAAAAACAGGATGTTGGCATGGCTGGTTTTTTGGTGGGTTATGACAGCCCGTCACAGTTCAGCCGGGAATATAGCCGTTTGTTTGGCATGTCGCCGTCGCGCGATATCGCCGCCCAGCAGCGCCTTGTGCACAGCTAGCCTGTTGCACGATCCTGTTTACAGGGCCGTGCAATTTGCCTTTGGGCAGGAATGTTCAAGTTGAAATCAGCGATTGGAACGGGCTGAAGGTTGGATCAATCTTCGGCCTGTTCCCCATTTTCTGTCCAGCGTTTGACAACCGGCAAATGGATGCCCAGAAGGTCCAGCGCGCGGCCGGTGGTTTGCGTAACCATTTCATCAATGCTTTGCGGGCGGCTGTAAAAGGCCGGGACGGGGGGCATGATGATGGCGCCATTTTGCGTCGCCTGGGCCATCAGGTTGATATGGCCGGCATGATAGGGCGTTTCACGCAATAACAGCACCACACGGCGGCGTTCCTTCAGGCAGACATCGGCAGCACGGACAATCAGTTCATCATTGTAGCAATTGGCGATGCCGCTAAGGGTTTTGATCGAACAGGGGGCAACCAGCATGCCTGCCGTCTGGAATGAACCAGATGAAATGGCAGCACCGATATCGCGATAATTATAGATGACATCGGCATAGGACCGGATTTCATCGGCATCCATATCCAGTTCGGCGCGCGCGGTACGCAGGGCCGAAGGTGAAATTACAGCGTGGGTTTCAATATCGGCGACATCGCGCAAAAGCTGCAGGGCGCGCACACCATAAATAACGCCCGATGCCCCGGTAATGGCGATGATAACCCGCTTCATATGCTGCTCTTTTCAACTGGTCTGAGTTTTGATGCCCCACGGGCAAATAATACCGTTCGTACGGTCGCAATCTTGTCGCAGATTGCTGTGGTTTCAACCGTTTTCTGACATATGGCGCAATCCGTTACAATCACCAGCCTTTTATGCGCGGAATTCCCCAAAAAATTCGACCTGCTTCGCAGGTATATTCTCAACAATTTTCGCCCAATAAAAAAGGACCGCCGCCAAAATGGCGACGGCCCAACCCATACAGATATAATAACGGAGAGAGAGCCGGACATACCTGACGGGAAGCTAAACCTGTTACGCGTTCGTCAGGATATATTTGCCCTTCAGGGTGCCATTCACGTAGCCATCAAAAACAGTTGCAGCTTCATCGAGAACAAAGGTCTTACTGCCCGGTACAGCAAGTGGCTGCGTTGCGGCAATGGTTGCAAGTTTTTGCAAAATACCCTGATCGGTTTGCAAAAATACAAATTCGGATTTGATATTGGCCTGCTGTGCCACATCCTCGGCCATTGGCATCGCAACACTGGCAACATGTGTTTGCGGTTTGACATGGGCCAGATAGGCACTTTGCAAATGATCCGCCGTTGTATCGAGAATATGGGTGGTTTTTGCAACAATATCGGCAAGTTCCGGGTCCGTAGGTGCTACAAGTGTCGTCCCCAAACCTGCCAGGCGATCCAGCCCGTCACCCAGGACAAAAACATCATTTTTATCACGGGCAAGAATTACCGCTGCCCGTGCAACCGCGCCTGTTCCCGTAATCAGGAGGGGGGCACCTTGCGGGCAGGCCAGTTTATCAAGGGCCAACTGGGCGACACCCGCCGGGGTCGGTAGTGACGTTGCTGTTTGTGCATCCAAACCGGAAGGGCGATGGGCGATATGCGATTGATCAACGCAAATCTGTTCGGCAATGGCGCCGCCGGCAACGGGTTCTGCCCGGCCAAAAACGCTATCGCCAATGGCAAATTCGCGAACATCTTTACCCTTTGCAATCACCGTTCCGGCAAAGTCGGTGCCGGGGATATAGGGAAATGCCAGCGGGAAAAATGCCTGCATCACACCCATTGCCAGTTTGGCATCTAGCGGGTTAAAGGCGGCGGCTTCGATTTTGACAATAACGTCTGTGTCAGATGGCACCGGCGCATTGATTGACATTACATCTGCCTGGGTATCGGGCAGATATCCTTTTACGGTTAGGGCTTTCATCTTGCGTCTCCCTTGCCTGTGTTTGGCCAGGTACCGATTTGGCCGAACATGCCCAGCAGATCTTCCAGATGCCAGGTGCGACGCAGGCGATCACCTTCAAATTCGTGGAATTCATGAATGACGATATCCACCGCCTTGCCGCTGGCGGGAATGCCCATTAACGGGCCATTGTGGGTGCCCGTCATGCGCAGGCGTACTGCGGCACGGTCGGCTTCGGCAAGGATGGTTTCGATTTCAAGGCGCAAATCCGGGAAAGCCGCGCGAAACATGCCAAATACCGGTTTGATGCCATTTCGGCCTGGTTCCTGACCAGGGCCAAGCGGGATATCGTCCCAGTTTTCGGTAAGGGCATGATCAACAAGGTCGACATTGCTGGTGCCAAGGGCGCTGTAAAAATCTTCAAGCGCGCGTTTCTGACCATTGGTCAGGGCCATGGCCTGCGAGGCGGGAATGGTTGGTCGGGTCATTTCAGTCTCCGGGTTAAAAAGTAATGACCCAAAGCTAGCGGCAGGTTTATCATAATTGAAATCGATTGATGTTATATGGAATTATCAATTTCATGAATTATGCGGGATTTGACCTGAACCTGATTGTCGCCTTTGATGCCCTGATGGCAGAAAGGCACGTTACCCGTGCGGCCCAGCGTGTGGGCCTGACCCAACCTGCCTTAAGTGCGGCCCTTAACCGGTTGCGTCATATTACCGGGGACGAACTTTTCATTCGCGGGCCAAAGGGTTTAATGCCCACCCCGCGCGCGGTTGATCTGGCACCTGCCTTTCGTACCGTGCTGGCGACGGTCGATGGTGCCCTTGCCCTGCAAAAGGAATTTGAACCCGGCCGTTCCCGGCAAACATTTGCCCTGGCATTGGCGGAACATCCCGCGCATTTGCTGCTGGCCCCGCTGGAAAAAGCCGCGCGGGAACTGGCACCGGGCATTGATTTGCGCGTCAGGGAGCTGCGTAACCGGCGTGATGCCATTCGCATGCTTGATGAAGGGCAGGCGGATTTGGCAATTGGTGTATCACCCGGCAGCGAAAGCCGCATTTTATCGCGCCATTTATGGAATGAGGATTTTGTCGGTATCGCACGCAAGGGCACCGATATTTCGCCTTTTGCCCTATCTGCCCATTTGTTTGCAGCCGAACGCCATGTTCTTTTCTCGCCCGAGGCCGAGGATTACGGCCTTGTTGATACCGCCCTGGCCGAACATGGGCTGAAACGCCGGTTGGGGGTGACATCGGCCTATATGTATCTGGTGCCGGGCCTTGTGGCGCAAAGCGATATGCTGGCAACCGTGCTGCAGGGCGTGGTGCGGGGAAGTGGCCTTGGCGACCAGCTTGCCGTTTTCAAACCGCCGCTGGAATTGCCGACAATATCCTATCATTTATTGTGGCATCGCCGGACGGATGCCCACCCGGCCCATCGCTGGTTTCGCGATATTGTCGTCGGATTATGCCAAGGGTTTTAATTATGATTTTAGCCGGATGTGCCATAGATGCATTGAACGTCAATGACCGTGTCGTGATCCGTACTTGAATTGGGAGCAGTTTAGGCACCGCCCTGTTGCAGGCCGCCGTAATTTATGGCGAGGGCCAACCGGCAAGAACTTGTTTTGCAACAAGTTGCAGGGTTTCGCGGTCAAATCCTGCCTTGGCCTGCACGGCAATACCATGCACCACTGCCATCAAATAGGTTGTCAGGGCGGCGGGGTCCGTTGTTTCGGGCAGGTCACCTTCGGCATGGGCCCGTTCAAACCGTTTTTGTATTATTTCCTGCCCCTCGGCGCGGGCCAGGATCACCATCTGGCGTATGGGTTCGGCATCGTCTGACCCGGCCAGAAAGCCATTAATGCCAAGGCAGCCGGTATGTTCAGGGCTATAGGTGTGAAGTTCGATCGACCGATAAAGGATATGCGCAGCAACTTCGCGCGCCGTCGGCTTTGACAGGGCTTCCGGGATAAAATCGAGATAGTGTTCGTAATAGCGGGCCAGGGCGCGGCGAAACAGTTCTTCTTTATTGCCAAAGGCGGAATAAAGGGCAGGGCGTTCTACACCGGCGGCTTCTGTCAGGTCCGTATAGGACGCACCTTCATAGCCTTTGCGCCAGAAAACGCACACAGCAGCGTCCAGGGCCTTTTCCACGTCAATCTTGCGATGTCGTCCCATCAGTCCAAACCGGTTATTTTCATAATGGCCATTATTAAACCGCTTGACAGGCAATGTCCAGTTTTGTAACGGTCATTATAATAATGATCATTATGAAATTGGCAAGGCAGGGCCACAGCGCCTTTCGCGCCGGTTTCACTTGCAAAAGGATTGGCTATGACCAAATCACTGGACGGAAAAGTTGCCATCGTAACGGGTGGTTCACGTGGCCTGGGTGCCATGATCGCCGAACATCTGGCAGATCAGGGTGCCGCAGTTGCCATTACCTATGCCGCATCGGCGCAAAAGGCTGATGCTGTTGTTGCAAAATTGAAGGCCAAAGGCGCACGCGCAATTGCGATCAAAAGCGATCAGTCCGACCTGTCATCGGCAAAGCCGATGATTGATGCGGTCCTCGCCGAATTCGGCCAGATTGATATTCTGGTCAATAATGCCGGTATCGCCATTCAGGGCCAGCTGGTGGATGACCCGGAACTGGATGGTGATAATTATAACCGCCAATGGCAGGTTAATGTCTTGGGCACCATTGCCAATACCCGCGCTGCCGCCCCGAAAATGAAGGATGGCGGGCGTATTATTTTCATCGGTTCGCTTCTGGGGTCCTATGTGCCGTTTCCCGGTGTTGCCGATTATGCCGGGACCAAAACAGCACTTGTTGGTTATGCCCGTGGTATTGCCCGTGATCTTGGCCCGCGCAACATTACCGTGAATGTTATCCAGCCCGGCATTATGCCCACCGACATGGCGGCCGATGTTGCTGGTGAACTGCCCAATCGCGATGCCATCCTTGATATGCACCCGATCCGCCGTATTGCGACCCTCGAAGAAGTGGCCGATGCCGTTTGCTTCATTGCCGGGCCGTCGGCTGGATATATCAATGGTGAAACCATCAATATGGCAGGGGGGCTAGGAATTTAAGCACCTGTCTGGTGTTTGAATTTCGGGCTTGTTTCAGGAAAAACACATGACTGAAAAATTCAATGCAACGTCCAGCGCCGATGACGTGCTGGCAACCCGCAACCTTGCCGGGCAGCGGTTTTTGATTACCGGAGTTTCATCGGGTATCGGGCGTGAAACGGCGCGTGCCCTTCTGGCCCGCGGTGCCAGCGTGGCCGGTACGGTGCGCAATCTCGATACGGCGAAAGAAGCCATAACCGCCTTGCGTGATGCTGCCGCGCCTGCCGGTGGCAGTTTTAAGCCAGTGGTGCTTGATCTGGCATCACTTGCCAGTGTCAAGGCCGCGGCAGATGCGCTGATGGCCGATGGGGGCAAATTTGATGCGATTATTGCCAATGCGGGCATTATGGCAGCGCCCTTTGGCAAAACGGTTGACGGTTTTGAAAACCAGTTTGGCACCAACCATATCGGCCATTTTGCGCTGGTAAACCGGCTGGAACCCTTGCTGGTTGATGGCGGGCGTGTGGTGGTTTTATCCTCGCAGGCGCACCGGGTTGCCGATATTGATCTGGATGATCCCAATTTTGCCAGCCAGCCTTATGACCCGTGGGTTTCTTATGGCCGGTCCAAAACGGCAAATGCCCTGTTTGCTGTTGCCTTTGACAAGCGCCATCAACATCGCGGTGTGCGCGCAGTTTCGGTGATGCCGGGCAATAGCCTGACAGATCTTCCGCGCCATCTGTCGCCGGAAGATTTGCAAGGCCTGTTTGAAATGGTTGGCAAAGCGCGCAGCGATGCCGGGCTGCCGCCGCCCGAATTAAAGGACATCGGGCAGGCCGCCGCCACCAGTGTCTGGGCGGCAATTGTGGCCGACAACGATGTTATCGGCGGGCGCTATCTTGAGGATTGCGATATCGCCGTCACCGACGATACGCCAAACCCGTTTGCCGATGGCGTGCGGTCCTATGCGCTTGATCCTGCGCAGGCTGAATTGCTATGGACCAAAACCGAAGCCATGATTGCGGCAGTTGGCTTGGCAGACTGATTTTGGCAGGGTGATGCCTTGATGCGTCCCCTTGTTAAATGATGGGGAAAACGGCGGAACCTGTTGGGTTCTGCCGTTTTTCTATGGGCCAAAAACAAAGTGAAAGCGCTTTCACTTTGTCAGTCAGCGCGGGTGATTGCATGGCGTTTGCGGTAATCAGCCGGGGTAATGCCAACCCGGCGGACAAAGGCGCGGCGGAATGTATCAATGTCGTTAAACCCGCATAGGGATGCGACCTGTTTGGGGGCAAAATTGCCATCGTGGAACAGGGTTTTGGCATGTTCGACCCTTACATTTTCTATCCAGTCGGCCGGGGTGATGCCGACTTCGTCATGAAACAGGCGGGCGAAGTGGCGGGGGCTTAGCCCGGTGCGTTCGGCCAGCGAGGCGACCGTATGTTTCAGGTCGGGCCGGGTGCTGACCCAGCGTTGGACTTCCTGCAAGGCGGCGCGGCCAGTTGGTGCGATGGCACCGTTGCGGCGAAACTGCATTTGCCCGCCCGGCCGTTTAAAAAACATCACCAGTTGGGCCGCGATATCCTGGGCAAGGGCACTGCCCAGATCCTCGTTTACCAGGGCAAGGGCCAGGTCCATGCCTGCGGTAACACCGGCTGCCGTGCGCAACCGCCCTTCGCGGGTGTGGATGGCATCAATATCAAGGATGATATCGGGGAAACGCCGTTTCAGGGCATCGGCAACCGACCAGTGCGTGGTGACCCGGCGATTATTCAGCAAACCGGCATGGGCCAGAAAAAATGCGCCACTGCAAACCGACCCGTAACGCCGGGTTATCTGGCACATATTGGTCAACCAGTTTTGAAGTGCGATGGACGGCATGATTTGATCGGCATGTGGCGCGCCTGCGACCAGCAGCGTGTCAATGTTGCTATTGCCCGTTTCATCAATTGTAAGATCGGGCAGAAGTTTAATGCCGGATGACGCGGCAAGCGGGCCTGGATTTTCGCTAATGATTTTAAGGTCGTAATAAACCCTGCCCAGTTGGCGGTTTGCCTCGGCAAAAACATCCATGGGGCCGGACACATCAAGCATTTGAACGCCGTCAGCGGCAAAAATGGCAATGGTGCGGGCTGACTGCCCGGCAGATGCATGGCTTTGCGCAGGTTTTGACGGGGGCATCTTTGGGGTGGCCTTAAATATCGGGTATTGGCATAAATCGTCGTACTACGATGATTGAGGACAGATTAGGCAAGGCAGTAGCATTTGGCAATTCGCAATTAACGGAGTTGACCCATGACTGCTTTGCTGGCTGATATCGCCATTCCTGATAGTGCGTTGGCGCGTGAAATTACCGAATTTGTGCGCGATAGCGAAACCGACCTTCTGTTTCATCATTCCAGCCGGGTTTATTATTTTGCCGCGGCAACAGGCCAGCGAAAGGGCCTGAAATTTGACGCCGAACTGCTTTATGCCGGGGCGATGTTCCATGATATGGGCCTGATGCCCGATCACAGCAGCACCGATCAGCGATTTGAGGTTGATGGTGCCAATGCCGCCGGGCAGTTTTTAAAGGCACGCGGCATTTCGCAACAGGATATTGATATTGTATGGGCATCGATTGCCCTGCATACCACGCCCGGTATTCCCCAGCATATGCACCCGGTGATCGCGCTGGTAACAGCGGGTGTGGAAATGGATGTGCTGGGCATGGAATATGAAAATTTCCACGATGATCAGCGCAATGCCATCGTCAAGGCACATCCACGCCCGACCCAGTTTAAGGAAGATATCATTCAGGCATTTTATGATGGTATTTGCCACAAACCGCATACCACCTTTGGCAATGTCAAAGCCGATGTGATTGCCGATAAGGAACCCCATTTCCACCGGCATAATTTTTGTCAGGTTATTCGCAATTCGCGCTGGGCAGGCTGAAAATCAAACAGCCCCGCAGGCTATGCTTGCGGGGCCGTTTTGAAATGCTGATGGCTTTGTTTTTAGCGGTTGCGCCCTAGCGCGGTAAAACAAGCCCGTCGGTTTTGTTGGCCTTTGCCTTTTCTGCCGCTGCCAGCAGACGATCAAATTTGAAGGCATCGACGGGCAGGTCGGTGCCGTCCTTTGTTGCCAGATCGGCCAGGATTTCGCCAATGACACTGGTGAATTTAAAGCCATGCCCCGAACAGGGCGATGCAACGATCACCCGGCTTTCGCCTGGCAAGTGATCAAGCAGGAAGTCTTCGCCCGGCAGCATGGTATAGCGGCATGTGGTTTCATTAACACGCAAGCCCTTCATACCGGGCAAGCGACGGGCGGCAAAATCATCAAGCAGGGCGCGGTCCCGGTCATTGACAGCGGGGTTGGGCTGGTCGGGGTCGATGCTTTCCATAAAATGGGCATGACGGCCAATTTTTACGCCGTCCGGGCCAATTTCAGGGAAGCCAAAAAACGACCCGGCATCATTTTCATCGCGTAAAAAAGCAGGCATTCGCAAAGGGTTGGTGGTGAAACCGTTTTCAGGGCGATACCACGCCACCACCTGGCGGATCGGGTTTGCCATATCGGCAAGCTGGGGCACCAGTTGCGATATCCAGGAACCGGTGGCAACAATGACGCGGGCCGCGCGGTATTTTTGCCCGCCTGCGGAAATGTTAACGCCATTATCATCGGGCGTTATGGCATCAACCTTTTCGCCCAGATGCAGCTTTGCCCCGTTGGCGGCAGCAAGCCGCAAATAGCCCCAAATGGCTGCTTCGGGTTTAAGCCAGCCACCATTGGGGTCCAAGACGGCAACTTCGTCGTCATCAAGGCCAAAAACCGGGAAGCGTTTGCGCATCTGGTCGGCATCAAGGGTTTCGCTGGCAAGGTTGTGCAATTCGCACGATGCCAGGGTGCCTGTGACAATTTTGCTGTCGGTTTTGCCGATTTGCAAAACACCCGTGACATGCAGGATGCTTTCGCGAAGCAGGCTTTCCAGTTCACGCCAGTTTTCATAGGCGCGGCGTAATAGCGGCACATAGCTGGGATCTTCAAAATATCCCAGTCGGATCAATCGGCTATCACCATGTGAAGACCCCAGCCCATGGGCGGGGCTTGCGGCTTCAAACCCGATCACCCGCACACCCCGCGCGGCCAGAAACGAAATGGCGGCACTGCCCATGGCACCAAGGCCAATAACGGCGACATCATACTGGTTGGACATTGGGGCGATCCTTGTCTGCTATGGGTGTTTCGGGGTGGTGGCGGTTTGGTGGTCGCCGGGTTGTGGTGCGTGAAGGTACGTGATGGTATGTGGTTTAGGTATTTACGCGGCACCGGGATTTTGCAGGGGCGGCGCAAAAGCCCGGAATGCCGTGTTTTACATGTGCGTTTGTCTTTACGGCAATGACGGGATGGGGGCCGGTTCCTCGGTGGCGATCAGGGTGCGTAGGGCTTCCAGATCGGTGGCAAGGGCATGGTCATCGCCGTACGAAGGCAGTAAATCACGAACCTGTTGATAAATGGCATTGGTGCCCGGTGCACGCATTTTTACGCCATCGGCCGGGTCTGTCGATATCAGGTCCGATGCCTGTACAGCCGCCAGAAGCTCGATCGCAAGGACCTGTTCGGTATTATCAAGCACCTGCAACAGTTTATTGGCCGCTGCCGTGGGATGTGCCAGATAATCTTCCTGCAGGGCGGATGTGATGCCGCCATCAAGGCTGGCCGGGGCACCAAGGCGCCGGTTTTCAGCCGCTAGGGCAGCGGCCGTATATTGGGCAATCATCAAACCCGACCCCACACCAGGGTCGCTGGTTAAAAACGGTGGCAGGCCACTGACCAGCGGGTTTACCAGCCGGTCCAGCCGACGTTCGGACAGCATGGAAAGCTGGGAAATGGCAATTGCCAGGCCATCAAGTGCCAATGCCAGTGCCGGGGCAACGGCATGTGCCTCGGAGGCGACTTTGGGGTCTTCGGGCGACCCGTGAACAATGGGGTTATCCGTAACCGATGCCAGTTCCTGATCGACGATATCAGCCGTATTGGAAAATACATCGCGTACCGCACCGTGCGCGTGCGGCGTTGCCCGCAGGCTAAGCGCATCCTGCGTGCGTTTGGCATAGGACTGGTCAATATGGCGGCTTTGCGCCAGACGGGCGCGCAGGGTTGCACCAACCTTTTGAATGCCCGCCGATTTGCGCAATGCCAGAATATCGGCATCAAAGGCCGCCATTTGCGCACCCGATGATTCAAGTGTGCTGGCGGCAACCGCATCGGCCCAATCGGCCAGCCGATAGGCGCGTGCCAGCGCAAAGGACCCTAAACCTGCCGAACAGGACGTGCCATTTACCAGGCTAAGCCCTTCTTTTGCCTGCAAGGTCAGCGGTTTTTGGCCGATTTTCGCCAGCGCATCGGCACCTGAAAGCATTTGCCCATCAAGCATGGCGCGGCCTTCGCCGATCAGTACCAGTGCGATATGGGCCATATGCACCAGATAACCCGCCGATCCCTTGGAGGGGACGGCAGGGATGCAGTCATGGTTTAGAAGGGCCTGCAGGGCGGCCACGGTTTCCGGGCAAATGCCGGAATAGCCGTGGGCGAAATTGTTGATTTGTGCCGCAATAATGGCGCGCACCGCCGGGGCTGGCAGCAATGGCCCGGTGCCACAGGCATGGCTGAGGATGATGTTGCGCGAAAGTTGCGCCTGCGCACTGCGATCCACGACCGTATCGGCAAGGGCGCCAACACCGGTGGTCACGCCATAGGCGCGAATGCCGCGATCCACCAGCGCATTGACGATTTTACGGCCCTTCTCAATGCGCCCGTTTGGGGCATCGGCCAGGGTCAGGGGGGCACCATTGGCAATGGCGGCGATTTCGCGCCAGGTCAGACCGATATCAAGGACAATATCAGGCAGCGTCATTTTCGGTTTCCATGTGACGGATGAATTGCTGGAAATAGGGGGAACCCTGACCGCCAAACATTTCGTCAGGGGTGCCTTCACAATCGATCTGGCCTTCGCGCATGAAAATCACACGGTTTGACACATTGCGTGCAAAGCCCATTTCATGGGTAACGACCAGCATCGTCATTTTATCCGCCGCCAGATCGCGCATCACGCGCAGCACTTCGCCCACCAGTTCGGGGTCCAGTGCCGATGTCGGTTCATCAAACAAAATGACCTTTGGCTTCATGGCAAGCGAACGGGCAATGGCGGCACGCTGCTTTTGCCCGCCGGAAAGATGGGCAGGATAATAATCCTTGCGGTCTGCAATGCCGACCTTTTCCAGCAGGGCTTCGGCCTCGGCGATGCATTCGGCGCGCGGACGTTTTTGCACGTGAACCGGGCCTTCGATGATGTTTTCCAGAATGGTCATGTGTGACCACAGGTTAAAGGACTGAAACACCATGCCCAGTTCGGTGCGGATGCGGTCCAGCTGTTTGCGGCTGGCAGCACCCCGGCCACGGCTGGTGGTTTTCATGGTGATTTCTTCACCACTGACAATCACGTCCCCGTCATCGGCGGTTTCAAGCATGTTGATGCAACGCAGGAAGGTGGATTTGCCAGAGCCACTGGCACCCAGCACACTGATGACATCGCCATCATGGGCATCAAGGGAAATGCCGCGAAGGACTTCGTGGGCGCCAAAGCTTTTGCGGATATTGCGAACGGAAAGCCGTGGGGTGGCTGACATGGGTCGATCCTTTTATGAAAGGGGCGCAATCACGGCCCGGTTAGGGGCGGGCGCCAAACAGGGCGGTCATCACGGACGGTTTGCGTTCCGTCGGGCGGCGATGATGGCGGTTTAACCGGTTTTCCAGAATGGCCAGAACCTGCAGGATGATGAAATTCAGCAGCAGATAAAGGGCCGCAGCACACAGGAAAACTTCCATCGTGCGGTAGGTTTGCGAAATCAACCGCTGGGCCACACCGGTAATTTCCCAAACCGTTACCAGGCTTGCCAGCGCGGTTGACTTGACCATCAGGACAATTTCGGTCGAATAGGCGGGCAGGGCATGGCGAAGGGCGATGGGCGCAATGATGCGACGCAGCAGCAAAAAGCCCGACATCCCGGTGGCACGCGCGGCTTCAACCTCGCCCGGCGGGACGGCGCGAAGGCCGCTTCGGAAAATTTCGGCTGAATAACCCGCCGTGCAAAGTGTCAGCGATAGCACGGCACATACAAACGGTTCGCGCAATGCAGGCCAGACAAAGCTGTGGCGGATAACGCCAAACTGACCCAGCCCGTAAAAGACCAGAAACATTTGGATCAGAAGCGGGGAACCGCGAAAAACAAAGATATAGCCTTTGGCGAAATTGCGCGCGAATGCATTGTGACTGACACGCATGGTGACAATGACAAGTGCCAGCAGGCAACCAAAAAAGACCGAAAGCGAAAACAGGCCAAGGGTGGTCGGCGTTGCTTCAAGCAGGGCTTTCATGGTCGAAAACAGAAATTCAAAATCCATGACCTGACCTCAAACCTGACCCATGCCGCGCGGCATGGATTTGTTGCTGCGACGTTCCGCACTGTTAAAGACGCGTTCGGAAAAGCTGGTCAGCACCAGGTAAAGCAGCCCGCCAACGATATAGAACATGAAATACTGGCGGGTGGATCCGGCGGCGACCTGGGTTGTGCGCATCAGTTCGGCAAGGCCGGTCACCGAGATCAGCGCTGAATCCTTAAGCGAGAGCTGCCAGACATTGTTCAGACCGGGAATGGCAAAGCGCAGGACCTGGGGCAGAATGATACGGCGCAGGCACCGCAGCGGGGGCATGCCAATGGAGGATGCCGCCTCGATCTCGCCACGCGGAATGGCGCGATAGGCACCACGGTAAACTTCGGCCTGATAGGCACCGGAAATAAGACCAACGGCCAGCGCACCGGCCAGAAAGGACGGCATACCCAAAAAGCCTTCGATCCCCATGGCGTGGCCAATGGCGGTAACCGCTGTCGAGCCGCCAAAATAGATCAGGTAAATGATGAGAAGTTCGGGGACGCCGCGAAAAATGGTGGTGTAGGTCGTGCCCAGCACGCGAAACCACCAGATGTCGGATAATTTGGCTGCCGCGATCAGGGCGCCGATCAATGCACCGATGGCAAGGGACGCCAGGGTGACGCACAGCGTAAGCAGCATGCCGGTGAGGATAAGGGCACCCCAGCCCTTGGCCCCAAAGCCAAGAAGTTCGAAAAATTCCATTTGCCAGGCCTTCGTGTTCCGGGACGGCTTGGGAATGTTGCTGCGTTTATAGGTTTGAAACCTGGAACAGTAACAACGAAGGAAAACGGGCGGAAAGCACGTCTGTCATGCAAAGGCAGGGCTGTGCTTTCCGCCACAATAGTCGTGGCTGTTATTCAGGGCTGACGTCGGTGCCAAACCACTTCATGGACAGCTTTTTCACAGTGCCATCAGCAAGGGCTGCCTTGATGGCATCATCGAACATGGCTTTAAGTTCGGTGTCTTCCTTGCGCAGGCCAAGGCCTTCGCCGGTGCCAAAGACGTTACCGGCAATTTCCGGGCCGGTAATGGCCATGGCTTCGTCCGAGGTTTTAAACGATGCCAGCAGGTTGGTGGTGTCGTCAAAGCCAAGGTCGATACGGCCGGTCTGCAGGTCAAGGTCGCGTTCCGCACCGGTTTTGTATTCGCGGATGGTCGCGACATCCTTGAAATTGTCATAGATGAATTTGGCATAAACCGTTGCGGCCTGGATGCCGATGGTTGCGCCATCAAATGCCTTGCGCAGGGCATCGATCTGTTCTTTGCCGCCGGAATAATCCGGTGCCATTTTCACGATTTCGCCAGTGCCGATGGCCTGTGCATAATCGCTTTCGGCCGGGGCGGCAAAGGCGGCGTGGGTGTTGGCATAGGGGATCGAGAACGCGATGACTTTTTCACGTTCCGGCGTGATGGAAAGGGCATCCATGACGACATCATATTTGCCGGCATTGAGGCTGGTAATCATGCTGTCCCAGTCCGAGGCGACCAGCGTGCATTCCACTTTCATGTGGTTGCACAGATATTCGGCCAGTTCGGGTTCAAACCCGCCCAGCGACCCGTCGGGGTTGGTGCTGTTCCAGGGTGCATAGGCACCTTCCAGCGTGATCGTAACGTTTTTCCATTCTTTTGCCTGTGACGGGGTCACGCCGGCGACAGCGCAAAGTGCAGCGGCTGCCATAAGAACTGACTTGAACTTCATTGAGAGGTCTCCTTCGAACGAATGAAGCGAATTGGCCCTGATAAATTCCGCCATACCCTGATATGTTTTTCTAACGGCTTATCGCGGTCAGGGGCGGCTGGAACTATTTCGTCTGTGGTTGTATATGTAACATATGACACTTTTTTACGCTCATCAAACAAAAAGTGTATTATATGTGCAGTGCAAAAACTACGCAGGAACGGGTTATAATGACAAAAATCAACGGAAAGCGGCCAACCCGGCACAAACAGGCGAGCGCATTATTTGCTGGCGAGACGTTGCGGGACGGCCGTGAAGGCGGCGGGCCCCTGTATCTTGAGGTAAAGCAGCTTATTCTGGACCGAATCCATCGGGGAGAATGGCCGCCAAACCACCGAATCCCGTCCGAGAATGAACTGGTTGCAGAGCTGGGCATCAGCAAGATGACAGCCAACCGGGCGTTGCGCGAACTGGCGCATGAGGGCGAGCTTGTGCGTGTGCAGGGCGTAGGTTCGTTTGTGGCGCAAAAGAAGGGCTATTCCGCGCTTTTTGAGGTGCGCAACATTGCCGAGGAAATTGCCGAACGTGGCAATATTCATGCGGCTTCTGTGGTGGTTCTGGCCGACCAGGCAGCATCGCCCGATGTGGCTGATGCCCTTGATGTGCCTATTGGTGCGCCGGTTTTGCATTCTCTTATTGTGCATCGCGAAAATGATGTGCCTGTCCAGATCGAGGATCGCTTTGTTAACCCGGAACTGGTGCCGGATTACCTGTCGCAGGATTTCTCGGTTATCACACCGAATGTCTATTTGTCGCAGGTGGCACCCCTTACCGGGTCGGAACATGTTGTCGAGTCGATCCTGGCGCAGCCATGGGAAGCTAAACTGTTGGTTATCCTGCAAAATGAACCCTGCTTGATGATCCGCCGCCGGACATGGTCGGGCAGTGGAATCGTTTCGGCGGCGCGTTTGATTTACCCTGGTACGCGTTATCGGCTTGAAAGCCGTCAGGGAAAAACAACCTAGGCGATCCAAAAGGCTGAAAATCGCACTAAGTTGTATATGGAACTAAAAAGAAGATGATTTTCCCGTGGGATCGGTGGGGGTAAAGCGTGCCACAAGCGCGTGCCGGTCGCCTGGATAGGTCAGTCGCACATGGGTAACGGGGCCGTTATGGCTCCAGGTTCGCCGTTCAATAACCAGGCAGGCTGTGCCGGGGGCGATTTCCAGTGCTTTGGCGTAATGTTCGCTTGCGCCGACGGATTTGATCAGATGTTCGGCAGTTGTCCAGGGAACGCGGCTGGTTAACCAGGGGCCGGGTGCGGTTTCGGTAAAATCCTCGTCGCGGGATTCGGGCACGACGGCAAGGTTGATCAGGCGTTCTTCTAGGCAGAAAACCTTTGGCCCGGCGAAATGCTTGCCAATGATTTCAATGATCTCGGCACTGTCGCCCAGTTCAAGATTTTTGATGTCAGCCGGGGTTGCCTTGCGGCTGGTGCGCGATGAGCGGCCATAATCATAGGGCAGGCCCAAAGACTGGACTTCCGATTTGATATCGTGAATTTCCAGAATGGCCGATTGCGCCTGCGGCTGGGTGACAAAGCTGCCCGATTTTTTGCGCCGTTCAATCAGGTTGGCCTTGGCAAGCTGGCCAAGGGCCTTGTTCACGGTCATGCGCGAACATTTATATTGTTCGGCCAGGTCCAGTTCATTGGCGATGCGATGGCCCGGGGGCCATTCGCCGGAAAGAATGCATCCTTCGATGTCATTTATGATCTGCTGATGCAGGGTAGGTGCCTTTTTCGCCCGCATGAATACTGCTTCATTCCTGATTATGCTGCCTGCGACCCTTTTAGCCGATCGCAAACGCCAAGGAAAACAAACTCGTGATCGCCTGCGTTTATTTCGCCAGCAGGTTTTTCATGGTTTGCTGGAATTTCGGTGCGATCTGACCCCGTGCAATGTGGCGGCCCTGCGTGACAACCTTGCGCCCGCGGACCCAGACATCATCCACCTTGATGGTTTCGGCAAAAATCCAGGCATCAAGGATATGATCGCCTGAAAGATAGGATGCCTCGCTGGTATCAAGCGATACGAAATTGGCGGTTTTGCCTGCGGCAATGCCGTAATCGGTGGCAAGGGCGCGGGCGCCGCCTTTTAGGGCGTGGTCAAAAATCGTCCGCCCGGTGGAGGAAGACACATTGGCAATGGCATTGCGCGAATTGTGGTGCAGGCGCTGGGAATATTCCAGCTGGCGCAGTTCGGACGGGATGCTGATTTGCACATTGGAATCTGAGCCGATGCCAAACAGGCCGCCATTGGCCAAAAATGTTTCCGCCGGGAAGGTGCCATCGCCAAGGTTGCCTTCGGTGATAGGGCACAGGCCAGCAATGGCACCGGCACGCGCCATGCGGATGGTTTCATCCTCCGTCATGTGCGTGGCATGAACCAGGCACCATTGATTGCTCAGATCGGCATGGTCGAGAAGCCATTCAACCGGGCGCTGGCCCGACCAATTGATGCAGTCATTAACCTCGAGCAACTGTTCGGCAATGTGGATATGGATGGGGTTGCTGCCCACCATTTTGGTCACACGTGCCAGTTCGTCGGGGGTGGCTGCGCGCAGGCTGTGCGGGGCGACGCCGACAATCATGCCATCGTGGTTTTGGGCCGTGGCATTGCAGGCGGCAATCAGTTTTTCAAACTGCTCAACCGAATTGATGAAACGGCGCTGGCCTTCGCTGGGCGCGGTGCCGCCAAACCCGGCATGGGCATAAAAAACCGGCAGCAGCGTAAGATCAATGCCCGTGCTGGCTGCCGCACTGGCGACACGATCGGCCATTTCGCCAATATTGGCAAAGGGTGTGCCGTCGCGGTCATGATGCAGGTAATGGAACTCGCCCACCCGGGAAAACCCGGCTTCGAGCATTTCCATATAAAGCTGGCTTGCAACTGCTTCGACATCATCGGGCGTCATGGACAGGGCGAAATGATACATGTTGGTGCGCCAGCTCCAGAAGCTGTCGCTGCCGGTGCTGCGCATTTCGGCCAGGCCTGCCATGGCCCGCTGAAAGGCATGGCTATGCAGGTTGGGCATCGAGGGCACGATTACGGCATGGCATTCATCATCCGGTGCAGGGGAGACGCCGGTTTCGAGATTGGCAATTTTGCCGTTCTCAACCGATAGCCGGACATTTTTCTGCCAGCCATGTTCACCCAGAAGCGATTTTGCGTGCAGCATTGCCATGTCCCGAAATCTCCCGTTAGCGCCTGTTTTTGAAAGGCTGCAAGAAATGTGTTGTTTTGCTTTCTATTATGTATATACATAAAAACAAGTAAGGAAAAGACATAAGTTCAAATCAGGTGACCGCAAAATTTTCAACCGGCGTGAAGAGTGGCGTTAAATCGCCGTAAAAACAGCAGGTTGCGGACATTCAAACGAGGCGGGAGATATTCCAGCATGAGTGTTTTTGAAGTTGAACAGGGTTCGTCGCCGGTGATTCTGGCCTTTCCGCATACGGGAACGGACGTTCCGGCCGATATACGTGAAAAGCTGAATGACACGGGCAAAATCCTGGCTGATACCGATTGGCATATTCACAGGCTTTATGATGGCCTGCTGCCCGGTGCGACCACGGTGCGGGCACTTTTTCATCGTTACGTGATTGATGCCAACCGCGACCCGTCGGGGCAAAGCCTGTATCCGGGGCAGAACACCACCGGGCTGGTGCCGGTTACCGATTTTGACGGCAAACCGATCTGGCAGGATGGGCAGGAACCTGATGAAACCGAAGTTTCCCGCCGCCAGCAGCAGTTTCATACGCCCTATCATACTGCCCTGCGTGCGGAAATTGACCGGGTAAAGGCGATCCACGGTGTTGCCGTGCTGTATGATTGCCATTCGATCCGGTCGCATATCCCCTTCCTGTTTGAAGGAAAACTGCCTGATTTCAATATCGGCACCAATAGTGGCACCACATGCGACCCGCGCATTGAACGCGCCGTTGCCGATGTGTGCGAAAACGCGATCGGGTTTACATCGGTGTTGAACGGCCGGTTCCGCGGCGGGTGGACAACACGCCATTACGCCAACCTGCCTGAAAACATTCATGCCGTGCAGATGGAACTGGCCCAGTCCACCCATCTTGCCAGCGAAGAACTGCCTTTTGCCTATGACGAGACTGTCGCAGCACCATTGCGCGCGCATCTGAAAGACATTTTACAGAACATCGAAAAGATCGCCTTTGATCTTGCCAAGGGGAACTGAACCATGAGCAATCCGCGCCACAATATCCGCGAAATTATCGCACCGACCGGCACCGAAATTTCGGCCAAATCCTGGCTGACCGAAGCGCCGCTGCGTATGTTGATGAACAACCTGCATCCTGATGTTGCCGAAAACCCGCATGAATTGGTGGTCTATGGCGGTATTGGTCGCGCTGCGCGCACCTGGCAGGATTTTGACCGCATTGTTGCGTCGCTGAAATCGCTGGAAGAAGATGAAACGCTGCTGGTGCAGTCAGGCAAGCCGGTGGGCATTTTTCGCACGCACAAGGATGCCCCGCGTGTTCTGATTGCAAACTCCAACCTGGTGCCGCATTGGGCGAACTGGGACCATTTCAACGAACTCGATAAAAAGGGTTTGATGATGTATGGCCAGATGACCGCCGGTTCCTGGATTTACATTGGCAGCCAGGGCATCGTGCAGGGCACCTATGAAACATTCGTCGAGGTCGGCCGCCAGCATTATAACGGCGATCTGAAAGGCAAATGGGTTCTGACTGCGGGCCTGGGTGGCATGGGTGGCGCACAGCCGCTGGCCGCCGTAATGGCCGGTGCATGTTGCCTGGCGATTGAATGTAACCCGGAAAGCATCGATTTCCGCCTGCGTACCGGTTATGTCGACGCCAAGACCGACAGCCTTGATGAAGCCCTGGAAATGATTGACCGCTGGACCAAAGCGGGCGAGGCGAAATCGGTTGGGTTGCTGGGCAATGCGGCCGATATTTTGCCCGAGCTGGTACGCCGTGGCGTCAGCCCCGATGTGGTGACCGACCAGACATCCGCCCATGACCCGGTGAATGGTTACCTGCCCAAAGGCTGGACCATGGGTGAATGGAAAGCCAAACGCGAAAGCGACCCCAAAGCCGTTGAAAAGGCCGCCCGTGCATCGATGCGCGAGCATGTCGAAGCGATGCTGGCCTTCCATGAACGGGGCATTCCGACCATCGATTACGGCAACAATATTCGCCAGATGGCCAAGGAAGAAGGCCTTGAAAACGCCTTTGATTTCCCGGGTTTTGTGCCTGCCTGCATTCGTCCGCTGTTTTGCCGTGGGGTTGGTCCGTTCCGCTGGGCGGCCCTGTCGGGTGACCCGGAGGACATTTACAAAACCGATGCCAAGGTGAAGGAAATTCTGCCTGATAACCACCATTTGCATAACTGGCTGGATATGGCGCGCGAACGCATTTCCTTCCAGGGTTTGCCGGCACGTATTTGCTGGGTTGGTTTGGGCGACCGTCACCGTCTGGCCCTTGCCTTTAACGAAATGGTGGCATCGGGTGAACTCAAAGCCCCGATCGTAATTGGCCGTGACCACCTTGATAGTGGTTCGGTTGCATCGCCTAACCGCGAAACCGAAGCCATGCAGGATGGCTCGGATGCCGTTTCGGACTGGCCGCTTCTGAATGCTCTTCTGAACACCGCATCGGGGGCGACCTGGGTTAGCCTGCATCACGGTGGTGGTGTTGGCATGGGCTTCTCGCAGCATTCGGGCATGGTGATTTGTGCCGATGGCACCGAAGATGCCGCCCGTCGCCTGGAACGTGTTTTGTGGAACGACCCGGCAACGGGTGTAATGCGCCATGCCGATGCCGGTTACGACATCGCCATTGATTGCGCCCGCGAACACGGCCTGCGTTTGCCTGGTATTCTGGGTAACTGACCATGAATACGCCTTCGGCAATCCGCGTTTTGCGGGCAGGTGACTATCGCCGGATGCCGTGGAAAAACGGTGGCGGGGAAACGGTGGAAATTGCCGTTTACCCCGCCAATGCGGGGCTGGATGATTTTGCCTGGCGCATCAGCATGGCAACAGTTGCCAGCGATGGCCCGTTTTCCAGCTTTCCCGGAATTGATCGCACCCTTTCAATTTTGAAAGGGGCGGGCATGACATTGGTGATTGGGGATCAACCACCAATCACGCTGACAGGCGAAACACCGCCTTATCCCTTTGCTGCCGATGTTCCGACATCGGCAATGCTGGTGGATGGGGCGATTACCGACCTGAATGTTATGACACGGCGGAATGCCTGCAAACATGGCGTGATCCGACATGTGATTATAGGCCGCCAGACCATTCAAACAGCCGAAAATTCGGTTTCCATGCTGTTATGCATGGATATGGCCGAAATTACGGTTGCGGGTGGTGAAAACTGGCAAATGGCCCCGTTTGATGCCCTGCTGTGTGATCATATGCCGGTAGAGCTGGCCATTACGGCAGGCAAATCAGCCATCGTTTACGAAATCGTGTTAATGGCGTAAACATTGGTCTTTGCGAAGATATGTTGCAATACTGCACATGGAAAACCGTGTGCAGTATTTTGCATTTTTGCCGCGTGCCGTTTGGCTTACCATGGAACGGTTTTTCCTAAGTAATCGAGGTATTCCAGTCCCGGTTTGCCCTGTTTTGCCAGCAGGACATTGACCAGACTGGGAATACTTTCATCAATCGTCAGGCGGGCATCCGGGCCGCCAAGCTCGGTTTTGACCCAGCCCGGCGCCATAACCACCATCGCACGGCTATTAATGGCGGTCTGTCGGGCGGCGAAACTGCGCATATACATGTTAAGGGCGGCCTTGGTGCCGCGATAAAGTTCGCGTTGGCCGGTTTCGTTATTGGCGATGCTGCCCTGGCCCGATGACATAACGCCAATCATGCCATCACCCGGTACAAGGTCCTGAAATGTCTCAACAACCCGCATCGGGCTTAGGGCGTTTGTTACCATAAGATGGATGAATTCATCCGTGGTGATTTCGCCAATGGTTTGCGACGGGTCCCTGTTGCTGGTGCCAGCATTGACAAACAGGATATCAAACCGTTTCCCGGCAAGGCGCTGGTGTAAATCGGCAATTTGTTGCTGATCACAGATATCGATAAATTCGATATCCAGTTTACCGGGAAACTGATCGGCCAGGTCGTGCAATTGGGTGCGATTATGCCGGTCGCGCACAGTGCCCGTCACATGCCAGCCTTTTTGCAAAAATTCCTCCGCCATTGCCAGGCCCAACCCGCGTGAGGCGCCAATCAGCAATATTGATGGGGTTGGGGAAATATCGGTATTTGCGGTGCCGGGATTTTCCGGTTTGGTCGGGAATTGCGGTGCCATTTGCATCATCCTTGTTATGGGGGTGACGCAAATATAAATCCTGCCCATACTGGCGCCAGACGCAGGCTATTCAATATATTATTGCATTAAACGCCATATATGGGCCGATGTGTTTGCAAAGGGCGCGGGCATGAATGAAAACGAGATCGACCTTAACCTGTTGCGCGCGCTTGATGTTTTGTTAAGCGAATGCAGTGTCACCGCTGCTGCAAAACATCTTGGGCTAAGTGTTTCCGCCATGAGCAGAACATTAACCCGCCTGCGCGCCGTAACGGGCGATCCTTTGCTGGTGCGGGCGGGCAGGGGGCTGGTGCCAACGCCAAGGGCAGCCGAAATTCGCGATCAAGTGCATGAATTGATGCGTGATGTGCGCACGGTTTTGACACCGCATTTAACCCGGATTGACCCGGCCGGGTTAAAACAGACCTTTATCATCCGTGCCAGCGAAGCCTTTTTGGAGTTTTTGGCCGCGCGGGTGGTAAATGATATCGCTGCTGCCGCGCCTGACATCTGCCTGCAATTTGTTGCCAAACCGGATAAAGATGCGCAGCCATTGCGGGATGGCGCGATTGATCTGGAAATCGGGGTGCTGGGCACAAATGCGCCGGAAATTCGTACCCGGTTGTTGTTTCATGACAAGTTTGTAGGTATTGCGCGCAAAGGACACCCGTTTTTTAACGCGCAACAGCGCGATGGGGTGTCGCTTAGTGATTTTGCCTGCCAGCGCCATGTGGTTGTTTCCAAGCAGGTCAATGGCCGCGATATGATTGACGCAAAACTGGACGAGGCCGGTTTGGCGCGCCAAGTGCGCATTATTGTGCCGGGTTTTCCCGATGCGCTGCGGATTGTGCGCCAGTCCGATCTGGTCGGCGTTATTCCCCGGTCCTGCTTTGGCACCCGACTGGTGGAATTTCATCCGGGACTGGTTGATATTCAAAGTTTTGATTTGCCGTTTGATCTGCCGGAATTTCCCGTGCTGGCAATGTGGCATCCGCGCATGCAGGCGGACCCGGCACATCAATGGCTGCGCAACCGGGTGATCGACATTTGCCGCCAGGCCTATTACCAGCATGGCGCGGCGGGGGAAGACGGTTAAAGCCAGAAACGTCAGGGATGCGGGCTTTTATTGCCCGTCACTGATGACGCAGGGCCGCCAGGGCTGCCATTGCTGGTAGCTGGCAAAAAAGTCCTTTAAGAAGACATCAACCTGTTTGCGGTTTTCGGCACGGGCCTGGGGTTCCATATCGGCATCCAGATGGGCGCAGTTTTTGGCAATGGCATTACCAATTTTTTCCCAGTCGATATTGGCTTCGTGGCCGGGCAGGCCAGACGCGACAGCACACCAGCCCATTGCCCTGGCGCGGTCGTCGGATTTTTCAAAATCGGTTGCCAGATAGGCGGCAGCGTGGCTTTCGCCATGTTCTGCTGCCTTGCGCAGCCATTCCTGGCGCTGTTCTGGGTCGGTGGTGAAACGGGTGGCGATCATGGTGGCGGCACGCGGGTCGCCTGCGGCCCAGGCGTTATCAAGCTGTTCGCGGGCCTTGTCCTTGCGGTCATTTTGCAAATGATCCAGTGCCAGCCACATCGATGCCTGCGCACTGCCCTGCCGGGCGGCGTTTTCATACAGGGTGTGAATATCGCCTAGCGATCCCTGCATTGCTTCCAGCCGTTTGGCCTGCAGGATTTGGGCATCCATATTGCCATTTTGCGCCGCATGATCCAGCATTTGCCAACCGGCATCCTGATCGGCTGCCATGCCTGCCCCATTGATCATCTGGCAGGACAGCAGATATTGCGCCGTGGCGTCACCCTGATCGGCGAGCGGCGTAAAGATGCTGGCTGATTTTTCAAAATCGCCCTGTTGGTAGGCATCAATCCCGTCATCAAGCGCCGGGGCGGCCAGTGCCAGGGAGGGAACGGCAAACAGCATGGCACAGGAAGCAGCAAGGAGACGAAGCATCGGGGCAGACTGACGGGACATATTATTTCCTGACGGGGTTGGGCAGGTTGGCAATGCGGGGTGGCTTAACTTACCGGATTTTGCGGGCAGGAGGGTGAAGGCGCGCTGATCAGGAGGATGCCCCCTGATCAGCACGAATGGAACCTAGAAATTCGCGCACCCGTTCGGAAAGATCGTCGGACTGGTGGCGCAGGCGGGTGGTGGCCTGTTGCAGGCCATCCATTGCTGACAGGCTGTCATCGGCAGAGGCGCTGACCTCGGCGATGGTGCCGTTCATTTCACGGGCGGCCAGTGCGGATTGTTCAACATTGGAGGCGATTTCAGCGACAAATTCCTGCTGTTCACCAACGGCTTGCGACATCTGGCTTACGGTTTCATGAATGCCCGAAATGCTTTTGCCGATATTGGCAATGGCATCAACCGCGATGCTGGTGGTGGACTGGATATCGGTGATGCGCCGGGCAATGCGGTCGGTGGCGGAACCGGTTTGATTGGCAAGGTTTTTAACCTCGCTGGCGACAACGGCAAAACCTTTGCCGGCATCACCGGCGCGGGCAGCCTCGATCGTGGCATTCAGCGCCAGAAGGTTGGTTTGCGCAGCAATGTCCTGAATCAGGCTGAGGATTTCGCCAATTTCGCTGGCACCGGTTTCCAGTTCATGCATGGTGGTGTTGGTTTTATCGGCATTTTCAACCGCGTTCTGGGCTGCAACCAATGACTGGCGGGCGCGTTCGCCGGTTTGGCGCACCCGTTCGGACAATGCCTGTGTTGCCTGGGAAACCGATGCCATATTAATGGAAATTTCCTCGGACGCGCTGGCAACGCCGGTGGCATTGCCCGATGCGATTTCCGCCCGGTCGCGCACATGGTGGGATGTTTGCTGGATATCCTCTGCCTCGCGTGAGACATGGCCTGCCACCGTTGAAATTGATGCCTCGAACGCATCGGCAAGTGCAAGCATGGCAGTGCGTTTTTCTTCTTCGGCGGTTTCGCGTTCGCGCGCGACCTGCTGTTCGGCCTGGCGGGCGGATAATGCCGTTGCCCGGAACTGGCGCAGAATTTCGGCCATGACGCCAATTTCATCGCGGCCATTATCGCGCACTTCGGCATCAAGATTGCCATTTGCAACCTCGCGCAGGCCCGCAATCACGCGCAATAACCGCTTGATCAGATTGCCGCGTACATAAAACACCAATACCAGCAGGGAAACGACCAGCACACTGATGCCGATAATGGCGATAATTTGCTGATCGCGGGTTACCTTTGCCAGGGTTGTTTCGGCCTTGTTATTGATTTCAAGGCGTTTATCGGCAACAAGCTGGCTGATGGCAGAACCAAGCTGTTCGGCGCTGGCAAGGGTATCGTTCAGGGTTTGCTGGGTTTTTGCCTGATTGTCCCATTCGGTTTCGCGCAGGGTGAAAACGCCGTTATCGCCCTTGCCATAGGCCAGAAGGGCATTGGCAAAATCGCGGATTTTGCTGCCATCATCATTATCGGGCAGTTTTGCCAGGGCATCGGTAATGCGCAGTTCGGCCCAGTTCCATTTATTGCGCACTTCATCCATCGCATCGCCTTCGGGTACGGCGATGGCGGCGGTTAACATGCCAAAGGCAAGGTTGATATTGGCACGGATATCGGCCAGCAATTGTGAAAAGGCAATAACATCCTTCAGGCCCGCAGCAGCATCGCTGTTGCCATTGGAAACACGGCTGATGCCGCGCGACACATCAATGTCGGTAACCTCGATCAGGGGGCTTAGATAATCCGACAGGTCGGCATAGGCATACACCATATCAAGTGTCATATCGCCGCGCTGCTTTTCCAGCGCAAGGCGCGCTTCGGTCAGGTTTTGCAGGGTCTGACGGCGGGTGACAATTTCGTTTAACCGATCTGAAAGGGCATCTAGCGAGGCATCCTTGTTGCCATTGGCAATGATGTCATCAAGGCGGCTGCGCGCACTGTCGATCAGGTTATCAAGGCGTTCTTCGGTGGCCTTCAGCTCGTCATTGTTGCGTGATGCGGCAAGCACGGGGGCCTGGGCGGCAAGGCCGGTGCCATCCATCGCCAGTTCCATTTGCCGGATGATGGAGGGCAGGCTGTTGCTGGCAATTTCATCGACCAGAAGGCGCGTATTGCCAAATGACAGCCACGAAACCACGGATGACACACCTGCAAGCACCAGAATAACCGCAAACGAGGCCATCAATCGCCCCTGAATGCCGATTTTAAGACCCGCGCCAGATTTGACCTTGCGGCGGGTGGCGCCCTGTGCCGGGCGTGTTGCAGGCGCGTTTGGGGTGGCCGTCCCTTGCGGGCGGTGCGCGGATTTAAGAAATTTCATTGTTTCCTCCCTGTCGGTGCCTTTTGCAAAGGTCAGTTGGCCGACAGTCCCTGATTTTTCAGGTGTGGGTGCATCCGGTTTGCCAGATGTCGACGGGTTTGGGATATGCGGGCACCGGTTTTGGGTGCGGGCCGGGGCCGGGAAATGATTTAAAAATCGATCAATGAATAAAGCGGGGGAAGAAGATGGCGGCAGAACCGCCATCTTCAGGATGTTTTATGAGCTCACGCGACTTATTTCGCGCGGCCTTCACGCCATGCCTGGATCAGATCGTCATATTTGACGGTCTCGCCCTGCGGCTTTTCGTTGGCGACTTTCGGCTTCGGTGCGCCCGGCTGGTCGAACCAGTACTGTGCGTCACGTTCTTCGTTCAGTTTCGGGGCGCAATCGCCACCGATACCTGCACGGCCAAGACGTTCCATCACGCGATCCATCGAGTTGGCCAGGTTGTCCATGGCTTCCTGCGGGGTGCGTTCACCGGTAACGGCTTCGGCAACGTTCTGCCACCAAAGCTGTGCCAGTTTCGGATAATCCGGAACGTTGGTGCCGGTCGGCGACCATGCTTCACGGGCCGGGCTGCGATAGAACTCGACCAGACCGCCCCATTTCGGTGCGATGTCGGTCATGGCCTGGGTATCCAGGTCAGACTGACGGATCGGGGTCAGACCGGTCAGGGTCTTTTTCAGCGACACGGTTTTCGAGGTCACGAACTGGGCATAGAGCCAGGCTGCCTTGCGGCGTTCAAGCGGGGTGGACTTCATCAGCGTCCAGGAACCCACGTCCTGATAACCCAGTTTCATGCCTTCTTCCCAGTACGGGCCATGCGGGGACGGAGCCATACGCCATTTCGGGTTGCCTTCGTCATCCACAACCGGCAGGCCTTTTTTGGTCATATCCGCGGTAAAGGCGGTGTACCAGAAGATCTGCTGGGCGATATTGCCCTGTGCGGGAACCGGGCCAGCTTCACCAAAGGTCATACCGGCGGCTTCTGGCGGTGCATAGGCTTTCAGCCAGTCGATATATTTGGTAAGTGCGTAAACAGCAGCCGGACCGTTGGTTGCGCCACCACGGGTGACACTGGCACCAACCGGTGCGCAGCCATCAACGCGGATGCCCCATTCGTCAACCGGCAGACCGTTCGGCAGGCCCTTGTCGCCTTCGCCAGCCATCGACAGCCATGCGTCGGTAAAACGCCAGCCAAGCGACGGGTCTTTTTTACCATAATCCATATGGCCATAGACTTTTTTACCGTCGATTTCTTTCACGTCATTGGTGAAGAATTCGGCGATATCCTGATAGGCAGACCAGTTAACCGGAACGCCCAGGTCATAGCCGTATTTTGCTTTGAACTGCTTTTGCAGGTCTTCGCGCTGGAACCAGTCATACCGGAACCAGTAAAGGTTCGCGAACTGCTGGTCAGGAAGCTGGTAAACCTTGCCATCCGGACCGGTGGTAAAGGAAAGACCGATAAAGTCCTTCAGATCCAGGGTCGGCGAGGTGACGTCCTTGCCTTCGCCATCCATGAAGTCGCTCAGCGGAACGACAGCATTATAGCGGAAGTGGGTGCCGATCAGGTCGGAGTCATTGATGTAGGCGTCATAAATGTTGCGGCCAGACTGCATCTGGGTCTGCAATTTTTCGATGACGTCGCCTTCGCCGATCAGATCGTGGGTCAGTTTGATGCCCGTGATTTCGGAGAAGGCCTTTGCCAGCGTTTTGGCTTCGTATTCATGCGTGGTCAGGGTTTCCGAAACCACGTTGATTTCCATGCCGCGAAACGGTTCGGCTGCTTTGACCAGCCATTCCATTTCTTTCATCTGGTCTTCTTTGCTCAGGCTCGACGGCTGAAATTCGCTGTCGACCCATTTCTTTGCCGCGTCGGTATACTGGTCGGCCATTGCCGGATTGGCAAGAACTGCCAGTCCGAGTGCAACCGCAACAGCACTGCCCCTGATGACGGCAGAGGAGCCTTTGGCTTTAACGATCATATCGTTCCTCCCTGTTGGTCTTCCGTTAAATTGCCAGTTCAAAATCCGGCACACCGTAACGGGGGAAGACCGGTGCCCGTTGCGGCGAAACACAAAAGCCGGCAGGGACGTGGTAGGACACATCCCTGCCGGAAACCTGTTAGCCCCAGCGCATCACCAGCACCAGCCAGACGACTGAAATGCCCGATGCGATGAAAAGGGTGGCATCGCTAAGTGCCAGCCAGCCAAGGTGAATATAGGCAGCCCCCAGAAGGCTGATGAAAAGGCGATCACCCCGCGTTGTAACGAGCGGCAGAAACCCGCGCCGGGGAATGGTGGGCGATACCGCCTGCCATACGCCCATCGCCACAAGCATCAGCGCGATGCAGCCAAAAAAGATTGCCGTAACCGGTGTCCAGGCCATCCATGACATTGTTCGTAATCCTTTCTCTTCCGGTTAAACGCGGCCCATCGCAAAGCCTTTGGCGATGTAATTGCGGACAAACCAGATAACGAGAGCACCCGGTACGATGGTCAGAACCCCGGCAGCCGCCAAGACACCCCAGTCCAGGCCCGATGCCGAAACCGTACGGGTCATGGTGGCCACGATCGGTTTTGCATCAACCGAGGTCAGGGTACGGGCCAGCAGCAGTTCCACCCAGCTGAACATGAAGCAGAAGAATGCCGTCACCCCGATGCCCGAACGGATCAGCGGAATGAAGACGGTGGCAAAGAAACGCGGGAAGGAATAACCGTCAATATAGGCGGTTTCGTCGATTTCCTTGGGAATACCCGACATGAAACCTTCGAGGATCCAGACAGCCAGCGGCACGTTAAACAGGCAGTGCGCCAGTGCGACCGCAATGTGTGTATCAAACAACCCGACCGATGAATAAAGCTGGAAAAACGGCAGCAGAAACACGGCTGGCGGTGCCATACGGTTGGTCAGCAGCCAGAAAAACAGGTGCTTGTCACCCGTAAAGCTGTAGCGCGAAAACGCATAGGCCGCAGGCAGGGCAACAACCAGTGAAATGACCACGTTGATCGAAACATAGATCATCGAGTTGATATAGCCCGAATACCATGCAGGATCGGTCAGGATCGTGGCGTAGTTTGCCAGGGTCGGATTATCGGGGAACAGGGTCATTGATCCCAGAATTTCGGTATTGGTCTTGATCGACATGTTGAACAGCCAGTAGATCGGCAGCAACAGGAACAGGATATAGACCAAAAGGGCAATGTGACGTTTCTGGAACTTCATTTTATTGTTCTCCCCGCTGTCCGGCGTTCATGACGACGGTATAGAAAACCCAGCAAACCAGAAGAATGATCAGGAAGTAGATCAGCGAGAATGCAGCCGCCGGTCCAAGGTCAAACTGGCCCACAGCCATGCGCGTCAGATACTGGCTGAGGAAGGTGGTGGCATTGCCTGGCCCGCCGCCCGTAAGAACGAAGGGTTCGGTATAGATCATGAAACTGTCCATGAAGCGCAGCAGCACGCCAATCACCAGAACCGACTGCATTTTGGGCAGCTGGATAAAGCGGAAAATTGCCCAGCGTGATGCGCCATCAATTTTGGCAGCCTGATAATAGGCATCAGGGATTGACCGCAAACCGGCATAGCACAGCAGGACAATCAGGCTGGTCCAGTGCCAAACATCCATGACCAGAACCGTCAGCCAGGCTGAAATCGAGCTTTGGGTATAGTTATAGTCAATGCCCATGGCGTTGAGAACGTAACCACCCAGGCCGATATCGGCGCGGCCGAAAATCTGCCAGATGGTGCCAACCACGTTCCAGGGAATAAGCAGCGGCAGGGCCAGCAGGACCATGCAGGCCGACACACCCCAGCCTTTGCGCGGCAGGGTCAGCGCGATGCCAATACCCAGCGGAATTTCGATGAAAAGAACGCTAAGGGTATAGCCGATCTGGCGCAAAAGGGCTTCGTGCAGGCGGGTGTCTTCGAGCACCTGCTGGAACCATTCGGTGCCGACAAAAAAGCGTGTTTGCGGGTCGAAAATATCCTGAACGGAATAGTTCACGACCGTCATAAGCGGAATAATGGCACTGATGGCGACGATGCAGAAAACCGGCAGCACCAGGAACCAGGCCTTGTTATTGGTAATCTTGTTCATTTCCCTGCCTCCCCTTACGCAACCAGCTGGCTGTCGGCATAGATTTTGGTCCATTCCTGCGGGAATTGCAGGAAGCCACTTTGTCCGACAATCTGCTGGTCTTCGCCGACTTTGACTTTCAGTTCGGCATTGCCAAAGCGGGTGGTGGCGATTTTGAACTGGCCCAGGTCTTCGACCTTGACGATATTGACCGGAATGCTGCCTTCGGCGGGTGTGCCTTCGGTTTCAAGGCGGACAAATTCGGGGCGAATGCCCAGTTCGGTTTTGCCCGATGCCTTGCCAAGTGCGCCCAGCTGGGTATCGGTCAGGGCGATGCGCTGCCCATCGATCCAGGCGGCACCGCCATCGATATTGCAGGGCATAATGTTCATGCCCGGGCTGCCGATGAAATAACCGACAAAGGTATGGGCCGGGTTTTCAAACAGTTCCTGCGGGGTGCCAAGCTGCACAACCTTGCCGCCATACATGACCACAACCTTGTCGGCAAAGGTTAGGGCCTCGATCTGATCATGGGTGACATACACCATGGTCGGACGCAGCTTGTTGTGAATTTCCTTAAGCTTGCGGCGCAAAACCCATTTCAGATGCGGGTCGATCACGGTAAGTGGTTCGTCAAACAGAATGGCCGAAACATCATCACGCACCAGGCCACGGCCCAGCGAAATGGTCTGTTTTTCATCGGCACCCAGGCCACGTGCCTTTTGTTTCAGCTTGCCGCTTAAATCCAGCATCTCGGCAATTTCATGGACACGGGCCTGAACACGTTTTTCATCCACACCGCGATTGCGCAGCGGAAAAGCCAGGTTTTCAAACACGGTCATGGTGTCGTAAATCACCGGGAACTGGAACACCTGCGCAATATTGCGCTGTTCCGGTGCCAGGTTGGTGACATCCTTGCCATCAAACAGAACCTTGCCGTGTGACGGTGTTAGCAGGCCGGAAATAATGTTAAGAAGGGTTGTCTTGCCGCAGCCCGACGGCCCCAAAAGGGCATAGGCGCCACCATCTTCCCACACATGTTCCATGCGCCGCAGGGCGTAATCCTCGTCGCCTTTCGGGTCCGGGTAATAGGAATGGGCAAGGTTATTAAGATCAATACGTGCCATTTTAAGTCTCCGGGCTCAGGCGGCCTTGCCGTTTGCAATTTCAACAGGGGGCGCGGCCACAAGCCGGTTATCGGCAGCAAAAACAAACAGGCGTGCCGGATCGAGATAGAAGGTCGAAATTTCACCCAGTTCGGGGTTGTGCACGCCTTCTTCCTGGATAACCCAGGAAACATCGCCAAAATGCACATGGACAAAGGTTTCCGAACCGGTGATTTCGGCCAGTTCGACATGGCCCTGCATGGCAATGGCGGCCGGGCCGGGATTAACCACCGAAAGGTGGTTTGCCCGCACACCGATGGTGTAACTGCCATCTTTCAACCCGCCCAGATGGCCCGAAAGCGCAACCTTGTGGCCACTGGCAAGTTCCAGGGTGCCATTGCTGACCCGTGCCGAAATAAGGTTGATCGGCGGGTCCGAGAAAATAAGGCCGGTTTCAACCGTTGCCGGGTTATGGAAGACACTTGTGGTCGGCCCGAACTGGGTGACACGGCCTTCATGCATAACTGCACATTTACCGCCAAGAAGCAGGGCTTCCATTGGTTCGGTGGTGGCGTAAACAACGATGGTGTCACGCTCGGCCAGAAGGTTGGGGATTTCCTCGCGCAATTCTTCGCGCAGTTTGTAGTCAAGGTTTACCAGTGGTTCGTCAAGCAGCAGCAATGTGCAATCCTTGACCATGGCGCGCGCCATCGCGGTGCGCTGCTGCTGACCACCGGAAAGTTCCTGCGGCAGACGGTCAAGCAGATGTTCGATGTGCATCAGTTCGGCGGTTGAACGCACGCGGCGGTCAATTTCGGCCTTGTCCGTGCCCTGCAGCTTGAGCGGGGAGGCGATATTGTCATAGACATTCATCGAGGGATAATTGATGAATTGCTGATAGACCATTGCGACATTGCGGCTTTGAACCTTTTGCCCGGTTACATCCGATCCATTGACCAGAATGCGGCCGCTGCTTGGCGGCTCCAGACCGGCCATAATGCGCATCAGGGTGGTTTTGCCAGCAAGTGTCCTGCCCAGCAGGACATTGAACGAACCTGGCTCCAGCGTCATCGACACATCGTCGATATGGGTGACGCCTCCCACGGTTTTGGTAATATTTTCAAGCGTCAGGGTCATTTGTCGTCGTTTCCTTCGCCCGACGGGGCGGTTAGGATGGAATGATCGGTTTTGGCAAACCAGTTGGCGATGGCAGTTGCTGTGTCCTTTGATACATGCAGCCCGAGTTTTGAACGCCGCCACAGAACATCGTCTGCGCTGCGTGCCCATTCCTGCTCCATCAGGTAGCGCAATTCGTTTTCATAAACATCGTCACCCAGATGCAGCCCCAGACCGGAAATATCAGTTGCCCCAGCAATGATTCGGTCGGCCAGTGTGCCGTAATTTCGCACGTAACGGTAGAGTTGGGCGTGCGGAAGCCAGGAAAATCGTTGCTGCATTGCAGCAAGATAGCCGTCAAAATCGGCATTGGGCATATCACCACCGGGCAGCGGGGCTTGGCTGGTCCAGGCAGGATTTTCATTGCCCAGAAAAGGTGAGAGCTTGGCCAGGGCGGCTTCGGCGAGCTTGCGGTAAGTTGTTATTTTCCCGCCATAAATATTAAGAAGCGGTGCTTCGTCTTTTTGCTGGTCAATCTCAAGAACGTAATCGCGCGTTACGGCAGAAGCATTTTCCTCGCCATTGCCATAAAGCGGACGAACGCCGGAATAGGACCAGACAACATCCTTCGGGGCGATTTTGTGGGCGAAATATGTGTTCGCCAGTTCGCACAGATAGGAAATTTCACCATCGCTGATGGCAACTTTGGCAGGATCGCCTTTGTAATCGCGATCCGTTGTGCCGATCAGGGTGAAATCCTGTTCATAGGGGATGGCAAAAACAATGCGGCCATCGGGGTTCTGAAAGATATAGCAGTGATCATGGGCAAACAGCTTGGGAACCACAATGTGGCTGCCCTGAACCAGGCGGATGCCCTGTTTCTTATGTGCTGTAACGCGGTTTTCCAGCAGTTCGGCGCACCAGGGGCCGGCCGCATTGACCAGCGATTTCGCCTTGATCTGATGTTCGGTGCCATCCTTGCGTACGGTGACAATCCATTCTTTGCCATCGCGCCGGGCTGACAGGCATTCGGTGCCAACATGGATTTCCGCGCCGCGATTGCGGGCATCCATGGCGTTTAAAACAACCAGTCGCGCATCCTGTACCCAGCAATCGGAATAGACAAAGGCTTTGTCCATGCCCGGCACCAGCGGTGCGCCGGCCTTGTGGCTGGAAAGACGGATACCTTCGGAACCGGGCAGTTTTTTACGGCCACCAAGATGGTCATAAAGAAACAGGCCAAGGCGGATCATCCAGGTCGGGCGCAGGCCTTTGACATGGGGCAGCACAAAGCGCAACGGCCAGATGATGTGCGGCGCTGCATTCAGCAGGACTTCGCGCTCGATCAGGGCTTCGCGCACAAGGCGGAACTCGTAATATTCAAGGTAACGCAAACCACCATGAATAAGCTTGGTGCTGGCAGAAGACGTGGCGGAGGCAAGGTCGTTCTTTTCACACAAAAAGACCTTAAGTCCACGTCCGGCAGCATCGCGCGCAATGCCTGCGCCATTAATGCCGCCGCCAATGATGGCAACGTCGTATGTATCTGAAGTGAGCAACCGAATTCCTCCCTGATTGCCCGATTATTGACGGCTGGTGATAGCTGTCGTTCCTTATTTTCAAAAACGTTACAAACTTGATAAATTAAACGCAAGCGAAAATATTTCATTCGCGAAATTTTCGGCTTTGTGTGGCGCTTGCTTTCTCTCAATGCATTGTTCTGGCATTGTTTTTCCAATAGGAATTTTCCTGGTTTTTATCGCCTGATAGGCGTGGAATAGGGTGTTATCGGCCAGATTTTCACTGGAATCGTTGGAAAGTGAAAATTACAAATGTCGCCAGTATTTCATTTTTGCGCGCAGCTTTGTGTGTCGTGTTTTGCCCGACTGTTGAGCTGCCCCAAGTGCCTCGTTTTTGCTGGGCGATAACGGGATGTTTCCGAAAATATTACATGATTTCAAGTTGTTGTGGTGTACCGTGGGCGCAGATTATGCCTTGTTTCGGTCATGTAAACTCTATCCCGATCTTCCTAGTGAAGGCTGACCCGTTTGACCCTGACTGTTCCGCAAAACACGTCACCAACCCGCAATACGGTTTGGATAGCCCGATATTGGGACGTTGTGAGAGGCCGCATAGAAGCGGTTTGAGGGGCGGGTAATGACGGTTAACTTGATCGGAGCCGTCGGAATTTAAGGACCGGTTTCGGATTTCGGATGCGAAAATGTGTAAAAATTTTCAGAAACGAAATTTTATGCGGGTTTTCCCGGATGATCGCAAAATTTCTGCAGGGTTTGATCAATTCAACCCAATTGCGCAGTTCGCAACCACATGATGCTGTTGCTTTTGGTTGAATATTTTGGGTTGTATTTTAAGGTAATGTGCAGCGCGCCTTGGCCGCGCAATCATCAATCGGCCAGGTTGCGCGTAAGATTTGTGTGCTGCTGTATCGAATAATAGGGGGAATGCTTTTGCAGCAAATTTTCGTGTCTGGCAGCCGGAAATCAATTGTGATGGCACGGCGGACCAGCGCAATGCGTGGATGCGCAAATGTCCCCCGATATGCAGCCTTTATGCTTTTGGCATTGGCATTCCTGCTGCCTGTATTTGATCGCGCACAGGCAGCGTCTTATGAGCGTAAGGCACGATATGTCAGTGATGCTGCATCGCTTCTGACAAAGCAGGAAGCAGATGCATTGGCAGAAAAACTGCAGGCATTTGAAGATAAAGAACTGATCGAAATTTCGGTACTGACTGTTGAAAAGTTTCCGCAGACCGAGGACGGTATTTATACCCTGCTGGAGGATACCTATCGGGACTGGAATATGGGGAACACGGAAACGGAATCCAGTTCGTATCGCCGTCGGTTACAGGCATTTATTACCGAGCAGAACCTCGCAAAACAGGCGCAAAAATTATCACTGGAAGAATTGGTTCAAAAATATGCCAGCCTTGTGCCCCATGAACGCACCAAAGGCCGCGCGGTTCTGGTGATTTTTTCTAAAGAAGACAGGGCAGTGCGGGTTTTAAACGGTAACGGTTTTGGCCTGGCCAAGGGGGAATGGCGGAAATTGTATATCTACCATTTTAACCCGATTTTGGCGCATGGGGATATGCCTGCGGCAATCGATTTGGTTGTTGATATGGTGATGCGCCGTTCTGTCAATATGTCGGAAACTGCAGAGGATTTCTCAATTGACAGCCCCGGTTTTCGCAAGCCGCTTGATCGCTTTCCGTTAGAGCGGTTCGATCGCTACGTTAATGATTTTGCCGGGTTATTGTCACCTGCTGCAGTGGCTGGCATCACCAGCAAACTTAGGGCCTATGAACAGGAAAACGGCACTGAAATATCGGTGTTAACTGTGCATTCCTATAAAGATGTGTCGTCGCAGGAGAGCTGGGAGGGTTTTGCGACCGAAATTTTCCACCGTTTTGAGATCGGCGGAAAAAACACGGCCAGTTCCGTGAATAAAGGTGTGCTGTTTGTTGTTTCGGATGGTGACCGTAAAGTTCGCATTGAGCTGGGTGCGGGGTACACGGCCTTATATGACACCATCATGAAACAGGTGATTGATAGCATTGTGCCAGCCCTGCATGACGGAAATTACGAAACTGGAATCAGCGATGGTGTTGCACAAATCATCGCCAAAACGCGGGCCGATGTCAGTTATGTGGAATGGCATAAATGGCCGATTTTCATCGGCGTCGTTGTTTTTCTGTCAATTGCGGCGGCGATCAGAAACCGCATGCAGGACTATGTCGCGATTCATTGGCTGATTGTCGGGTCCATCGGCGCGGCCATTATTTTTATTTGCCAGACCATCTTTAACATCCTGTATTCGTTGCAAACACGTAATCGCCAATACGATCATACGGACTTAAATGCGGCCTATCAGCGTCTTCACCGTCGCGACCACCATCATCAACATGGTGGTGGTGATTTTGGCGGAGGAGGTGGTGGCGACAGTGGCGGCGGGGCTTCTGGCAGTTTTTAAAGCCCTTTATTTTTAATCAGGTTCATTTTGTTTCATTTCGGCGTGTCTTCTGGCAAGGCACATCGCGCAGCGCGATGCGGTGTATCGGGCAAGTGATGTAACGCAGCCAGAAGCCGCCGAAATGAAACCCTTCGGGCCGCTGTCATTTGTCGCCCTGCCACGTCGAAATCCTTGGCCGTAAAACCATTATTCTCCTTGCCGGGCAACAAATGACAACGGCAAAATAAGCCTGATTAAGAATAAAGGGCTTTAACGCCCTGGAATTTCAATATCGAGCATCGCCGATGCCAGGCATTTGCCATGTGCATCAAGCGCCAGCGATCTGGTAACGCCACCGCCCAGCGCGTTGTGCAAAACGAAGTTTAACGCGCCGAGTTGCGGTAATTCATATCGCTCCACCGCACCATTGGCGATGCCTTGCAGGCAGTGTTTGATATGGTCCGGCGTCAGGATGTCGGCCAGCAGGGGGAAGTCTGTGCTGTCGTAAGCGATGACCGAGATATTGGAAATATTGCCCTTATCGCCGGTGCGGCAATGGGCGATCTGGTGAAGCCGCATGTTCATGCCTTCAGGAATGTGATGGTGGGGGTGACGCGGGATTGATCAATCAGGCCCGAGACAATGCCAACAATTTGCCGCGCGGATTGGGTTACACCGCCCCCTGCCGCCGGACCGTTGAGGTAAAGGCTTTCGACCTCCTCACCAATGCGTTTTGCATCCGCCATTGTTGCGGTGCGGCCAACAAAACGGGCGCGGATTTCGGGGATTTGCGAGGTATCGCCATCATATCGGCCCAGAATGGCATCAAGGCCGATCAGATCGCCACGGGTTTCAAGGCAGTTTACACCCGTCATTTTCAGGCGTTGATCAACGATATCCAGCGCCAGGCGGCCACGTGCCACGCAATTGGCACCGGCATATGAAATTTGCCCTTCGCCGACAAATGAATCGACATAACCCACCGAAACCTTCAGCGTTCCGGTGCGCGCATGGCCATTTCCGCCAGAGATATTAACCCTGTCCGGGCCATCCTGAACCATGGTGACGTTGGAAAAATCGGCAATCACGTCGGGTTGCAGATAGGCCGCCGGGTTATGTACCTCGTAAAGCAACTGTTCGCTGCAGGTCGCAACCGAGACAACACCGCCCGTCCCGGCGACTTTGGTAATGGTGGCATTGCCATTTTCCTGAACCTCGGCCAGCGGGAAGCCAAGATTGGCGATATCAGGCACATCCTTGATGCCGGGATCGGCGTAATAACCACCGCTGATTTGCCCGCCGCATTCCAGCAAATGGCCTACCAGCGTCCCCCGGCCCAGCTTTTGCCAGTCATCCATTGCCCAGCCAAATTCATGAATAAGCGGGGCAAGAAACATGGCCGGGTCCGCAACGCGCCCGGTCAGGACGATATCGGCGCCATCGGCCAGTGCACGTACAATTGGCCCGGCACCAAGATAGGCATTGGCGGAAATCACCGGCTTGGCAAGGTCGGCCAGGGTTTGGCCAGTTTCCATTAACGCAAACTTATCGTGCACGATTTGATCGTGCACATCATCGCCGCACACAATGGCAATGCGCAAACCCTGCAGGCCCAGTTCGCGGGCAATTTCAAGGGTGCGCTGGCCTGCTATTTCCGGGTTGGCCGCACCCATATTCGAAATGATGCGGGTTTTGTTTTGATAACAAACGGGCAGAACTGCACGCATCCGCCGTTCCAGTAATGGGTCAAAACCAGCCTGGGGATTTTGCATTTTCGCCTGCTGGGCCAAGGCAATGGTGCGTTCCGCCAGGCATTCAAAAACCAGATAATCAAGGTTGCCATGCCGGGCGAGCTCTACTGCGGGTTCAATACGGTCGCCTGCAAAGCCCGCGCCGGTACCGATACGAAGGGTTTTCATCAATCAGGCCTCCTGTACCGGTTTTTGGCTGCGTGCCCAATAATGGCACCCTGCCAGCAGCAGCACGGCGATGACGGGGGCCAGGATGAAAGACCAGATCGCAAGCAGGATGCAGGCGATGAAAATGGCGCGGTCCAGCCAGACAGAGCCAAAAAGCCGCTGTCCCCCCAGAAGGGCTGGAATGGCAAATACCAGAACCAGACCGGACAGGCAGGCATTGATGATTTCAATGGCACCACCACGCCCCGTCATGCCGGGATAAAGCAGCAACATGAAGGGCACGACATAGGTGACAGCGCCAAGGCGCACGGCCTCGACCGCGGCAGGCAACCAGTTGGTATTGGCAATGCCCGCGCCGACAAAAACAGCCACACAAACCGGCGGGGTGATGACGGAAATGGTGGCAAAATAAAAGACGAAAAGATGCGCCGTTAACGGGTCAACGCCGACATTGGTCATGGCCGGTGCCAATACGGCAGCGACCAGCACATAAGCCGCTGTTGTCGGCAGGCCCATGCCCATGATGAGGCAGACTGCTGCGACAATCAGCGCAACAAGAATGATGGAATTGCCAGCGACCGCCACGATCAGCGAGCTTAACGTTACGCCAATGCCCGTCATATTGATCATGGAGACCAGAATTTGCGCCCCGGCCAGCAAAACACCGATAATCACCATGCCTTTGCCCGCATCGGCGATGCCTTCGATCACACGTTTTGCCATTTCGGCCGGGGTAAGCTTGCCAAGGGATGTGAATACAAACGCCAGCAGCAGGCCGACAATGCCATAAAAGGCGGATGTCGCAACCGAACGGCCCATGAAAATACCAATGCCAAGCCCGCCCAGCGCAGCAATGATTGGCAGAACCCGCCGCCATTGCAAAATGCGCGACCAGGCCGGTAATTCGCTATCGGGAACCAGGCTAAGCCCGCGGCGGACCGAAATGATATGCACGGTGACAAAAACCGACAGATAAAACAGCAATGCCGGAATAATTGCCGCGACCATGATATCGACATAGGAAACACCGAGGATTTCGGCCATCACAAAGGCCGCAGCCCCCATGATGGGCGGCGCAATTTGGCCCCCGGTGGAGGCGACAGCTTCGACCGCAGCAGCAAAGGGGGCGGGGTAGCCCAAGCGTTTCATCATCGGGATGGTGAAATTGCCTGTTGTGGCAACATTGGCAACGGCAGAGCCGGAAATCATGCCAAACAAACCACTGGCGATGGTGGCGATTTTGGCCGCACCACCGGGCTGGCGGCCACCAATGCGCATGGCAAGGTCCATAAAACTTTGCCCGCCGCCGGTATGAAGCAACAGCGCACCAAACAGCACAAAGGCGGCAATCACAGTGGCGGCAACGCCGGTTAACATGCCCCAAATGCCAAGGTCACCCAAAAACAGGGTTTCGGTGACAAAGGCACCATCAAAGCCACGATGCCCCAAAATACCGGGCAGGTTTTGCCCAAACAGGGCATAGGCCAAGCCGATAACCACAAGCATCGGAAATATAATGCCTACAGCCCGACGGCCCACTTCAAGGATCGCAATTACCAGGCAGGTGGTCAGGGCCATGTCATGCGGGGTGGCCCACGGCAGGGTGGTCATGATGTTATCGTAATTGATAACAATATAGCTGCAGGCGGCAATGCTAAGGGCGGCCAGTGCCAGATCAATGATCAGGCCGGCAAGCCGCCATTTGGTATCTTTGCCCAGCGGATAAACCGCAAGACCAAGGCAGATCACCAAAGCGAGGAAAATCGCACGCTGAATAAGACTTTCAAACGGGCCGGATGCGGCCGTATAGAAGACAAATGCCCCCACAAGGATGGCAAGCCCGTTTTGCACACGCATCAGCATGGCGAATTTCCTCCCGAATGCTCTGGTTTTTTATTATTGCTTTGCTGGTGCCAGCTTATCAGCTTTTGGCAGGGTCAAGGCGGGCAGGGATGTCATAGCCATGCTCGCGGAACCATTTTGCCGCACCGGGATGGAGCGGAATGGTCCCATATTGCAGGGTCAGCTTCGCAAGATCCGCACCCTTTACGCTGGCCATTGCTTCGCCCTGAACGGTTTTGTCGCTCATGATGGCATCAACGATTTTATAGGCGGTGTCTTCCGAAAGCTTCATACCTGCGGCAACACCGACGCCAAAGCTCCAGGTGGAATAGGCTGGTACGCCATCGGCGGCACCGGCTGGGATATCCACCAGTGAAATATCGGGCATTTTTTCGGCCAGCGTTTTTTTCTGATCATCAGTCAGGCTAAGAACGCGGATCGGTGTGAAGGTGGCGATATCGACGGTGGAACTATCAAGCCGTTCGCCAGCACCCGATTTTACATAACCTGCCAATCGGTTATCCTTGATCATGTCAACGACATCGGTGGTCGAGCCGCGCACATAATCGGCCGACAGGCCAAGGGTTTTAAAGACCGCCTCGGTCGTGCTTTCGGTGGCCGATCCCTTGATACCGGGATTAAAGCGGACATTGGCCAGATCGGCGAGTGATTTGACGCCGGCATCTTCGCGCACGATCACGTTTTGCGGTGCGCCGGTATAAACCCACAACAGCCCGATATCGAGCGGATGACCTTCAAATTTGTTGGTACCGGCCTTGGCGTGCTGGGCGACATTGGTGGTGACAAGGCCAAGGTCAATCTGGTTGCGTTCGATGCGGCGCAAATTATCCATCGTGGCACCGGTTTCCACAACCGATGCTTCCAGCCCGTCGGCTTTTTCGTTGATCAGCTTGGATACGGCAACGAAATAACCGTAATGGCTTGAAGATGCGGATGTCGAGCCAACCAGCAATTTTTGCTGGGCCATGGCAGGCAGTGACAGGCCAATAGCAAGTGCGCCCGCAAGCGCGAGTGTTTTGAATTTCATTGGTTTTTCCTCCCGAATGCCCGTCATGCGGGCTTTTATGGATGTTGCGACAGGTTATTGGTTTTCTTTTTCGCAACGTTCAAAAGTGTGCCTGATAAGTTTTGTTGCTTGAAGTGAAAAAAATGCGATAATTGATGCATGAAACGCATTAATGTCGATATCGATGAAATGCGGGCCTTTCGCGCCCTGGTGGATAGTGGCAGTTTTCGCACGGCTGCCGATGCTGTTGGTGTTTCGCCATCTGCGCTTAGCCGCCAGATCACCCGCCTGGAAGGGCGGGTTGGTTGCCGCCTGTTTGACCGTGACACCCGCAATGTAACGTTGACCCCGCAGGGCCAAACGTTTTTGCGGCTGGCTGAGCGAATTTTAAATACCACCGAAAACGCGATGGCCGAATTTATGGCCTATCAGGCCGCCCGGCGTGGCCGCCTGACGATTGCGGGTTTGCCATCGGTCACCGCTGGCCTGTTGCCCCGGCTGGTGCAGCAGTTTTTGGATGCCCACCCTGATGTCGATGTGCAGATCAATGATGTTTTATCAAATGGCATCATCCGCGAGGTTGAACTGGGGCAGGCGGATTTGGGCTTTACCGCCGGTGCGGTCGAGGTTTCCGAACGGTTATCCTTTCAAAAGCTTCTGACTGATCGTTTTGTCGCGGTTGGGGCACCGGGTGGGCCACTTGATGAAAAGCGCAGCTATTCCTGGCAGGAACTGGTCAGCCAGCCCTTTGTTGCCATGGCAACGGGGACCAGCGTGCGCATGTTGACCGATGCCGCCTGTGCCCAGCAGGGATTGCTGTTTCGCCCCCGGTTCGAGGTTTCCCATCTGGCAACGGCAGGGGCGTTTGTTTCGCAAGGATTGGGGGTAACGGCCCTGCCGGCCCTGACATTGCCGGTATTGGGGCGTGAACCCCTTATTTTCCGCCCGCTGGGTGAGCCGGAGATGTTGCGCGATATCGGCCTTATCTGGCGTTCGGGGCGGACATTGTCACCCGCCGCTGTTGCGTTTCTGGAGCTGGTGCGGCGAAGCGACCTTAAAACCCAAATTCCCGACCCGTTCCGGGATTAGGGTAGTTGTCGGTGCGTTTGATCGCCCGGTGTCATCGCGCGCGAATAATATTTCCTGAAAATGACCTTATGGGTGCAAGTGTATACATATGATGCGTGTGTGTGCACTGCACCTGCGCGCAAAGGTTTATGAAATGGGCCGCCTGCGGGGTATTTACCGGCTAAAATTGCACATTACGGCGAAAAAATGTTGAACCCTTGGGGCAAATTGGACCATCTTCGCGCATGATTGGAATTGATTGTAATTAAAAAACCCAGAGGACGTTCATCATGAAAAAAATTGCCATGATCGCTGCCTTGATGGCTGCGGTAGGGGTTAGCGGGGCGGCACAGGCCGCAGATGTAACATTGCGCATCGCATCCCAGCTTCCGCCCAAAAGTCATATTGTTCAGAACCTTGAACTGTTTAAAAAAGAAGTCGAAGAAAAATCAAACGGCAATATCGCCGTTGAAATTTATGATTCTGCCACCCTTTATAAAGACAAGGAAATCCCCAGCGCCGTTGGGTCGGGCTCCATTGAAATGGGTTCGGCTTCGCTGACGCGCTATGCAGGTGATGTGCCGGCAGTTGACGTATTCTATCAGCCGTTCGTGCTGGATTCCGAAGCCAAGGTTCGTGCGGCAGTTGCACCGGGTTCGCCCGTTCGTGGCCCGCTGGACAAAGCTATTGCTGATACCGGTTCGACCGTTTTGTGGTGGCAGGCTTATGGCGGCACCATCATGCTGTCCAAGGGTGCGCCGATCCACACCCCCAAAGACCTTGAAGGCAAAAAAGTCCGTGTATTTGGCAAATCGCTGGGTGAATTCACCGAAGCAGCCGGTGGCGCACCGACCCTGATTTCCGGTTCGGAACAGTATCTTGCCTATCAGCGTGGCACGGTTGATATCGGCATGACCGGCATTTCCGGTGTGAAATCGCGTAAATTGTGGGAAGTCATGGATACCGTCACCATCACCAATATGGCTGACGTTGAATTCCTGGTCATGATCAATACCGATTTCTGGAACGGCCTGACCGATGACCAGCGCGCGATCATTACCGAAGCCTCCCGCGATGCCGAAAAAGACGTGCGTGATCGTATGAGTGCGATTGAAGCAGCCGCATTCAAGGAATCCGAAGAAGCCGGGATGACTATTTACACCCCGACCGATGAAGAAGTGAAACAGTGGCGTGCAGTTTCGCAGCCGGTTTATGATTCCTTCCTCAACAGTGCCGGTGATCTGGGCAAGCAGGTTTTTGACGCTGCCAAAAAGCTTTGATCTGACGGTTTGACGACCAGTTGACGGAACACCGCCGCCAGTATTTTTGCTGCTGGCGGTGTTCCTGTCTGAGATGACCAAGATATTTAAAATTTCCACCACAGGAAAGGCGGGGGTCCCGGTTGTGCCGGCCTTCGCGCGAAGTCCCACAATGTATAACCGATTTATTGTTGCACTGGCCTGGATAGGGGCGCTGCTGTTTGTTGCGGCAGGGCTGATGCTGAGCTGGGAAGTGGTTGCGCGGTATTTTTTCGTTCGTCCCACCATCTGGGCGGCAGAGCTTTCGCAGCTATGCCTGATTTGGGGATCGCTAATTGGGATGCCCTGGGCGCTGGCAACACGCCGCCATATTGCGGTTGATGCCATAACCCGTCTATGCAGCCCCACCATGCAGCGTGTTCTTGAAATTCTGGCAATGGCCGTTGTGGGCATCTTCTCGATTGTGGTGGCGTGGAAAGGCTTTGGCATTTTCTTTGAAAGCCTGGAACGGGGCCGTACCACGGGTTCGATGCTGGATTTGCCAACCTGGATTTCCGAATTGCCGGTATTTGTGGGCTTTGCCTTGCTGGCGATCCAGTCACTGATTGAAATTATCCGCGTTGTGATGGGCCGGGAAATTCCGCAAGGGGCGCATGAATGACCATTGTTCTGACACTGATCGCCCTGTTTGCGGTTCTGCTTATTCGTGTGCCGGTGGCCTTTGCGCTGGGTGGGCTTGGCCTAGCCATGCTGGTGCTGGGCGGTTTTTCGCCGCTGATGGCGCCCCAGGCCATTTTATCCACGCTTGATGGCTTTATTCTGCTGGCTGTGCCGTTATTTTTGCTGATGTCGAACGTCCTGTTGCAGGCCGGTGTTGGCAAGGATCTGTTTGCCGCTGTTAGTGCCTGGGTCGGGCATTGGCCCGGTGGCCTTGCGGTTGCAACCATTTTGTCCTGTGGTGTTTTTGCTGCCATTTCGGGGTCGTCTGTTGCCACGGCGGCAACGATTGGCACGGTTGCCATCCCGGAAATGATCAATCGGGGTTATAATAAGCGCTTTGTTTATGGCCTGCTGGCAGCTGGCGGCACGCTGGGAATTCTTATTCCGCCGTCCATTCCGCTGATCATTTATGGCTTTGTGACTGAAGAATCGGTTATTTCGCTGTTTTTGGCGGGTATTGGCCCGGGCATTGCCCTGCTGGTGCTGTTTATAGTGTTTTCGATGATTTATGCCCGCCTTGGCGGCCAGGTGCCGGAACCCAAAAAGAACTGGAATGAACGCTGGGCGGCAACCTTTAAGGCGTTTCCGGCCATTTTGCTAGCGGTTTTGATTATTGCCGGTATTTATGGTGGTGCCTTCACCCCGACCGAGGCGGCCGCCATTGGCTTTGCGGCAGCGCTTGCCATTACCATTCCGGTTTTGCGCTTGCCTGCCAGCATGATTTTGGCCGATGCGGTTTATTACATGGTCTTTAAGGGGCAGGGGCCGATCATTGGTTACTTCCTGCTGCCGATCATTGTTTTTGGGCTGTTTCGCGGGTTTGACCGCCTGGTGACGCGCATGAATATTCGTGTTGTCATGCCTGCTTTGGGATGGGATGGCATTAAAAAAGCCGCCTTTGAAAGCATGGCAACGACGGTTTCGGTTATTCTGATCATTGCCGGGGCCAAGGTTTTTGGCAAGGCGATCACGCTTTATCGTATCCCGCAGGATATTTCGGTTCTGATCAGCCACAATGTTGATACCCAGCTTGGTTTTGTGCTGGTGGTATCGGTTGTGCTGCTGTTGATGGGGCTGGTGTTTGAAGCCCTTTCCATGGTGCTGATCATGACGCCGGTTCTGTTGCCTGCGGCCATGGCGCTGGGGATTGATCCGATCTGGTTTGGGGTTTACATGGTGATCATGGTTGAATGTGCGCTGATTACCCCCCCTGTCGGCATGAATCTTTATGTCATTCAATCGGTCGCGCGAACACCGCTTGGCGAAGTGTCAAAGGGGGTTTTCCCCTTCATCCTGCTGATGTTTTTGACCGCGGTGATCCTTTATGTGTGGCCGGACCTCGCCCTTTATATTCCGTTTAAACTGTGAAGAACATGACACCTGCCAATACGCTTCGCGCCATGCTAGCGCGTGACGAACTGATTACCATGCCCTGCTGTTTTGATGCGCTTTCGGCAAAACTGATTGAACAGCAGGGATTTGGCCTGACCTTTATGTCGGGTTTCTCGGCGGCGGCGGCGCGCATTGGTGCGCCGGACCTGGGGCTTATGTCCTATGGCGAGGTGCTGGACCAGGCCCGTAACATTACCGATGCGGTTTCCATCCCCGTGATTGGCGATGGCGATACGGGTTATGGCAATGCCATGAATGTACGCCGCACGGTGCAGGGTTTTGCCAAGGCTGGTTGTGCCGCGGTCATGATCGAAGACCAGGTTGCCCCGAAACGCTGCGGCCATACCAAGGGCAAGGAAGTTGTTGGACGTGATGAAGCGTTTGACCGTATCCGTGCCGCAGTTGATGCCCGTGAGGCCGGGGCAGATATCCTGATTTTGGCGCGGACCGATGCGCGCCATGAACACGGGCTGGCCGAAGCCATTGACCGTGCCGCGAAATTTGCCGAACTGGGGGCTGATATCCTGTTTGTGGAAGCACCCAAATCGGTTGATGAAATGCGCACCATTTGCGGTGCCCTTCCGGGGGCAAAGATGGCCAATATCCTTGAGGGCGGTGAAACACCTGATCTTTCACCCGAAGAACTTCGTGAAATCGGATTTAAGATTGCAGCATATCCACTGTCATTGATGGCATCGGCCATGAAGGCAATGGTGGAAACCCTGCAATTGCTCAAGGCCGGTCAACCGCGTGATAATATGCTGATGAGCTGGGAAGAATTGCGCAAGCGCATCGGCTTTGATGACTATTATGAGCAATCTGAAAAATACGCGACCTCGCGCCGCGATTAAGCCGGACGGTTTTAGAAAACATCCCCATCGCTGAGCAAAGTGATGGGGATGTTTTTTTTGATCTTTACCCAGAAATTGCGTCAAGTGATGTTATTGGCGTTAACATCGTTTTACCATTCGGCGATGGAGCCGTCTTCGTGGCGCCAAAGTGGGGCGCGCCAGCGGTGACCGATGGTGGATTGGGCGATGATGTGGTCTTCATCAACTTCAATACCCAATCCCGGCCCCTGCGGGATCGGCAAATAGCCATCAATGACCTGATAGCGCGAGGATGGCAGCAAATAATCGTTCAGATCACCGCCGGTATTATAATGCATGCCCAGGCTTTGTTCCTGGATGAAGGCATTATGGCAAATGGCATCGACCTGCAGGCAGGCGGCAAGGGCAATGGGGCCAAGCGGGCAATGGGGGGCGAGGGCGATGTCATAGGCTTCGGCCCAATGACCGATCCGGACCATTTCTGAAATGCCACCGACATGGGCGGTATCGGGGTTGATCACACTGGCAGCGCGTTTTTCAAAAACCGCCCGGAAATCAAACCGCGAATGCAGCCTTTCGCCAATTGCGAGCGGAATGGTTGTTGCGCGCGACAAATCGGCCATTTCATCGATTTGTGTTGATAAAACCGCGTCTTCAACAAACATCGGGTGCAGATGTTCAATTTCGCGCAGAAGAATGCGTGCCATGGGCATATGAACCCGGCCATGAAAATCACAGGCAAAATCCATGTCATTGCCAATTGCGGCGCGCAGTTCGCTTAACATTTGAACGCTTTGGTCAATTTTACGATAAGAATCAATAATTTGCATTTCACTGCAAATATTGAATTTAAGGGCCTTATAGCCCTTCTCGCGCAATTTTTGCGCCCCGCCGATCAGGTCGGTCGGTCGATCACCACCTATCCAGCAATAGCTTTTAACCCGGTCACGAACGGCACCGCCCAGCAGGGCATGAACGGGCATATTGGCGACTTTGCCCTTGATATCCCAAAGGGCCATGTCGATGCCGGAAAGCGCGCTCATCAATACCGGTCCACCGCGATAGCACCCGTTACGATACAGGCTTTGCCAGATATCCTCGATCCGGCCGGGGTCGCGGCCAATCAGGAAATCGGCATATTCGGCAATTTTTGCGGCAAGGGTTTCGGCATGCCCTTCTAAAACGGGCTCGCCCCAGCCACAAATGCCTTCGTCTGTTTCGATTTTTAAAAACAGCCACCTTGGCGGCACCAGAAATGTTTTCAGTGCGGTGATTTTCATGTTTATTCTCTTGGGCTTAATCAGCGTGAAACGATGATCGGTTAAGTGTTTTTCCTGCGGGAAATATCGTGATGACGACTTGCCAGCTTTGCGATTGACCGGGGGCGAGAACGCGGCCGTAACCGGTGTTTTGGGCGGCGGTTAGCGGGTCAAAGGGGGCTGTTGCCGGTTCCAGCGCAACCTGATGGTGCGCTGGCTGGCCGGTTTCGCCGTTGGGCCATCCCCCGTAATCCAGCCAGATGCCACACCAGGGTATTTCCGCCCGGCGCCAGGAAAAAAGGATGCCGCCTGCATCGCCCTTAATGCCAATGCAGGCATGATATTCTGTGAGCGCAGCATAGGTTTTTTGGGCAAATTGTGCTTCGCGGCCCCGAATGATCAAATCATCATAGGGGGCATGAATGGTGGGGTCTGGTGTGCCCAGACCATCCATTACCAGTTCCTCGCCGGGGCGGGTTGCCAGCAGGCAATGCTGGCTCCACAGATACGGGCAGGGCAGGGCGCCCTGATTGGCAAGGTTGTAATCAACGATAATCGATGACCCGTGAAGCGTCAGGCTCCGTTCAAATGTTATGGCCCCATCTGCAAGTGAGATCGCCGTTTGCAGGCAATTATCAGTGATCCGGGATTGGTGCGTTTCGCCCCACAGCAGACCATGATCGCGGATAGGCCCCCAATAGGGGGTGTGGTCACTGGCAATGGCGGGAAAACATTCGTCCCACCCACGCGCATGATTTGCGCCATAAATGGCGGATGGACCTGTATCCTCGTCCCCGTTTGGTGTGCCGTCAATCAGCCAATTGCGCCCGCTTTGCCGGTCGGTCAGGTGCGAAATGCGCCCGCCAAAACCGGGGTGGCAACAAAGTGAAACAGCATCATTTTCAAGGGTTAGGACCGTGGCCTGTGCCATGTTAATTGCCACCAGTGGCGGCAAGGCGGGCCTGGCGGCGTTCGGCACGTGCAAGGCGCCATTGACCGATGGCCACCGCAATGACCAGCAATAAACCCTTGGCGACCAATTGGTAAAATGTGGGAATACCCAGCAAATTCATGCCGTTTGACAGGGTTGCAAGCAATAGAACCGCCAGCATGGTGCCCATGATGGTGCCTTTGCCCCCTGCCAGAAGGGCACCACCTAAAAAGACGGCGGTGATGGCCTCAAGCTCCAGCCCCTGTGTGCCCGATGCGGGCTGGCCGGAACTGGTGCGCGCGGTAACGATCACCCCGGCCAGCCCGGAAAGCGCCCCGGAAATGGCATAGATGATAAAGCGCATGCGCGTCAGTTTGATGCCGGCAAGCCGGGCCGCAGCCGGATTACCCCCCATCGAATAAATCGAGCGGCCAAAAACCGTTGACGTCATGATGAAATGGCCAGCGATCGCAGCAATGATCAGGATAATAAAAGCAACCGGTAAACCGGGAAAACTGCCGATTTGCAGAATACGACCGGAGCCAAGCCAAGCAAGATTGGGATCAAGCGCGCCTACCGGGCGGCCACCGGGGGCGATCAGGAAGGCAACACCGCGAAAGGCGGAAAATGTTGCCAGTGTTGCCACAACGGGGTTAACGCGCAGATAGTTGATAATGGTGGCATTTATCAGGCCGAGAATGGCACCAATGCCAATGCCAAAGGCGACACCGCCCAAAACGGTACCCGCCTGGCTGACCATCAGTGCACAGACAACCGATGCACAGCCGGCAATTGACCCCACCGAAATATCAAGCCCGGCCGAAACGATAACCAGGGTCATGCCAACGGCAATCAGGCCCATGACGGCCATGTTCTGCCCGATATTCAGGATATTGCGGGCAGAAAAGAAAAATTCGGTCTGGCTGCAAATCAGCGCAACCATGATGGCAAGCGCGATCATTAAAGACAGGTTTTCAGCACCGATCAGTTTAAGAAGACGGCGCGCCAAAGGGTCTTTTCGGTCCATATTCGGGGCAGCGGCCGAATGGTTGATAGCATTCATCACACAGTTCCTTTTTCCACCGGGCCTAGGCCACGTTGCGCGTACCAAGCGCAAGATTGACAATGGCTTCTTCGGTGGCGTCGTGTTTTTCAATCGGTTGGGAGATCTGGCCGTCATGCATGACAATGATGCGATCGGACATCGAAAGCAGTTCGGGCATTTCAGATGAAATCATCATGATCGCCATGCCCGATTTTGCGAGGTCATCAATCAGGCGATAAATCTCGGCCTTGGCGCCCACATCAACCGCACGGGTCGGTTCATCAAGGATCAGAAGTTTGGGCTTTGCCGCAAGCCAGCGCGCCAGAACAACCTTTTGCTGGTTGCCACCCGAAAGTTTGCCAACATCGTGGTCAAGACTGGGTGTTTTGATTTCAAGCTGGCGGATATAGGGGGTAACGGCGGAAACCATTTCCTTGTGGCGCAACAACCCCAGGCGCGAGAGGGACGAGAAAACCGCCATCGAGGCGTTTTCCAGAACCGAGCGCACAAGGATAAGCCCTTCGGCCTTGCGGTTTTCCGGGGCGAAACCGATACTGGCCTTGATCGCATCGGCGGGACTGCGAATTGTTTTGACCTCGCCACCAATTTTAATGGTGCCGCCATCACGGGGAAATTCACCAAACAGCACCTTTGCCAGTTCGGTGCGCCCGGCCCCCACAAGGCCTGCAAAACCAACAATTTCACCGGCACGAATGGAAAAGCTGATATTCTGGTGCCACCGGCTTGACAGATTTTCAACTTCCAGCACGACCTCGTCGCGGGTGACTTCGGTGCGGTTAAAGCCATGGGCGGAAAGCTCACGTCCTACCATCAGGCGGACGATTTCATCTTCGCTGGTTTCACCAATGGCAAGGTCACCGGTTGTCTGGCCGTCTTTCAAAACAACAACCCGGTCGGAAATTTCCATGACTTCGTGCAGGCGGTGTGAAACGTAAATAATGCCAATGCCTTCCGCCCGCAGGGTCGCAATCAGGGCGAACAGCTTTTCGGTTTCGTTATTGGTAAGGGACGATGTGGGTTCGTCAAAGGCAACGACTTTGACGCCATCCTTAAGCGCACGCAGAATTTCGACGATATGCATCTGCGCGGGCGATAGCAGACGCCCTGACGTCTCGATTCCGACCATGCCGGTAAAACCGTAGCGGTCCATAAGGGCGGTTACGGTTTGGCGCATGGCCGCAAAATCCACCCGGCCACCGGGGCGTGTGGGATATTCGCCGATAAAGACATTTTCCATCACACTGACATGGGGCACGATTTCGGGTTCCTGACGGACCAGACGAAAACCGGCATCACGTGCCTCTAACGGGTTGGCATGGCTGGCTTCTTTGCCTGCAAGGGTGATTGTGCCTTCATCAAGCTGGTAATCGCCGCTCAGGATTTTAAGCAGGGTTGATTTACCTGCACCATTTTCACCAACAATTGAAACGACTTCGCCGCTTCTGACCTGCAATGTCACATTGGACAGGGCCTTGACGCCGGGAAAGGATTTTCCAACCTCGCGGACATCAAGAACAGTTTCATTTGGCATTTCAAACTCCCGGATATGGAACCGGATGCCACCGATACGGTTGTTGCGACGGCATCCGGGCAGGGTGATCAGCTACAGGGCATCACATCCTTGTAATTGTCCGGGGTGACAATGGTGGTATCGGCAACGGTTTTTTCGGGCAGGGGTTTGGTGCCTTCGATGGCATCAATCAGGGCATTGGCTGCCGCCTTGCCAACATCGGCCCCGCTAAGATAAAGGGCGGCCTTAAAGCCGGTTGCAATACCCGCCTGCCACGGACGGCAGGCTTCATAGGCACCAAGGCCAACACCAATGACGTCTTCGGGGTTGAACCCGGCATTACGCAGGGCGTTGGTTGCGCCCAGCACACCTTCGTCATTGCAGGCATAAACAATCCATTTGTCGATGCCGGGATTGGCGGTAATGACCGGGCCTGCAGCCTGCAGGGCATTATCGGTGGTGCCGTCATAGGCAACGACCTTGAAATGGTCGGCGGCAACACCTGCGTCTTCCAGTTTTTGGCGTGATGCATTGGTGCGATCATTACAGACGGAAACGGTTTGATATTCGGTTGCCAGTACGCCGTAATTGGCACCATCCATCCAACCCGACTTTTTCAAAATATCAACGGCGGCTTCGCCAACCGAATTGCCCATTGCCGTGCCATCAAAGCCGACAAATGGTACGGCCGATCCGTCATTTTTCTGAAGCGGGTCGTCAGTTGCAACCAGCAGAACCTTGGCATCGGACGCTGCCTTGGCAACAGCCGGGCCAATGGCCTGATCGGGGGCGGTAATGGCAATGCCCTTTGCGCCCGAAGCAATGGCATCCGATACCGCGCTGATGGCGCGGTTGGCATCAAGTTCGACATTGATGATGTTGGATGAATAGCCCCGTGCCTCGGCTGCTTTTTTAAAGCCGTCCGCCTGGTCGATGAAATATTGCTGGGTCCCGCTTTTATAAATCGCGACAATTTCCTTGTCGGCGGCAAAGGCCGAATGGCCCAGCACGGATGCCATGATGGCAGCCAGTGATAGCATTGTGATCCTGGAACGCATTTAATCCTCCCGGTAGGTATTTTATGTTTTGTTCACATTTCAAAGATTATATGTTAATCTTATAAAGTCAACAGCCGAGAGAAAGCGTGTTAAAAAATGCAACGATTACAAGGGAAAACGGCCATCGTAACGGGTGGGGCAAAGGGGATTGGGGCGGCAATTGCACGCCGTTTTGCCGCTGAGGGGGGCAATGTTTTTATTGCTGATCTGAACCTGGACCGCGCCCGGGAAACAGCGAGCGAAATTGCCGCCAAGGGCGGCAGTGCCACCGCCTGCCAGCTTGATATTTCGGATCGGGCCGGGGTGGATGAGCTGATCGCCGGGATTGAGGCCCGCCACGGGGCGATTGGTGTGCTGGTTAATAATGCAGGGGTAAACGTGTTTCACGCCCCGCTGGATTTGATGGATGAAGACTGGGACCGCTGCATGGCGGTTGATTTGAAGGGGGCTTGGAATTGCAGCCGCGCAGTGTTGCCGGGCATGGTGGACCGGCGTTATGGCGCGATTATCAACATCATCTCCAATCATGCCTTTTCGGTCATTAAATCAACCTTTCCCTACCCGGTGGCAAAACATGGTTTGCTGGGTATGACACGCGCCCTGGCGCTGGAATATGCGGATCGCGGCATTGCCATTAATGCCATTTCGCCGGGCTATACCGATACGGACCTGGCTGCTGCCGAATTTGCCAAATCGCCTGACCCGGCCACCGCCCGCGCCCAGGCCGAGGCCAAACAACCTGTTGGTCGCCTGTGCCGCCCCGATGAAGTCGCTGCCATTGCCGCCCTTCTGGCATCGGATGAGGCACGTTTTATGATTGGCGAAAATATCGTGATTGATGGGGGTGTTACGATCCGGATGTATGAATGATCCGGCGTCAAGGTCAGGGGCATGGCCTTTGCGTGGCCCGGCGGGTTTATTGTTCAAACCCGCGTTCGGCATCCTCAATCGCGCGATGGACCAGAACGCGCATGGCTTCCTCGGCGCGGGCGGCGTCGCGGTTGGCAAAGGCGCGATAGACATCTTCGTGCAGTTCGTGGCTGCCATCCATGCCAATCAGGCGGTTGGCGCGGCCAAGTGCCTGTAATTGATGATCAAACAGCAGTTCCAGTGCCGAACTGATGACGGAAAAAACCTGATCCAGCAATTCGGAGCTGACAGCCTCGACAAAGGCCTGATGAAAGGCAAGGTCGGTATCAATGAAGGCTGCGCGCCGGTCATGCTCGTTTAAGGTGGTGTCTTCGTATACGGCCTGTTTGGCCTGCCATGCGGCATCGATTTTTTGGCGGGCGGCATCGTTGGCCATGACTGTGGCGCTATAGGCAATGCCGGGTTCCAGAACCAGGCGGAATTTCAAAAGATCGCGCAGCAAACCTTCGCGATCCCCGGCCTGAATGCGCCAGTCCATAACATCGGGGTCCAGCAGACGCCATTCTGCGCGGGGTTGTACGCGTGTGCCATCTGATGTGCGCGACCGGATAAGGCCCTTTGCCCCCAAAATGCGGCAGGCCTCGCGAATGACCGACCGGCTGACATCGAGTTCGGCGACAAGGTCGGCTTCTTTGGCGATGACAGACCCGACAGGCCATTCCCCCCCAACAATTCGTACCCCCAGATTGGCAACAGCCGCGCCAAGAATACCGCGAACCTCGATGGTTCCGGCAATAGGTGTCAGACGTTTGAGATTATTGGGTTTGCGCATATTGGCCTTCCTGTTTCTTTATATGATCATCTTATAAAGAAACGCTGGCTTTGTCACTATGATCAAACCGTGGATTTTATGGGCGAGGCCAAATGCCCTAATGCCCCAATGGCCTTCTGCCTTGTGGCATGGCCGGGCTTTGTCACCATGGCCGGAAATACACGCGCTTTGCCTGCAATAATGACAAGGCTGGTCTGGCGCTAGCTTTTTATATGCGGGCTGCGTTTTAGAATGACAATGTCGGCTGATATTTCCGCATCAGACGGGGGTGCATCTTCACCTGTTGGTGTTGCGGTATCGCCGGTATTTTTGCTGGTTTCGTCTGGCTGGGTCAGTTCCTGGCGGTCGGCGAAATAGTGTGTCGGGCTGCTACCCAGCATGCGCCGAAACATGGAGATAAACGCGCTCAGGCTTTCATAGCCAAGATCCCCGGCGATGGTGGTTACGCTATCGCCTGCGGCAAGGCGTTGCAGGGCAATGCCAATATGAAGCTGCTGACGCCATCGGGTAAAGGACATGCCGGTTTCACGCTGGAACAGTCGGGTCAGGGTGCGGTTGCTGGCACCCACGCGTGCGCCCCATTCGCTGATGGTAAAGCGTAAATCGGGCTGGGCCAGCATGGTTTCGGTCAGACGGCGCAGGCGCCGGTCGGTGGGCATGGGCAGGTGAATGGGTTCCAGCGGTGCGGCAATCAGTTCGTCGCGTAAAACGGCAATCAGGTTTGCTTCGCGGGTGGCATTGGTGGGCAGGGTGTTATCAAACCGCATGATCAGTTCACGTAAAAACGGCTGCACAAAAAGGATGCCGCATTTCTGGTGCATATCCGTTGTCAGGGATGGGGCAAGGTACAGGTTGCCAATATTGATATGCCCAACAACCCGCCCTTTATGAACAATACCACCGGGAATCCAGAAGGCGCATTTGGGCGGGACCGTCCAGATGCCGCCATCGGCCTCGACCGTCAGGACGCCGTCAATCACATACATAAGCTGGGCTTTGGTATGAACATGGGGCTGAAATTCGCCCGTGACGGTTGTTTCGGTAAACAGGCTGAAGACGGGACGATCGATCAGGTCAATTTGTGCGCTTTTGGGTCCGGCCAGCTTTTCGGCTGTTAACAAATCCGGCTTTGCCTTCTGGCCTGCCAGGGGTGTTGCGGGGGTTGTGCGGTTTTGCGTCATGGCTTTACTTGCTGGTTTGGGGCCCGGCATCATTATCAAACAAGGTGCGGCCTTTGGCGATGCCTTCTGCCTCGGTTTTTACAAACATGATGGGAAAGCCAAATGCCTTGCCCGCATTGGCTGCTACCAGGCGAATGGCTGCGGGCATATCGTCCTTGCCCGTCACCATGATCATGCCACGGCAAAGTTTACGCATTTGATCGCCGACTTTTTTCATGAAAAGGGTGCGTTGTTTGCGTTCTTCCCTGGTTTCGTCTTCATGGTCTTCGGGGGAATGGTCGGAAACCAGCACGAACGGATCGTTTCGGTCCAGCACCTGTTGAAACTGGGTTTCAAAACTGTCGTCGTGATGTTCTTTGCTACGAATAAGGATAACGGGCATTTGCGATGTGTCGATCAGCATGGGTATTTCCAGTAATTCGCTCGTTTGGTGGCAACTTGTCGATGCGCGCACACGAGGCGGGCAGGGGATGTGCGGTGTTTGACTGATGATTGATATATCAGCCAGGCTTGGCCCTGGCTGTTGCCGGATGGTCAAATACTGGCGCGGTTGCGCCAAACTGGAATTTGGCAGGGCGGAAATGGCGGGTTTGATGCCCGGAACATAGCGCCATAAATGGGCGATTTTTGTGCTGTGATGCGGGCTTTGGGGCCACAAGCAACCGGAATTTTCGCAAGTGAATGTAAAAATCATTTTCGCAAACAGGTGCGAAATGATTATCACCACGCTATGTTAAGCACGAAAATTGAGATATCACCTTGTTATTGTTTGTGAACAAATCCCGGAATCCTTTTGCTTGCGCGCATATTTGCGCGGCGATCCGCAAAACCGGACGGCAAACCGCAAAGGGGTTTAGGGGATGGGGTACAAACACTGATGCAGGTCGACATCACATCAAAATGCCCCGCAATACACTGATGGCCGCATACGGGCCTGTGTGTTGCCCATCAAGGGCAGGGCGGATATTTGCCCCTGATTGTGATTTCGTTTTATCTTGATCGATAAACTTTAAAAGACGGGCAGCGTGATGTGCTGTTCTTCTTCGTCCCACAAGATCAGAAATAGGAAAGTGAACATGTCGGAACAGCCTCAGGTGGGTTTGATTGGTTTGGGAACGATGGGCGCGGCCTTGTCGCTGAATATTGCGGAAAAGGGCCATGCACTCGCCGTTTATAACCGGACCGCAAGTGTGACCGATGCGTTTATCAAAAATGCCGGTGACCTGGCCCCGCGCCTGACCGCAACGGACAGCCTGGAAAATTTCGTTGCTGCGATTGCAGCACCGCGCGTGATTATTCTGATGGTGCCGGCTGGCCCCGTTGTTGATGACCATATCGATGCCCTTAAGCCGCTTTTGGGTGCTGATGACCTGATCATTGATGCCGGCAATGCCAATTTCTATGACACGGAACGGCGTGCAGAACGTGCACGAAATGAAAAGTTCGGTTTCATCGGTATTGGTGTTTCGGGTGGTGAAAGCGGTGCCCGTCATGGTCCGTCCATTATGGTGGGCGGCACCGATGCCGACTGGCAGCGCGTTGCACCGATGCTTGAAGCCATTTCTGCCAAATATGAAGGCACACCCTGTGCATCCCTGATGGGCCCTGGTGGTGCAGGCCATTTTGTGAAGATGGTTCATAACGGTATTGAATATGCCGATATGCAAATGATCGCTGAGGTTTACAGCCTGATGCGCGATGGCATGGGCTATAAGGCGCCGCAGGTTGCCGATGTGTTTGAAGGCTGGAATAAAGGCCGTCTTGAATCCTATCTGATCGAGATTTCGGCCAAGGTTTCGCGCGCGGATGACCCGATTTCGGGCAATGCGATGCTTGATGTGATCCTGGACAAGGCAGGCCAAAAAGGAACCGGCCGCTGGACCGCAATTGAAGCCCAGCAGCTTGCTGTGCCCGTCCCCGTGATTGAGGCTGCAGTTGCTGCGCGTAACCTTTCGGCACGCCTTGAAATGCGCCAGCGTGGTGCCGAACATTTTGGCGATGCGCAAAAAGCCCTGGAAGGCGAAGGTATTGCTGCCACCACGCTTGAAAATGCGCTGATTGCCGGGAAAATCCTGTGTTATGCGCAGGGTTTTGAAATGCTGGCGGCTGCTGCGGCGCATTTTAAATGGGATTTGCCGATGCCGGCCATCGCGCGCGTCTGGCGTGAAGGCTGCATCATTCGTTCCGACATGCTTAATGACATGGCAACGGCGCTAACGAATAATCCGGGTGATAACCTGATTTTCGCCGAACCGTTTTCGGGCCTGCTGAAAGAATGCGAAGCCGATTTGCGTGATACCGTGATTGCGGCGACCCGTGCCGGTATCGCCGTTCCGGCACTTGCCGCCGGTCTTTCCTGGTTTGATACGGTGCGTACCCGTCGTACGTCCGCCAATATGATCCAGGCGCAGCGCGATTATTTCGGTGCGCATGGCTTTGAACGTGTGGATGGTAAAGACGAACCGCACGGCCCCTGGGCTGGCCACGAAGACTGATTTTATCATTGGCTTTTGAAAGCGGCGGCGTATGTGAATGCGCCGCCGTTTTTGTTTTTTGGACGTTTGGGGCCGCTATCAATGGATGGGATGACATGTCAGATGCAGGGTACGCTTAAAATTATTTGTCGTAATTTTTACGCCACATAAAACGGGGACAATTCAGCATTCCTGTTTTACTGTGTCGCGCAGTTAGCATGCTTCGGCTGGAAATCAGGTAAGTGACGGTGAAATCCTATTTGCCCCCGATGCGGGCTTTGCAGGTGTTTGAAGCCTTGGGGCGGCTTGGATCGGTTGCAGGTGCCGCACAGGAACTTGGCGTGACACCAGGTGCGATCAGCCAGCAGCTCAAGATCCTTGAAGAACATCTGTCGATGAAGCTGATCAACAAGGACGGGCGGCGAACAGCGCTTTCTGACGAGGCATTGGCCTACCACCGGCTGGTGAGCGAGGGGTTTGACCGGTTGCGTATGGCCCATACGGTGCTTCAACGTGCGAAAATGGGGGCCGATCTCAAGGTTTCGGGCCTGCCAACCCTTTTGTTGAAATGGTTGAACCCGCTTTTACACGATATTCAACCCCATCTGGGTGATGTGCCTTTGCGGCTTGAAGCGACGCATCTTGAGCCAGACCCGGAAATGCCGGTCGATATGTTCCGCCTGACCTATGGCGATGTTGCGCAACGGTTTCCCCATGCCCGAAAGTTGTTTACCGATATTTGCTTTCCGGCCTGTTCGCCTGCTTTTCTGGACCAACACCCATCGGCACGTACGGCTGAAGGCCTGCTTGATCTTCCTCTGATCGATATTGACTGGGGCCCGGCCTATAACTCGGTGCCACGCTGGGCGGACTGGTTTGCCGCGCATGGCTTGGCGGGGGCCAGGTTCAAGACGGTGGCAGTCCATTCGCTTTCCAGCACTGCGCTTGAAGCGGCGGCTGGCGGGCAGGGTGTTGTTCTGGCGCAACGTGCCTTTGCGCGGTTTGATCTGGAACTTGGCCGTCTTGTGCGGCTGTCAGATGACAGCATGCCGATGCCATTGCCCTATTATGTATGCTGGGGGGATACCACCCTGGATCAGCCAAAAGCACGAGAATTTCTGAACTGGCTGATCATAATCAGCCGGAAATTCAAGGATGAAACGTAGAATATCTAAACTGTTTCCGAGCATTTCTGCCTGTTAAATATACCATGTTCAGACATAGTGCGGGTAACCCCAAGTTACCCGCGAGGTCGTCAATGTTTTTACGCAATGCATGGTATGTTGCTGCATGGAGCAGCGAAATCAGCCGGGATCTTCAACAGATCAAAGTTCTGGGCGAGAAGATTTGTGTTTTCCGAACCGAGGAAGACGAGGTTATTGCACTGGAAGATGCATGCCCGCACCGCAAGCTGCCGCTATCCAAGGGGCGGATCAAAGGCAACACTGTTGAATGCGGGTATCACGGGCTGACTTTTGACTGTGCCGGGCAATGTGTCTGGGCGCCGGGTGGTGGTCGTATCCCATCGGCGGCCAAAGTTCGGCCCTATCCAACGCATGAAAAATACGGCCTGGTCTGGATCTGGATGGGTAATGCCGCAATGGCAGACCCGGAAGATATCATCGACATTCCGAATTTTGACAGCCCGGATTGGGGCATTAATTCTGGTGATGCGATGGAGCTGCAATGCAACTACCTTTTGATGTGCGATAATCTGCTTGACCCCACCCATGTCGCCTGGGTGCATGAAAGTTCATTTGCCGCCCCCGCAACCAAAGACACGCCGCTTCGCGTTACCAAAACTGCGAATGGTGTGATTGTCCATCGCTGGATGATGGATCACGAACCTGCACCGTTTTACAGGAAGGTCGTTGAATTTGAAGGCAATTGCGACCGTTTGCAGCATTACGAGGTGCGCTATCCTGCGCATGCGCTGATCCGTGCGGTTTTTACCCCGGCGGGAACTGGTGGTTCGGACGGGCCGCTGCATGAAAATACCTTTGTCATGGACAGCTATAATTTCATGACGCCAACCACCGAGAATGAAACACGCTATTACTGGTTTCAGCTTCGCAATGTCCGGCCTGATGATGATGAGCTGTCAAAGATGATGGCGGAAGATGTGCGGCATGCCTTTGAAGAAGACCGTGCTGTTCTGCACGAGGTCCAGATCGGGATGAGCAACAAACAGTCGCCCCATATTGATCTGGGCATCGATGCGGGACAATTATGGTTTCGCCGCCAGCTTGCCGCGATGATCGCCGAAGAGCGAATGATTGATGCCAGGATGGAAGCGTGACATGACGGATGCGTTTCGGAAATTTCGCGTTACGGCCAGGATACGCGAAAGCGATGTTGTGACCTCTTTCCACTTTATGCCGGTTGATGGCGGGCCGCTTTGGCAGGCATTACCCGCGCAGTATCTGACCCTGCGGGTGCCAAATGGTGCAGGAACAGTATTGAAAACCTATTCGCTTTCCGGCGATGTGCAGCAGGATAATTTTCATCGGATTTCGGTCAAGCGGGAAGGCGCACCGGATGGCAGTGATTTTCCCGATGGAGTTGGGTCGTGCTGGCTGCATGACCGGGTAGAGGAGGGGCATGAAATCGATATCGCCCCACCGCGCGGCGGTTTTGTCCTCGATCAGGCAAGTATACGCCCCGTGGTGCTTCTGGCCGGTGGTATCGGAATAACGCCCTTGCTGGCAATGGCAAAGGTGCTGGCACGCAGCAATCGTCAGGTCTGGATTGTCCATGCCTGCGAAAATGGGGATGTTCAGGCGTTTGGCGGGGAACTTAAGGCGCTTGCTGCGGCCTCTGACGGGCGGATATGTTTGCATGTGGCATATCGGCAGCCAACGGCGCGTGACCGCGCAGAGCGCGGGTTCGATAGTGAGGGTTTGATCGATAAGGCGCTGTTGCAGTCGCTTCTGCCGTTTGATGATTATGACGTTTATATGTGCGGTCCGACGGCTTTTATGATCGCCATGTATCGCCTGCTGCGTTCGCTTGGCATCGAAAAAAACCGCATTGCGTATGAGTTCTTTGGCGCCGCCTCATCGCTAGAGAAACTGGCAGAGCAGCCAATACAGGTGCCCAGAGCCGCGTCGCGTGCCCCAAAGGCGATTGCCGCACTGGTGCATCTGACGGACCCGGAGGCATGGGCCATCCCGGATGCTTCCGAACCGTTGGCGAATGCAGGGTCCGGTATGGCGGGGAACAGCGGGAATATCGTCCGGTTTGCGAAATCTGGCGTGACAGTGACCATGAAAGACGACGTACGGACGTTATTGGAATTGGCGGAAGAAACAGGGTTGGAGCCGGATTTTTCCTGTCGTTCGGGCATCTGCAATAGCTGTCGCTGTCGCCTGGTTGAAGGCAAAGTCTCTTATCTTGAAGAACCATTGGAAACGCCGCCAGATGGTCATGTGCTGATTTGTTGTGCGCGGCCTGAAGGCCATGTTGTGCTTGATATTTGATGATTTGATCGTCAATGGTGGCCTGTTTCGCAGGGTTCAATCACCGGACCAAAGGTATTTGTAACCTTGGGTCCGGTTTGATCATGTCGGGTTAATTATGCGGGCGCGTCTTTGCGGACGGGTTCGTCTAAGCTCTCATCAACCGGTTTGCGGCTCCAATACCCCGCCAGAAGCGAGCCGGAAATATTGTGCCAGACACTAAACAAGGTGCCGGGCAAGGCCGAAACCGGGGTGAAAAACTTCATCGCCAATGCGGTCGCAAGGCCGGAATTTTGCAGGCCGACTTCAAAGGCAATGGTACGGCAGATTTTGCGATCAAAACCCAGAAGAGCGGTTACGCCATAACCCAGCGACAGGCCAATTGCGTTATGCAGGATCACGGCAAAGGCAACGACCAGGCCAACACTGGCAACCTTGTCGGCATTCAGGGCGACAACAATGGCGATGATCAGAAGGATGGCGAACATCGAAATATAGGGAAAAATCCCTTCGATTTTGCGAACCCATTTTGACGCGATTTCGTTAAGGACAACCCCAATGATAACAGGCACCAAAACAATTTTGACCAGCGACATCAGCATGGGTTGAACCGGCACATCAATGCTTTGCCCGGCCAAAAAGGCGACCAGAACCGGGGTAAGAAATACACCGATAAGGGTGGAAGTCGCTGTCATGGAAATGGAAAGGGCAGTATCACCCTTTGCCAGATAACACATCACATTTGATGATGTGCCACCGGCCACACTGCCGACCAGAAGCATACCAACGGTAAGGTCGTCATCAAAGCCAAACAGCTTTGCCACCAGCCAGGCGGCGACGGGCATGATCAGGAACTGCAAAATCACGCCAACCACCAGTGCCTTGCGGCTTTTGGCAACATTGGCGAAATCCTTTGCTGTTAATGTAAGACCCATGGCCAGCATGATGACAGTCAATAATGGTACAATGCCGGTGCTAAGAGATGCGAATGGTCCTGGCATGAAAAATGCCAGTAACGAGAGCAATAATGCCCATACCGGAAATAATTGAAGGATCACGAACGTTTCTCCTGTGATGCGGGTTTCTTGATTATGCAGCCTCTGCCCCGTTTTCCGTTCCCCAGTGACACTTGATCTGTGAATAATTAAATGGGTGATCATGAGTGTTTGTTAATTAGCGCGGGTGCAGAGGTAGTCCCCCCATTTTAGACGGGGTTGTCAGGCTGAATTTACGCGGCGGTATTTGTTTCTGCTTAGCATTTAAGCTAAAGAAACCGGTGTTGTGATGAAGTTTCTGCGCGTTAACTTCATAGATTTTTCTGATTAAGACCTCATCGTAAATGGTTTAGGGCATCACTACTTGATATCGCCCCCAAAGGGATGACGAGATGTTTGTGATTTTTCGTCTAGTCATCGCTGGAGTTCGCCGGCGATCGCCCCCTGCATGGCGGATGATATGGCTAGAATATCTTCGTCGGTGAATGCTTTGGCGCGATAGACGAATTTTAGAATGCAGCCATTACGATAAGGTCGTGCAATAGCGCGTAATTCGTGCGGTAGCTTGGCATTCATGGTTTCGATTTGTGGGGATTTCGACTGGCTGGCAGGCATGTTTTCAGTAATGTCGAAACCGTCAAGGGTGAAGCTTATACCAGTTAGTGGATGAAGATGGATATCCTGTTTTTCACCAAGGGCTTGGGCCAGTTTCTGAAAGCAGAGATCCTGATACATCCGTGCAGTATCGAGGTGATTGTTAATATAATCGACGATTTGTTTTGTGGGCCAGCCTGCGCAGTTAAGACGAACGGGAACGGCACTGAAAATACAGCCCATGACATCAGCAAGTTCTGGTTTGTCACGACCGTGCGTTGTTACACGTATAATCAGGTCTGCTTTTGCGGCATGTTTTGCCAGTGCGCGGTAAAAGTGGGACAGAAGGTAGGGGAATATGCTTGAATTTAACGTTCTTAAGTGTCCCATGAGACGGTCGTAATCAGACGCCAGCGCAACGGTCATGCATCGTGCCGAGACGTTTGTGATGTGCTGGGGACTTATGAATCTGGCTGTGGGCATTGCACCATCCAGATGTTCCTTCCAGAAAGGCAAAATCCTGTCGGAAAGTGCACGTTGTTCGGACTGTAAACTCGGTGAATAATGATTGCGCAGAGGTATCGGGTTGCCTGAAATCCCATCCAGGATGTCCCGCCTGAGATATTCCTGCGACATACCGTCGCTAATGAGATGATACATCAGAAACAGCAGTCGTCCCGTGCCAGCAGAATCTTTAAGCAGGCGGACGCGAAATGGTTTCTCTTCAGCCAGATCAAACGGCCGTGTCGCGAACTCGGCTGATAACCTGTCATGGTCTACGCATGGAGCCTCTATTACATCGATATCATTGATTCTAAAGTCAGGTGGCGACAGATACTGATACAGTTTGCCATGCCGATACCGGAAATTAAGATGGAAACAGTCATTTTGGGCAACGATTTGCGATACGACTGCTTTAACTCGTTCCATTTGATCGGCGGCGACCGGGACTTGCAAGATCATATTCATGCCCGAACCGAATAACTCATTATGGAATATATCGTGGATTGTTTGCTGACGGGGCGTTAACGGCCACGGTCCTGTTGCGCTGCGGTTAGACGTAGGAGTTGGCTCTGATGGTGCGGATGCTGAAACCTTTACGCTTGCACCGTTCTGTCGTAACCATGCTGCAACGCTACGCGGTGTGCCAGAGTTATAAAACTCCTGTTGGGGCATGGTGAGCCCGAAAGTTGAATGTAGTTCAAGTGTGATCAGGCCAAACATCAACGAATTACCGCCGATATCAAGGAAATCAGTGTCGAGCCTGCATGGATACCGCAAGATGCTCGACATTATTTCTTGAACACGTTGCTCGAAATTGTCGCATTCTTCAGTTCCTGTGCCTTTTATAGACGATGGATCGTCCATCAAATGTTCTGTTGCAGCACGTTCCTTCAATTTTTGCCGATCGATTTTTCCGTTCAGGGTCAGTGGGAAATCCGCAATTGGCAGGTAAGCGGTAGGAACTACCGCCGGATGGAGATGTTCTGCGAGCAGCTTGCGCATCTTGTCTTTCCGCTCAAGGTCCCCCTGATAGAACAGAACGATAATTTCGACAGTAGAATCCGGGGGGGCAAGTTTCACAGCGGCGGTTCGCCTTATCCCGGGATAGCGTTCGGCTAACGATTCAATTTCTGATGCTTCTATGCGAATGCCATTAATCTTGAGTTGGCTGTCGAGCCGTCCCAATACATAGAGTTCCCCATCAATGACACGACCCCGGTCACCGGTGTGATATTCGGGGCAGTTTTCCGAAGTGGAGGGAAAGGGCGCAACTGTGCCGTCCTTTTGTCGGTAGCCATTCGTTAGATACGCGGACCGGATAATGATTTCCTGATCCTTGGATAGGACGTAAGAAACATCATGATCGATTGGCATTCCAACTGGATATAGTGAATCCGTTGGTGTGCATTTGTCATCAATCAAGCGGCAGAATTTTGCCATTGTACTCTCGGACGGACCGTAAAGATTGTAGATCCGATTAACGTAATTTTCCTTCAGGCGGGAAATCAGTGCCTGGCGTAAGGGCTCTCCCGCAAAAAATAGAGCCTTGACCGACAGGGGCCCGGAGTGGCGCCCGTTCAACCAAGTGCCGACAATAGAGGGGACAACATGTGCGATGTCGATTTTTTGGTCATTCAGCCAGTTCCACGCCGCCGCAATGTTGAAATCCTGCTGGCTGTCCGGAATAACAAGAGTTCCTCTATTGTTGAGGGGCAGAAGAAGGTCACGATACATAACGTCAAAAGATAATGGCGTGAGCCATGATACTCGCGGATTTTGAACCCATTGGCCAATTAGTCGGGACTGCCAAGCAATGAAATGATCCAGCCCGGTCATTGTGCCTTCTATTGCCTTTGGGACACCGGTGGTGCCTGAGGTGAATGCCACATAGGCCGGGCGGCGCTTTTCTCTTTTTATCTTGCTTAAAGGGGGGCAGGTCATACTCGGTGAAGCAGCCACATCACATGTGATCCGGACAATCTCTTCCTTGTCGTATGATATATCACACCACTGGGCCAATTCCTCGCGGCGGGATAACGGAAGTCTGTCATCGATCGGAACTGCCACATCGCCGGACAGAAATGCGGCCAGGATGCCAAGAGCGGTTTCGATAGATGGTCGTCCGCATATTGCTATCAGACCCGGATGAGGTGTTGTCAGTCCTTGCCGTCCAAGTAAACACATGCATGTCCAGAGCTGCCCATATGTCAGTTTTCGATCACCATCCTCAATTGCGATCAGATGGTCCTGTGCAATTGCGGTTTCGTGGATACTTTCCAACACCGAACGGGTCATTACTTCTGACATCATTGTTGTCATCATCTTCTTGGCAAAACAGGGCAAAATGCAGGGTTTGTGGGGTGCTAGGTACTTTCTTCGTTTCTCGGGCCTGTGAAAACATTAGCAACCGGTACTCGATGAAACCCGCGATATCAGGCAGTATTTTGTGGTGAAGGCGAAAAACGCCTCGGACCTATGGCTTCGGGAATACATTTTTCTGTAATAATATCAGCCATAAGTGCCCCGTCTTTTTCGCGCGATATCCTGCATTGATGGAGCCAGTTTGACGATGAACGCTCAAGGTCCATGATTTCAACACGTATGGGTTCTCCCGGATCGACATTGGAGTGATATTTTATGTGTCGTTGACTGGTGACGGCTTGGCGGGAAAATGTTGGGTCCAGGTTCAGTTCGGCCCGGTCAACGAATGCGGAAAAATTTGCGAAATATAAAAAACCTGCTCCGTTGAAGTCTTGCGACGGGCAGGGAAGGAAGCTCTGTACCTGGCGATTGTTTCCCTCTGTCGCGGTAAACAGATTGTTGTCGTCAAACCACTTGTGCCGGGGCGCAAGTTGATGCCCTGTAATCGGGGGGAGGCCCTGTATCTCAACGCGCGCAATGGAACGGTTTGATGTGTGGTTGGTTCGGTGCACGAAAACAGAAACCATCGTGACGACACCGATGACAATACCTGCGTCGTCATCCTCATTGTTGATGGTTAAGGTGTGACGACTTTGGATTTGGGTTCGGGAAATTCGGCATTGGGTTGAAGTGATCCGCAAAATGTCATTTTCGCATGCCAGGCCAAAGCGGGCACCTTCAACTTCGACGGAGCGAAAAGCCGCATAGACAACATTTCCGGCAGCATCCTGAAAATCGGGAAACTTACGTTTTGCCATCCGCGCAAGCAGTGTCCAATGCAGATGTCCCAGTTCCTTAAGGACCCAGGCCTCCGATAGACCCTTTAAGGCAAGGTGCGGCATTCCGAGTGCAATCTCGACGCAACCGGTCCATAGTCCGACATCGGGTTCACACTGTCTGTCTCTATCCTGAAGCTCTAACATTTGCCGATATCCCCTATTATGTGTTCGTCCCACGTGGAAGTCGTTCCGACCGGTTTAGTGAAGCCGGTCAATGCCGTTGTCCCCTGGCCACAAAGGGCCGGTATGGCGGCGCATTTTCCTGACCATTCCGTCGAACATTTTTTGTGCAAAGGACGCATTTGCCGCTAGGTCGTCGGCAACTTTCGAACAGCGCTGTCTTACCTGATCCGATAAAATTGAGTTCCTGCCTGGCAGCATACCGGCCTGACACTGGATTTCCGCGGCACGTTGTGCTGTAAAAAGGGTCCAGAAAGTTCTGGGAACATCTCTTCCACCGACAGCGATGCCATGATTTCTCATGACCAGTACGTTTTTGTCCCCCAGGCTTTTGAGAATGCGCGGTTTTTCATCGGCAAAAAGTGTTACGCCCTCGAAATCGTGATAGGCCACCTGTTCAAAAAGTTGTGCACCATAAAAGTCATCATGCTGGAACCCATCCTGTTTCAGCGCGATAGCGGAAACAGCGGTCGTGTGGGTATGTGCGATGCAATGCATATCATGCCGAACCTCGTGAATTGCGCCATGGAGCGCAAAGCCCGCAGGGTTTGCAGGATATTGGGACGGGCCGACCAGATTACCGGCGAGATCGACAGTCACCAAATTTTCCGGTGTCACTTCCTCGTAATGCAGACCAAAAGGGTTCACGAGATAATGGCTATCCGTGCCAGGAAGCCGCAGGGAGATATGATTGAAGATCGCTTCGGTCCAGCCGAGATAGGCGACCAGATGGTAGAATTCAGCAAGTTGGATACGCAGTGACACTTCGGTCTCAACTGAACCCCCCGGCTGCTTCACCGAATGGTGACTTCCGAATTTCTTGATTGACGTGTTCAACATGGTTTCTCTCCGTCAGGGCAAGCTGCGTCCGCTCAATGGGCATGTTGGATAAGGGCAGTCAGAATGCGGCGTTGTCCGCTGAATTTCCGTCGTCCATGGGCTACCAGGATGTTGTCGAGGAATAGGACATCGCCCCTTTGCCATTGTAGTGGCACTGCATTTGCGGAAAGTGTGTCGTAGATATGCAGGGCGTCTTCTTCATCAATTTGCAGGCCGTCACCATAACGCATGTGATCGAGTAGATGCGGTGCTTCGGCAAGTGCTTTGGAGAGGCGGTCGGCCGCGTCATCACGACCGTCTTCACGTGCCCACTTTAGGGAAAGAACGGGGGAAAATATCTGAATCTGGTTGAACCAGACTTCTTCTCCGGTGAGGGGGTGTTTCCGGGTAGCCGGGCGGATTTCCTGCCAGAGCTGCATGGATCCGTCTTCCAGCCACTCGTAACGCCAGCCCGATTTAACGGCGACATTTTCGGCTTCTTCCCTGATGTGTGTCCCCATGGCCTCTGGCCATGATTTTGGAACACCGGGCCGCATCTCGACGCGTTCTGGTGTTGGGAGGTTCCGGCAAAGCTGGATCCCGTTATGGGCAAGGAAACGGGCGCGAACATCATCGCTGATTTCACGGGTAATCGTACGCATGTCGCCGATTGTGGTCTCACCTCCGTTTTCCGGGGGGATTTCGCAGAAGAAAGATATGAGATCGGGCGAATTGTCTGTATAGGACATTTCTTGATGAAGCGGGATGGAGTAGGAACCCGGAATCTCGGTTGCCGTCATGATGCGACCATTGACGACTTTTCGCGGTGATGTACCACCGATATATTCCATCAGGTCGGGAGCAACCGCATCGAGAATTTTCTGATAGTCATCTGACGTCCGGATACATTCAAAGCCACGCAGCAAAATTCCGCCCTTTTCCTGTATTCGGGACAGAATAAGTTCTTTTTGTGATGCCAGATAATCGCTGAGGTCGTCGACACCAAGTGATTGACCTTCGTTGGGGGACCAGACGATTACCGGCATGTCAGAGGAAAGGAAAGATTCTTTGTGATACATCGGACATCCTCCTGTTTCGTTATTATGCGCGGCCTACCTGCGCGATCGTTGCAAGCGCCGTTGCAACGAGAATTTTTCTCGATTGAGTTTGGCAGTAAATATCGGCTCGACAGACGGTTTGGCGCCCGGCCGGCCCAAGGACCGATCCATATGCAAGAAGCGTGTGACCGACGGCAGGTGCCAGGAAATTCAGTTTGTATTCGGCTGTAACGACATCGCCGACGATGGAAGCCGCTGCCCAGGCACAGGCGCTATCCGCCAGTAATCCAACAATTGCGCCATGGCCAAAGCCGTGATGCTGAGTTAGCTCCCGCCTCATCGAAAGGTTGATTTCAACTTCTCCATATTTATAAGAGACCAGCTTTGCGCCGGCCCAGGCGGCAAAGGGCGTTTTTGCTATGATGGCCTCGATTTCTTCGCGCGAATATGCGGGTTTGGGCGCTGTTTCGTGTTCTGCGGTTACCAACATTTTCCTGTTCCTTCAGGCCGTTGCCTTTTGACGTGTTGCGGCCGAGGATTGCGCCTGAACAACCAGAAGCGTACCGTCGATATAACGCTTTTTGGTTTCCGCCCGTCGGATCTTGCCGCTTGATGTTTTGGGAATGGAACTTGGCTGAACAAGAATGATCTTGTGAACCGTGATGTCGGTTTCTTTCATAATCGCCTGACGAATGGCTTTGATAGTGTCATCAACATCAATGGTATATCGCTGGCTCAGCATGACTTCCTGCACAAGACAAAGCGTTTGTTGCCCATCTGAAGGATCTTCGATGGCAAAGGCAGCACCGGAATTGCGTTTTAGTCCCGGTGCCGCACGCTCGGCGATAAACTCCAGATCTTGGGGGAAAACATTGTGTCCGCGCACAATGATCAGATCCTTATGACGTCCGGTGACATATAATTCACCTGCTTGCATGAACCCAAGATCGCCGGTTCGCAGAAATCTGGGTCCAATACTTCCTGCAATCGTTGCCTGATAGGTTTCCTTCGAACTGACAGGGTTGTTCCAGTATCCAAAAGGGATGTGTGGTCCGGCAACCCAGATTTCGCCGATTTCACCGTCGGGTTTTTCAATGGTTGAATGGGGATCGACGATCCGGATGTCTTCTTGCTGCAGAACCTGCCCGCAACCAACCACCTCTATTGTATCTTTGGGGTCGTTCGCTTCGATCGCCATTCCGTTTGCCAGACCGGTTCGACTCAGATTTTCGATTAGGGGCACCTGGGCACGTGTGCCGCCGGTGATGAGCAAAGTGGCCTCGGCCATCCCGAAACATGGATAAAAGGTCTGTGGCCGGAACCCTAGTGGCATGAATGCGGCGGTAAACCGGCGTAATGTCTCGGCTCGGACGGGTTCGGCACTATTGAAGGCGACCCGCCAGGAAGACAGGTCAAACCCCATTTCGAGAATTTCCTCGGCCCGTTCGATACACAGATCATATGCGTAATTCGGGCCGCCGCTTACATGGGCCTGATAATCGCTAATCGCTTTCAGCCAAAGCCATGGACGGTGCGCAAACAGGTTAGGTGCCATCAGGACGCATAGAGTACCCAGATAGAATGGTTCCAGAACATTCGCGATAAGACCCATGTCATGATAGAGGGGTGCCCAGCCGACATAGCTTGAATATTGATCGTTTTCGTAGGCGATGGTCATCATCTCGAGATTGGCAGCCAGGTTGGCATGTGAAACCATCACCCCCTTGGGGACAGAGGTCGATCCAGAGGTATATTGGATGAAAGCCAGTTCGCTGAGTTGGGCTGGATGAGGTGTGTCGTTACTGGTGACTGGGGGGCATTCCAGGTCAACATTGACCCCAATAAATCCTGCATCTGCATATGTCGGCAGTACTGACAATTGTGATTTCAGGAATTCCGATTGTTCCGACGTGGTCATGACGACCGTTGCCGCACAATTCTCGGCAATTGCCAATACTGTATCGCGTAAACGCTGGCCCTTCAGCGGGACCATGGGTACGGGAACCACTCCGGCAAAATGGCATGCCAGAAACGAGACGATGAACGACAGTCCCGTTGGAAACATCAGAATCGCACGATCACCGGGCTGGGTCGCTAGTCGTAGCTGTTTTCCGTAAGCAACGGCAAGTCGATGGAGGGCGCCATAAGTGAGGACTTCCTGTTCGACATTGTCCGGGCCCAGAAAAATGAAAGCTCTCTCATCCGCTTTGGTCGCGACATATGTTTCCAGGAGATTCCACATGGTGGGAACAGTTCGGGTTTCGGTTGTTCTGACATCGACCGAGTTCAGCATTGTGTTTCCTCCAGTGGTAGAATGGCTTTTCTAGGCGTCGGCGAGGGGGCATTCCCCCAACGTATTACTGTTTCCGTAAGGAGTTTCTCCAGACGGGTGCTGCCATGGCTGTCGAAGAAATGGGCACCGGATAGTTCCAAACATTCGAATTTGCCGGTGGTCTGGTCAGACCAAGCTTTGAGCTCGGCTAGAGACATAATTGGATCATGCAGGCCCTTGGTGGCTAGGACCGGCAAATCGAACGGTGGTTGTTCATTGTAGTCGTAGCGGTCCGACAGCAGCAGGTCAGCTCTGACCACAGGTAAAAGACGCCGGAGTTCATCCGGTTTCGCCTTCAGATAGGCAGGGACGCCGCCAAGTTCCTCCAATTTGGGAAGCAGAAGATCATCGCGCAGGCTGCATAATTCTGAATAGACCAAAGGACATTGCGGGGCGCGGCGGCTTGATACGATCAGACCGATTGGGAGCGTTTTGCTATGTTGACGCAAAAAGCGCGTAAGCTCGAATGCGACGAGCGCCCCTAGGCTATGACCGTAGAACACAAAGGGGTTGATGTTGCCAAAACGGCTCCGAAGGAAACACGCTGCAAGATCTGGAATTAACTCTGCTACCTTGCGAGGTAAGAAATGGTAGCTTTCAGGTGTTCTGCCCGGCAATTGAGCGCGATATACGTTGATAGCGCGCGGAAACCGGTTCTGCCAGGCAGCAAAGGAATGACGACTGCCCCCTGCATGGTGAAATGCATAAAGGTCGACGCACGTATCGGGACGAGCGTTCCCAAATATTTCTGCGAACCGGCTCACTGTATCACCTGTTTACGCGAGAATTCGATCTCAAGCGTCGATGGGCCGCGCAAGATAAGACTGCTGTTTTGCCAGTCAACGGTTTTGCTGATTTGACGGAAGCCCGTATATTCAGACAGAAGTACCTGCAGGAAAATCTCGCTTTGCAGGGCAGCCAGAAGTGCGCCAAGGCATGAATGCATGCCAAACCCGAACCCCACATGTTTTGGCCCGGATCTGTCCAGTCGTAGTTGTGCGGCATCTTCAAAAACGGTTTCGTCTCTGTTCGCGGCCCCCAGACAAAGCAGAACCTGTTCCCCCTTGAGAAATTCGATGTCTCCGACCTTGCAGTCTTCCAGCGCTTGGCGTTTGGTAAACTGCAACGGGGTTTCGTATCTTGTGATTTCCTCAATGGCGGCGGAAACCCCGCCTTCACGGTTCAAGATTGACGAAAACTGGTCAGGGTTGTGCAAAAGCGTATAGACGATATTGCCAATCAAAGACTGGGTTGTTTCCGTGCCGGCGACGAAGGCCATCACGCAGGTAAAAGCGATTTCCTCATCGCTGAGGCCTTGTTCCTCGAAGCGGGCGTTACATAGTCTGGAGACCAGGTTGCCGTCATCGATTTTGCCGACCCGCGAAGCATGATCGGCCAGAAACCCGGTCAGATCGCGCATGCCTTTGGCTGCGGCCTGGAAGTCGGATCTGCTCATCATCCCTGGATCCAGTAGCTGCCTTACGGCGTGGACTTTCTTGGAGAATTGAGGCCGGGCTTCTTCTTCGATGAGCATCCAGTCGCATAGGATGTCGATTGGCAACGGAACAGCGATGTCTTCGATGATCTCGCAGTGACCTTTTCTGCTATGTATATCAAGCAGCTTCTCGATCCGCTGCTCTATCATTGGAACGAACGCATATATGGCTTCTTTGGAAAAAGCCTGATTGACCAGCCGGCGGAGACGCATATGTTCCGGATTGTCGGTAAAGACGATGGACGTATCGAGGAAGCGGCGCATTTGCGCGATGTCCTGAAAGCCGATCCTGGATGCTTGGGTGGTGACGGTTTCCGGGATCAGGCCAACACTGAATTTACGGCTTTTCAAGACGGCAAGGACATCCGTGTAGCGTGATAAAATCAGCATGCCCTTGCTGCGCAATACAGGTGCTTCGCGCCGCAATCGTGTATAAAGCGGGTAGGGGTTTTTCCTGAATTCCGGGTCAAGGGGATTAAAGACCAGGTTTGGTCTTCGAAGAACCGTTGCAGTTTCTGAAGAGGCTAACATATCGAATGTTCCTTACGGTTCACCTGACACAGGAGGACAGCCGCCGGGGATCGGAAGGCCGGCGGTTGCCACCCGTTGTTAGAACAACATGAAATGAAAGGCTTGCGTTGCTGTGGTTACTCTTTCGCAAGTACGGAAAGGGAGCGGTCCACAGGGCGGAACGTCATACGCAACAGACCGATTTTACCGGTGTAAAATCCGATTGACGTTTGCTTGAGATAACGTTCGTATTTGTTGGTCATGGCTTCGCCAACGAGATCGACGGCTTCGTCACGCCGCCGTCGTAGGTTGCGCGCCCACATGTCATATGTTCGCGCATAATGCAGTCTGTGATTCACCAATTTGGTGAGTTCCATAACGCCATCAACCGATGCCATGATTTGTTCCAGGCGAGGCAGGTCCGCTGCCGGAAAGATTTCATGGTTGATGAATGCGCTGGCTTCTTCATTCTTCATTGTTCCGTAAACGAAAGTTTGAAGAGAAAGCCAGCCGCCTGGCGAAAGCCATCCGGCACATTTTTCGAAGAAATCGCGATATGTGGCAATTTTTTCTGCCGTGCTGTCTTCGGGCTTGACAAAATGCTCAAACGCGCCGACTGAAATGATGCTATCATAATGTGTCGTTGGGTGGTGTTCGGTCCAGCTTTCCAAGCGGATATCGAGATTTGGCAAGCCAAAGCCGCGAACATAGTCGGCCTGGTCGTTACTAAGTGTCAGACCCACGATCTTATGAAGATTGGGAAGGGAGCTTGCTTTGTTAACCAGTGCCCCCCAACCACAGCCGATATCGAGCAACGAACTGGCCTGTCTGGCGCGCGCCTGTTCGAGATGATAGTCGATTTTGCGCTGTTGCGCGGCATTAAGGGTGTCGTCATCTGACTCGCTCCATAAGGCACTCGAATAGGTCATAGAGTCATCAAGCCACAATTGATAAAATTCGCGGCCGACATCGTAATGAAACTGAATGGCGCTTGGGGAGCCGCCATATGCGGGCACTTCTTTCAATGCTGACTGATTCATTCTACGCTCACCTGCTGACGATTGATTTCTGCCGAAACACCTGCCGCAATTTGTTCTAGGCTGTCGGCCTCGAACAGGATTGAAAGAGGGATTTCGATATTGAGCCAACCTTCCAGATCCATCGCCAGTGCCGTGGTGATAGCTGAGTCCATTCCGAGAGAATCAAGATTGTCGTGAAGTCCTACGGATGCGGGATTCATATCCAGGGTCTTGCATATATATGTCTGAAGCCACTGGAAGATTGCCGCTTCATCAATGTTTTTCTCAGGCAGAATACGGTTCATTGTCAGGCTCTCCTTTAAGGTCGGGTAGATGCTTGTGCTTTGGGAAGTTCTCGTCGTTGAATTTGCTCGCGCGTGGGTATTTTGATGTCCCATGCCTGACCCAGAACAGATAGCAAGCATATGAACCAATAGCCGGGATCAATGCGGTACCACGCCAGGCCAAAAGAGGCAGAACCGGGAAATGCGTGATGATTGTGGTGCCAGGATTCCCCGAAGATGAACGGGGACAGCCACGCAATATTTGTGCTCTGGTCATGCGTTTTAAAACGGCGTTTTCCGATCAGATGGCATAGCGAATTCAAGGAAAAAATACCCTGTTCGACCACGAACATTCGCATTGCGCCACCCCACAGAAAACCGGTTAGCGCCCCCATCCATGTTTGCGAATATAACCCACCAATGACCGTTGGAATAAGTAAGCCCAAGACGATCCAGGTGTAATACCGGCGATTTACCCAAACAATCACACGATCTTTCAGCAAATCGGGCGCATAATGGGAGACATTGGGGTAGGAGTGGGCATACATCCATGTGAAATGGGCGTGTACGAACCCTTTAATCCAGCCTTTCCAACCTGGACCGGAAAGGTTTGGGGAATGGAGATCCCCTTCCTGGTCACCGCATTCATGGTGACGGCGATGCATTGCCGTCCAGGAGATGACACCTCCCTGACCGGCCATTGAGCCAAAAATACCAAGTAAGGCGCGAACAGTTGGGGAAGCCTGGAAGGTACGGTGCGTGAACAAGCGGTGATAGCCAACCGAAATCCCCAGTCCGGAGAACAGCCACATGACCGCAAAGAGGACCAGGTCTAATGACGTGACTTTGTATGTTAGAGAGACCACGACAGTAGCTACTGCGCCGATTGCAGGTGCAACATCAAACAGAATGAAATGAATTCTTTGGAATTTATTGAGATACGGACTATCGATGACCTTTTTTCTGGGTCCATCCGTGGGATTGTTTTCCGAGAATAGTTGGCAGGCAACATCGTCCATCTGATTAATCATCAGGTAAACTCCTCCCTTATTTAAAATATGCGTTTAAATGAATGTTATGGTTTTTCAGAATGAGGTTTTTCATTCACGCATTTGAAAGTTTGTTGACTTCATTTTAGTTAAAAAACAAGTTTGCGAAAAATTCTATTTACGTATTGATTGATTTGTAAAATATATTATTTACCGCGGGGTCGTTTTTTATTTTTGGCCGATTTTTTTGTTCGCAAATGCACAATATTATATTGCGGAGCGGAATAGGCAAGGGCACTGAATTATTAAATATGACGGGATCGTTGAGGTGAAAATATTCGCGGATAATACAGAACCTTTCGAGCGCCTGTTTTTAGTCTTTGAGGAGAAATTTTTGCGTGATGATCCGGTTGGTGATTTACGTCTCAGACTGCTTTTTTCTCGCGATAAGTTTTGTCTTTGAGCCTGGTCCGTATTGAGAGGGAGGCGCGTTTTTCGTAGCGAAAAACGCCACTTCCGATGCCACAGACACCGCGTATTTGGCGGTCACACCCTATGGTAGAGTTGTTTGGAAATAGACAACCAATTTTGGATGCGCTATCGTTGCTGCCTCTGAGAAGCTGGATGGTCTGTGTTTAGTGGCGGAGGTTGGCGTTGAACCTGAGGCAACTTCGTTATTTCGTTACGTTGGCTGAAGAACTGCATTTCAGTCGTGCTGCCGAACGCATGAATATGACGCAACCGCCTTTCAGTCAGGCGATTATCGCCCTGGAACAGGAATTGGGCGTTACCCTTTTCAATCGCACCAAGAGACATGTTGAGCTGACGGCCGTTGGCGAACATTGGCTGGAATGTGTGCGGAAGGTTCTCGACAATGCCGAACAACTGCCGCTTTTGGCCAAGCAGATTGCGCATGGTGAAATTGGCGTTTTGAAGTTCGGTTTTGTTTCGACGGCGGCTTACAGTCTTTTGCCCAGGCTGGTTGCTGATTTCAGGCTGAACTGTCCGGATGTGAAGCTTGATCTTGAGGAAATGACCAGTGATTTGCAGGCCGAAGCCATCCTGAACAGGGAAATTGATGTCGGTATGATCATTCCCGCACATCAAATGTTTGATCATTCGCTGGAATATCTGCCCATGCTGCGAGAGCCGCTGGTTGCGACGGTACCAAAAGCCTGGATAGAGAACGGACGCATCACCTGTGTTAACGGAAAGATCCGGTTAGCCGAGATTGCGCAACATCCGCTGATCATCTTTCCGCGCAGGATTGCCCCGGCATTTTACGACATAATCACCCGATATTTCTCGCAATCCGGCTACAAGCTCGAGATCGGGCAGGAGGCAATCCAGATGCAGACAATCATCAGCCTGGTTTCCAGCGGGCTGGGGATTGCGCTTGTGCCTGAGGCATTGCGCAATCTGGATCGTACCGGGACGTGTTATGTCCCGCTTGAAGGTGCGCCACCGTTTATCGAAACGGGCCTTGTCTGGCGGCGTGAGGATTCATCGCCCGCTGTTAAACGTTTGATCAATCTCGCAAAACCTTTGGCAATTCCGGAGAAAGAGGTTTTAAATTTAGCGTAATGATTGTTGTCATCGGCAGCAGCGGCTTTTTCCATTTTCATCATTTCAGGCTGTCGACCACCAGCCATGATCCGGCAAGGAAATAGACGATGGGTTCGGCATAGCGAAAAAGGGACATGCTGCCCAAGGGCAGGGGCCTGGTGCCGATCAGTGAGAAAAGCATGACATAGCTGGAAAAAATGATCATGCCCAGGATAAGACAGCACAACACGATGATGATCGGTGTGTAGGCTGGAGATTCGGGCCGAACACCGATCGAGATGATAAGTATCCAGCCCAGAACGGCTTTCGGGTTCAGGATCTGGATAAAAAATCCTTTGCGAAAATGATGGGCCGTAGACGATTTGCCTGCATGTGGGGCGAATTCCATCCGGTTTTTTGTGCGTTTGTTTTTAAACGTTTTGAATGCCAGCCATACGAGGTACATGCCACCAACGATGCCGATCAGATGCATCGCGGAAGGCATTGTCAGCAGGATTGATGACAATCCAGCGGCCGCGCACAATGCCCATGTCTGCCCGGCAGCCAGAACACCGAACATGACGGCAAAGCCGGATATGCGACCACTTTGAACGGATGTGGATGCAATTGCCATATTGCCCAGCCCCGGGCTGGCGGCACCAACAATATAGGTTGCAAGGGCGGTAAGTATGCTCGCCTGATCATAGGGCATGGACAAGGACATTGTTTTCGTTCTGGATTTCACAATGATTACGCAAGGTTTCAATCGGAAGCGAGCAGGCTGACATGGGGGTATTAACCGGTGCCGGCACCTTTGCTGGCCGGGCGTGCAAGGCGTGCGAATTTCGAAAGTACACCGCGTGTATAACGCGGGGCGGGCTGGTGCCAGTTTTTGCGCCGGCGTTCGATCTCGTCCTGATCGACGTTAAGCGCCAGAAGGCCCGCATTGGCATCAATGGTAATCATATCGCCTTCCTCGACCAGGGCAATTGTACCGCCTTCGTATGCCTCAGGGGTCACGTGACCAACGAGTAAGCCCCAGGACCCGCCGGAAAATCGTCCGTCAGTTATCAGGCCGACCTTGTCGCTTAATCCCTGTCCGACGATTGCCGACGTTGGTGCGAGCATTTCTGGCATTCCCGGGCCACCTTTGGGGCCGAGATAACGCAATACAAGAACGTCGCCAGCTGTTATCTCGCCGGACAAAATGGCCTTTAATGCTGATTGCTCGTCATTGAAAACGCGCGCGGGGCCCGTTATTGCCGTCGATTTTAAACCGGTAATTTTTGCCACTGCCCCGTCTTGTGCAAGGTTTCCGCGCAAGACGGCAAGATGTCCTTCTGCGTAAAGGGGATCGGCAATGGTCCGGATCACGTCCTGTCCGCTCGGCGGCGCATCGGGAACATTTGCAAGTTCTTCGCCGATGGTGCGACCGGTAATGGTAAGGCATTCGGAATTCAGCAGTCCCGCATTGAGCAACTGTTTGAGTACCTGCGGCACGCCCCCCTGACGGTGCAGGTCGACGGCCATGTGTTTGCCCGATGGCTTCAGGTCGCAAAAGACAGGAACCTTGCGCCTGACCCGTTCAAAATCATCCAGCGTCCATTCAATATTTGCGGCATCGCAGATCGCAAGATAGTGCAGAACGGCATTGGTCGAGCCGCCCGTCGCCATGACCAGCGAAATAGCGTTCTCAACACTTTCGCGGGTGATGATATCGCTTGGCCGTATATTTTTCTTAACGGCTTCAACAAGTACGCGGGCGGAATCTGCTGCTGAAACGGTTTTTTCGGCGTCGGGATTGGCCATTGTTGATGAACCAAGCAATGACATGCCCAGTGCTTCAAAGGACGAGCTCATTGTGTTGGCGGTGTACATTCCGCCGCAGGAGCCTGTCGTTGGGCAGGCATTTTTCTCGATGCCTTTGAAATCCTCTTCACTTATATGCCCGGCACGAAAGGCGCCAACAGCTTCGAAGGCAGACGTAATCGAGAGGTCTTCGCCCTTCCAGTTACCGGGTTTGATTGTACCGCCATACACGTAAATGGCCGGGATATTTGCCCGAATAATGCCGATCATTCCGCCGGGCTTGTTCTTGTCACACCCGCCAATGACGAGCACGCCATCCATCCATTGGCCCTGAACGGTCGTCTCGATGCAATCGGCGATTACCTCGCGCGAAACCAGCGAATATTTCATGCCTTCGGTACCCATCGACATACCATCTGAAATCGTTGGCACACCGAAAGTTTGCGGATTGGCACCGGCGGAACGAATAGCCGCAATGGCTGCATCTGCAAGCGGTTGAAGCCCGGCATTGCAGGGCGTGATCGTCGACTGGCCGTTGGCAACCCCGATCATTGGCTTGTCGAAATCTTCTTCCTGATAACCCAGGGCATAAAACATTGCGCGGTTCGGCGACCGCTCTATTCCTTCGGTTATCGTTTTTGACCTTCGATTATAAGACACAGCGGTTTCCTTGCTAAATCCATCCGAAAAATCAGCTTATGATAAGAATTAATGCCGCTGGAAATATAATTATCCCTAACTATTCAGACTTTCAGAATATTAAACGGTGTTTTTTGAGTAAGAAATGGTCGGTTTCCTCTGGAAATATGCATTGAATGTTACAAATTTTCAGTGATGCCTATTCAAAGGTGGGGGTCTTCGGTAAAAATTTGGAGGTGATTAAACTGTTGTTGCAGGCATGCTGTTTCAGGCCCGCTTATGATCTCGAAACATTTTTGGTGTGATGGAAAAATGTATTGATTTTTAATTTCCTGAAATGTGTATTTAGATGATTTTTGAATGAAATAATAAAGGGCAGGGTGGTGTATAATCCGATACGATGGAATTCCAGGATATCAGGGGAAATAAATGAATGGCGATCTTGGCCAACCTTTGCCGGCGCTATACCAGGTGAACGGGCTTTGTGGGCACGCATGTCTAATTCCGCAAATCCCCGAGACCGATCTGACTGCAGTTGGGCCAGATGGTTTGCAGATTGAACTGCCCGCACAATTGGCTCGAGCCGTCCCAAAACGTAAGAACGAATTTCTGGCTGGGAGATTGTGTTGTGCAAGGGCACTTTGTGACCTTGGATGTAATGAAATTTCTGTACCAATGGGTCAGTACCGGGAGCCGATCTGGCCGCAAGGCATTGTTGGGGCGATTAGTCACGATGCAGATATTGCCTGTGCCATAGTTGCCAAACAAAGTGATTATCGTGGGATCGGTATTGATATGGAGAAGATGATTTGCCAGGACAATGCGCGGCGCCTTTTTTCGCAAATCGCGACCGATACAGAACAGATCCTGCTTTTGTCCAGGTTCAGCCAGCGCGTTGCCTGTACCGTACTGTTTTCCGCGAAAGAGGCGGTCTATAAGGCATTGTTCCCGGTTGTAGATCGCTTTATAGATTTCAAAGAGGCCCGATGCGTGGCGTTGGAACGCAATCTGCTTTCTTTCGTCTTCACAGCCGAGGATTTGCAATCCCTTACCCATTATCTACAGGTTAGCTACGAAATCAGCGAGACCCGCGTCCTGACATTGTGCTTGTTAAAAGCAGAATGTAAGTAGCATTCAGCGATGTGCGGGAGATTGCGGTCTATATTGCAAATCCATCCTGCTAATTATTTGTCATAATCTTTATTATAGAACCTAATTATGCTTGTTTGTTCTCCATTTTCCCCACATTTTCAATCACTTAGAGATTAACCATATGTTAACCATGCCTGTTAAACCCTTTAAGGCCCTGTTAAACTCGCATGACACAATGGATAGAAAACTTCTCGACCATCTTGATAAAGATGCCCTAATAAAACTTGCAGATGCCTATGAGGACTTCGCCCGCAAGGCGCGCGCCAAGGCCGAGGAAATCGCCGAGCGTGAAAGCAATCTGATAAATATCAGCGCCCGGTTGAATAGCCTAAAAGCAATCGGATATGAAATGTCTGAAATGCTCAACCAGTACGAGCAAAAGCAGGTTGAAAAAATTTTATCAAATCGCCATTCCTGCCCGCCTGAAACCGTTGCGCACTATTACAAGATGTTCCTGAAAGCGAACGACGCGGCAACAGTTCGCGCCCGTCATTTGATGGTTACGAAATTGGCTGCACGCGGCTTTAACAACCGCCAGATCGCAAAAAGGACCGGATTACATGAGGTTAGCGTATCGCGAATATTGCGCCCGATCTTGCGCCCCGGACACCTGAAACAAAAAAAGGAAGCGTGAACAAACACGCCTCCTTCGCAAATCCCGTTAAGATGTTCCCTTAACGTTTGCCTTTCTCACCGATGAAGATCGACAGCAGACCAAACAGGCCGACGCCGATGGCGGTTGCATAATCGCCCTGGCTGATTGCATGGCCCGCGTTGCTCACGGTATCGGCAATGGCTGGCGCTTCGTTGATCTTGCCAAGCACACCGACAGACGTAATCACACCGGCCAAACCGGCATAGGTGGACGGTTCCTTGAAACGGTCTTTCACTTTTTCCCACATTCTTAATGCTCCCCTGAAAGCTGAATTTCGAGTTTCAACAAGCGGCGATCAAACCGCCACATGATCAGCACAAGGGCGATAGATGCGAGATTTCCGCCCCCCTGCAAGATTTCGGCAATTGGCAAATCCATGGCTCACCATTTTTTCATGTATTTGCCAGCCAGATAGATGCCGCCACCGATCAGGGCCGCATTACCGACCTTTTGGGCGGCGTCACTGGCAAGCCAGACCCCCGACCCTCCGATGACAGCGCCGATAGCAACCCCGATAAGCAGCACCGGCATTACTTGCGGCCTTTGCGGCGTGTTCGGCGCTTGCCGATTTTGTTGCCCTTGGCAAACTGCCCGTTAGCCTTGCGGCCCTTGCGTTTCGCCATGTCATTTTCCCCCTTATTGATGTGCTGTAACCGCAACCCCAAACGCACGATTACCCCCTTTTCAAACCAGCCACGGCCATAAGCAGCCCGGCCAAGAACAGGCCGATTAACGGCCAATTGATCACAGTCTTTTCGATATTCACCACGAGCGGCGCGTCGTTACCATCGAACGGCCCCGGCGTTGCCGTTGGATCATTTTCATAAGCTGCGACTTCTTCCGCCATGTTGATGCAGGCGGTTTGATCCAGTGCGTTGCAGGCCATCCATTTGCCCGCCGCATATTCAACCGCGTGCAGGTCTGGATCGTAACGAACCGCCATTATTCCCCCTTACGCCCGATAAAAGGCATGGCGACCAATGTCGATAAGGTGGCTCATTGTGGCCGCCCAACTTGGTAAAACCACACTGGGATTAAAATAATGATCCGCGCCCCCGGTGATATCGGGCAACGTGCCAGCAACCGCACGGCCTGCAATCTGCAAGGCCTGCGCAAAGGCCGGGTTATTGGTGGTTACGGCATGGGCTGGCTCATAGTTCGGATCGCCTTTTGTCCAGGCGGTAAATTGGCCGGGCTTTTTGCAGACCTCTACGACTGTTTTGCCGTACCACGTCTGTTTAGCCACACGGTTCATCACGACGTTGGCGACAGCCTGCATACCGCTGGCACCTTCGCCACGTGCCTCACCCCAGATTGTCCGGGCCAGCACGTCAACATCTTGCGCCACCCGTGACGGGCTTCCTACGTCATATTCAGACTGTTCGGTTGCGCCCGATCGGGCAGCCATGAAAGCCGCATAGGCCAGACCACCGGCACCGATCAGCAAAAGTGCATCCTTATTCATTGGGTGCGGCCTCCGGTTCGGGTTTTGGCAGGTCGATCATTTCGGTTTTGATGACCTTTTCAGTCCCATCGCCCAAGATTTCGGTTGTGACCTTGCGACCGTCGGGGAACTGATCAACACGGCCCCCGACCACATCGCCGGGACCGGGTGCGGCTGGCTCGAATACGGCCATGTCAGCTTTGACGCTGGCAACAATATCGGCAAGCGGGCGGTCATCGCCCTGCCCGCGCAACTGATAAGCCAACTGCATGATTTCAAAATTGGTCATTACAGGTAATCCCATGTAACACTCAAGCTGGCTGATCCACCTTGATTACCGAGGAAATACAGCCCATCGCCAGCGGGCAGATGAATAGGATCGCAGTGGTTGTAGCACTGCGTATAACTTGAATAAAAACTGTAGATTTGCCGCTTTGTTGCGTCCACCCAGCTTGCAGGCGCGGACGGCCCTGCAAAAATGCTGGCTCCGTTCCCCGCGCCGTTGTTTGCAACGACTGTTCTGATAATGACGCCAGACGTATTTACAGCCGGATCAATTAAGGTAACAGGAGACGATCCAACACCCTGAACGTACATAAAGGACGTGCCGATTTTGTGCTTGGGGGCATACAACATAAACATATTGCTGCCCTGCATAGCTTCATTAGCGCGTTTACTTAATTCACCAACTGCGTTCGCTACATCGACAGCGGCGGCACGCACAGCGCTAAAACTTGCACCACTATCAGGATCAGCAACGCGCAAAATGCCGGATGCTGTCAGGCGGTTATCGTTCACCTTTCCCATGGCCGTGGCGACTTGAAACGTCACCGGCGTATCGTTCGGGTTCAGCAACTGAATGCGTTTGAACTCGTAATCAAAATCGACACTGACCCCGGCGAAGAACGCTGAACTTGAGCCGTCATCAATGACGATTTCAAGGCCCGCGCTGGCTTCAAAACAGGTAACTGACCGCCCTGCCCGGTTAATGGTAAACAGTTCGCCCGGCTGGATCGTGCCTGTATAAGTCTGATAACGGCTAATGGTCATGTCTAAACCTATTTCTTAAAGATCGCGGGCAGGATGAAAGCCGCGCCAAGCACTGGCACACCGATTTTAATCAACAGTTCCAGCGTATTTGCAGTGTCGGACGTGTTTGCTTTGCGGACCGCTTCCAAGGCCGCGCCGACGGTCTTATTTGCATCGGAAAGCGCCCCGAAGGTGCCACCCACAACAACGCTGGTCAGGTCGATCACATCGGCGGCCACGTCTCCGGCAAAATCGAAGGCTTCCGGGCTGGTTGCGTCAATTGTGACCGTTGCGCCGCCACTGGCGGCAATCGACCCGTTGTCAGCCCCGGCCCGCTGGTCATAGTTCTGGCTGGTCGTGCTGCTTTTGCTGCTTGAATGACTTAGGCCCGCACTCATGTCAGAACCTTTCGCAATACCGTTTTAACAACGGTGTAATCCTGTTTTTTCATCTTATGCACCAAGCCGGGGCGGTGCGTTGGCACGTCCAAGGCCCGGCAGCCCAGCTTGCGCGCCCATGCTTCAAGGGCCGGCATACAGGTTTTGACCAGATCAACCCCGGCCAAATGGCTGTTCGCGCATTCGATGATAAAATATTTGCCGTCTCCACCCTGTTCGACCCGCACAAGCAGGGTGCCAATGCGTTCGCCGCGTGCCTGGACGGCAAGAACAGCGGCGCGACCGTTGGCAACATCATCGCGCAGACCATCAAGGCCAAGCGGGCTTTCGGGCAGGACAACGGGGCGGATATGCTCCGCCGCCGTTTGATCCCACTGTGACAGGCCGATTTTTATTTTTTCAGCAGCAGCCATGCCACTCCCCCCATAACAACCCAAGGCACGATGGATGCAATCATATTGACCGGCGTTTGTGCGGCCCCACCAACGGAAAACGGCGCATTATTGTAGGAATAAATATGCCCGCTTTCCGATGTGCTGCCCGCCGTGGCATGGCTGGTCGTGTCGATAAACGAACCGCCAGAACCGCCACCCACGCCGCCGCCGAACATGCTCATAAGTCCCTGAAACATGTTCGCCCCCTATTTTCGGGTGATTAAAATCATACCCGCCAGCAGTGCCACGCCAACGCCGATGTAAAGCCCAAGATTGGGATTACTGGTTTGCACTGGCGCAGCCGGATTTGACCAACCACTGTCATAGTTTTCACCACTGGCGTAGTTACTGGAATTGCTGGCGCTGTTCTCGCCACCAAAGGTATTTTGCCAATCGGAATAGGTCGAAAAGACCGCATCTTTTGCCTGTCCAAAATATTTAAACAGGTTGTCTAATGCGCCTTCCCAGCCCCCCGGACTGGTCTGATTGTCTTGTTCTGCCATGTGATCCCCCCAAGGCAAGCCGGAGTGCATTGCACCCCGGCCCATTCCGATTAGGCAGCGACAGTACCGCGCACTTCTTCGGTGTACAGATTGAAGTTACCCGTTGCCTCCATTTCCAAACGCAGCAGGAAAGATTCCAAAAGCATCGGCAGCATGTCGGAAAGCCGATCACTTTCCACCATGTCGATGTGGGTAAAGCCCGGCTGCCAGACCTTGCCGGTCTGGATGGCGGTTGCCTCGCCTACCACCCGGTCAAAATCGCGGATAATGCGCTGATTTGCTTCAAGCTGGACGCTCGAAATCTGATCCGTGCTGATATGCATTGCCAGCAGGTTGTAGGACGTACGCGGCAATTCCTGTAACTGGCGCGTGCCAAGGTTGCCCACGTTAAACGGATATTTCTTGATTGCGTAAAACTGACCCAGCGGCGTATTTGGCCCCATGCGGCCATAGACCACCAGACTGGGAGACGTCACACCGTCCTTGATGTCAATTTCAAGCGAAAGCGATTGAAGAAATTGAGTGCCAATGGCCGGAGCATCCTCGCCCGCCGCCGTGCGCTGTGACGGATTGGCAAACATCAGCGGCAAGGCACCGGCCTTAACCGTCTGGCCTTTATAGGCAAGGATCACGGCCAAATCAGCGGCGTCAACGCGGATGGTTTCCTGTCCGTCGATATACATGCGAATTTCGCCGATCACGTCGCCCAAGCTGGCAACCGGCACGTCAACAATGCCGCTGCCAAGGTCCGCACGGATGCGTAGCATAAGCTGATAGTAGGTAATGCCAAGCGGCAGATTGAAAGTGGCCGTCTGGCCCGCACCAATGCCCGAACCGTTCGGCATTTTCTTGAAAATTCGTGTGGTCATCGCCTTGCGGCTCCCCCTGTTTTCTTTTCGTTATCTGGCCTTGCCAGATCACATGTCGAAGCCGTCGGACGCCTGCTTAACAACAGAAATGCCGTAACCGACATTCATGATGTAACCGGCAACCAGAACCCCAAGGGCAACAAGGCCCACCGTCTTGATGTCTTTGGTCATTTTTCCCCCGAAAAGCCTTACACGTTGGCTTTGATGAATTTGTCGTAAATGACCATTGCAAGCACCGAAGTCGCAACAGTCACAGCGATTGATTTAACGTTCACGAGAACCCCCAACTTTGCGCCGAAAACAAAAAAGCCCGGCCGCCTGTTGACAACCGGGTTACGCCCAATTTTTCGGGAACTCAAATCTAGGTAACGTTACGTTACCTTACGTAGGAAAATTCATGGTTTTTCAGTTTTTTCCACGTGTTACTTTTCCATCCTTCCGCAACATAAAGTTATGAGGCTGTAACGCCTGCACTTCCTCTGGTTTTACAAACCCCAGTTGCTTTGCGGCTAATTTAATGTCCACATAGTCTTGTTGCGGTAAAATATATAATTCCGAACAATTTCCCCGAAATCTTTTATTTACCTCCGCAATTCTTTGCGATGCGCCAATCAATTCGACACCGTAATGCCGACCTTTTGAACACAACGTACCGAACCCCGATAAGTTTTTAGGCATAGTCGTAACAGGAAAGCATTCATGCATTTCCTCAACAACCAATGTTAGTTGACGATTATCAACACCTTCAAAAAAACGAATTTGGGCGAGCTTTGCCAGCTTCGACAATCTGTCCAGCGCTTCCATTTCATTATTGGCAGGTGGCACATAAGCCACTTTAAAAGATTTGCGCCAATTTCGAGCTATATATGCCCGCACATCGTCGATACGGCGCACCGTAAAAACCCCTTTGACCTCCTTATATTCGTCTTGAGGGTCAAAAATGATAACGCGCTTACGTTTCGCAATCAGCTTTTTAACCAAAGTTGATTTGCCGGACCCGGATCGACCAAACACGCCGATCCGTCCCGCATCTGACATAGCAACCATTACGCGGCGGGTGCCCAATCCACAGGATCACTGGCACCGGCCTGTTTTTCGCCCGCTGGCGCGTCATTGGCTGGTTTGGCGTCATTTGCCCCGGCAGGTTTCTTTTCAGCCCACAGCGCGGCATTTTGGGCTGCAATGCGCTTTTCGCGCAGTTCCTTTGCAACGCCCATGACTTTCGGCACCATAAACATGCCAATAACGGATAGGCGCTTGTACCAGACGCCGCCCGGCTGGATGATGAAATGCAGGCCCGGCGTTTCCAGACAGATTTCATACATTTCATCCGATGCAGCGCGGGCTTGCTGCATTTCAGTGATTTCGATTTTCAGCGATTTCACATAAGGCGGGATCAGCGACGTCAGGTTAAAGGCGGTGCAGAAGCCCACAAAAAACGCTTCTGGCCCGATAAATTCGCCCGGCGGCGCGCCTTCCCCCATTTCCCCGGCTTCTGTGTCGGTTTCGGTGGTAATGCCTTCCATGCCGCCAAAATCGTCCCCCTCTCCTTCAATCGGATCAACCGTGAAGGATGCCAAATGTTCGGCCCCGGCTGCAAAGTCCGGTTCAGGATCGGAAATATTCCCGGATTGCGTCAACCGCTCGGGGTTTATGGCCGTGCTGGATTTCAGGTTGTTCTTTGTCGTCTTGCTGGTCGTTGCCCCCGGCAACCATTCGTTTTGTTCGGTCATCATCAAAGCCCTTGCGTTCATGCGCTTTTTTGGCTTCCCAATAAGCGCGCAATTTCTGATTTGAAGCGACCCGTCCCCATTTTTCGTGATGCGAACACCCTTGACCGTTATTCATGTCGTTGGGTGTGCAAAAGTAATATGCGATCTGGTTTTTATTGGCCTTGATATGCACGGGGTTCCCACACCCCGAACAAGTACCAATTTCGATCACTGTCCCCGGATCAACCGTTGCCATTTTCCAAGGCTTCGATCCGTGCGGCCATGGTTTCCAGCAGTGCAACAGCATCCTGCAGGGCCAATTCAGCCTGTTGCGCCTTAGCAAATAACGGGGCTTTCTGCGCCTCCGCAATGCGCTGTTTGAGACGCTGCAATTGTTCGTTCATTAAGGATCACCCCATCTTCGTCATGGATTTCATACCGGCGAAAAACCTTTGTCATTTTGTCCTTAAATTCCTTGACACTCTCTCCTTTCACATTGTTGGCAATCATTTCGGAAATCAGTTTAGGCAGTTCGGCCAACCGATCTTTGCGGACCCCGGCCAGAACAGCAAAATTTGCAGATAAACCGATCATCATTGCGGAAATGGTTTGCCGTTGCTGTTCCTGCATGACCTGTTTGACAACGCCCGGCGTTGCATTGCTGGAATATTCAAACAGGTTTTCCCCGACGACGCGGCGGCAGCTTTCCCACATTTCGTCATCGGGTATCCGCGTTACGTTATCGGTTTCGTCCCACAATTCGGCCTTGTAACGTATACGTAGGAGCGCATGCGCATATATGTCACCTAATTTGGCGCGCAAATCAGCCCATGACGTAACGCCCCATTGATCCTTTAAATGTTTCTTCCCGGCGCGCAATTCTATGCGCCACATCTGATCCCCGGACGTTTCAAATTCGTCCCGGTCGATCCCCCAAATTTTCCACCATTCATCTTTGCGCTTGGCAACGATATCTCGGCGTTTGTCATAAATGCAGATTTGCCGCCCCGGCATTTTGCCAATGGTCAGCCCGGTACATTGACGTTTTTGCCAGTGCTGCCCGATTTCTTCCCCGTGCATGTCCGCCTTGGTTGTTCCATGGAGCGCGAAGCGATGCGGATCAAGCCGAAAATCACCGGGCATACGCCAATCCATCGCAAAATCAATACGGGCAATGGCTTCCTGCAAAACCGTCGCGCCTACTGCGTCAAGGTCCGCATACATGCGCGATATGGCCCCTTCAAAGCCATAGGCGGCCAATGTCGCGGACTTACAGGAAACCCGGATATTCCACCCTTCCCGCTTCTGTGATTTTGAAAAAAACCACGTAAAGCCAAGGTTGCCTGTATCTACCCGGAAGGTGTACCCGCCCCGCGCCCCTGTTTCTGCTACATGGCCTTTGAACAGTCCGACCTGTGCGAATGTTTCCTGTTTGGTTTCTTGTGCTGTCACCTTGGCAGCTTCAAACAATTCGACTGCCCGCAACGGAATGAAACCCTGAAACGTCACGTCCAAGCCATCAAAACCCGCATAGATTAAATCCATTTTTCCCGTTCCCAGTAGTCCGTTGTAATCAGAAGGGGGCGTGATACAAAAATGCCCCCTTGGGTTTTTCAAAAACTGGCGCGACCTGCTTTTTTGTCTTCTTCCCGCCAGACCGACGCCAAAGTACACATTTCGGAATACGCACCCGCGCCCGTCCCTTTCCGGTCAAACCGGGCGCGCATAAACAAATCAATCAAAACAGCGCCTCGCGCCTTTTTACGGTTGTTAAAGGCGGACCTGCATTCAGTAGAACAAAAAAGCCGATCACGGCCCTGTTTGGAGATGGCAATGCCGCATTCCTTGCATGCGTGTACAAGGGAGACGTCAGACGCGTTATCAGGCTTCTTAACCTTCGTTGCGCAAGAACTGTTTCCGCGCAATTCCTCACCTTCCTCACGGCTCATAGCGGACATTACGTCAATCACCGCTCAAACCCCGCTGTATAGCCCCACCGGGCAAACTCCATTGACCACATGCGATAATTGTTGAACTCACGCAGCCTGCGCACCTGGCCCCATAAACGGTTAAGCGTGGGCTGGGTTAGCAGCCTGCACATGGGCCATATTTCAAAGCTGTCGATCGGCGCACGATCTGCGAGCGTCATCTTTTCGCAAGCTGACAGCAGGTCAAAACCCCGATCACGCGGGAGGAAGGCTGCAAACTCGTTACCGTCCTCGTTCCATTCAACAAAGACATTCTGGCACCGTTGCAGGGCCTCTCCCATGCTCACCATGTGAATGGGCGGGGCCTTACGGTCCCGCCCTTGCTCGTTTGCCCTGTTAAGCGGCTGCATTGCCAACCGCCCGGCGCGGGCGCTCCCATTTGATTTCATACGTCCCGGCCTTCACTTCCCACGCTGTCAGGTTCAGCGACATGTGAAAGCTGGGATCGTCGAGTGTCATGGTCAGGAACTTTTTGCCTGCATTGTCCCCGCGCTTGATTTCCTTGATCCATGCCGCACCAATCTTAACGGCACCCCGGCGACCGGCCCCGAAAACGTCAAAAGCAGGGCGTCCCGGTCCGTTTTCATCACCAACGGGCGGCTTGCCGCTTTTCCAGTTTTCAGAGATTGCATGCAGTTCAATGTCAATTCCGAAGTCCAGCGTCTCAAACTTGCCGCTGGCGCTGGTGAACTTCTCATCAAAATTCAAAACATTCATCGGTCCATTTCCCTAATGTGATTGCAAATTGGCGCTTCGCGCAGAGGGTTTTCTTTGGGTTTAAAAGGGGGCGGCAGGTTTTCGTTGCTCACATCTGGCGCACTACCTTGTGGTGACTTACGGCACTGCCGCCCCGCTTGATGGAGAAGCGCAAAACGCCCCTTCCAAACCCCCGGTAATCTTGGCTCCCCAGCCTCAACCGGGCGAAACTGCTAACTGATTTGAGCCATTAGCTCTTTGTTTTCTTTGATTGTCTGAAAGGCGAGAACGACCCATCCGGGCGTTTCATCGTCAAAGTCTTCTGGACCGCTGTACTGCACATCGAAATTTTCAATGGCTTCTTCCAGCGCGATTGTATTGGCTTCAAGCTGACCAATAAGGACTTCAACGCTGCCCTGATTTTGCTTTGATTGCGTCATGGTCTGTTCCCTTTTCCCGTTTACCGTCCCATTTCCGGGATGGGGGCCAGCCGGGAAGCTAGCCCCCTTTGGGAAACGGGAAATACATACTACATACTACATAGTTCATGTATGCAGCATGCAATTACATAAGTGCAACTTGCCGTTGGTTGTCAAACAGTAAAATTCAGGCATACAATCTCTGCGGGAAACGGAGTTACGAACTATGAAGACAATTCAGAGTTACATTGACGACGCACGTCGCCATTCAAATCTGTCATCTAACAATGCGGTTTCGCGTGCGCTTGATATAACCAGCATCAATATGACCCGATATCACCGGGGCCACGGCCTGCCTGGCGATCAAATAATGATCAAATTAGCGGAGCTTGGCGGCAACGACCCTTACAAGGCTTTACTTGATCTTAATTACTGGCGCTCGAAAGGCACTAGTGCAGAGACTTACTATGTCTCGATGCATGACAATATTGATAAAGTAATGGGTGGCCTGAACGCTTAATCTGAAACGGCAAAAGTATGCCGTTTGGTATAGTATAAACCGTGAACAACTAAACACATGTATTAGACAGTTTCTTTATTATAGAGTTTTAATGCGTGGCAAAAGGCTAATAGGGCTGACCAAACAAAACAGCGGACATCCTCGTTCAGGAATGCCCGCTGTGCTTTTGTTTGAGATGGCAGTGCGGCACGTGCTGCCGCTTCCGTTTGGGCTTGCCTGATCCGGGGTCAGCTTGCTTCGCGAAATTCGCGTAACTGGCCGATGCCCTGGGCAAGGGTGAAGCCCGTTTCTTCGGGTTCCGGGCGCTGGTGGATGCGGCAATAGGCTGTCAGGGTGTTATAAAGCAGGCAGGCAATGGTCATGGGGCCAACACCGCCCGGCACGGGTGTAATCGCGCTGGCAATGGTGGTGGCAGATGCAAAATCAACATCACCGACCAGTATTGTTTTGCCATCCTGAATGATGCGGTTAATGCCCACATCAATAACCACGGCCCCCGGTTTTAACCAGTGGCCAGGGATCAACCCGGGTTTGCCAACGGCAACAACAACAATATCGGCCTGACGGCAATGATCGATCAGGTTTTCGGTGTAGCGGTGCGCAATGGTTACCGTGCAATCATCGGCCAGCAGCAATTGCGCCATTGGTTTGCCAACAATGTTGGACCGGCCAATGACCAGGGCATTTTTACCCTTCAACGTACCGAAATGTTCCCGCAACATCAGGGTGCAGCCCAGGGGTGTGCAGGGCAACATTGCCTTTTGCCCGCTTCCCAGAAGGCCGACATTGCGGGTGTGAAAACCATCCACATCCTTTTCCGGTGCAATGGCATTAATGACATTATCGCTGTTGATATGCGCAGGCAGCGGCAATTGCACCAGAATGCCGTGAATATTGGCATCGTGGTTAAGTTCCGTAATCAGCGAGAGCAATTCATCCTCGCCGATGGTGGCAGGCAGACGATGCTGAAAGGACGCCATGCCAGCTTCGCGGGTTTTGCGGCCTTTATTGCGCACGTAAACTTCGGAGGCCGGGTCTTCCCCCACCAGAATGGTGGCGAGGCCGGGCACACTGCCCTGCCCCGCATCCTGCTGGATTTGCCATACCTGTGCGCGAACAAAATCGTGAATGCGCTGGGCAAATTCCTTTCCGTCAATGATAGCTGCCATTGCTAGAGAACCTTGGAAAGGAATTCGGCCGTGCGCGGGTCGCTGGCCTGCGAGAAAAATTCTGCCGGTGGCGCATGTTCAACAATTACGCCCTTATCGGTGAAATAGACATGGTCTGCGGCCTCGCGGGCAAAGCCCATTTCATGGGTTACCAGAATGCAGGTCATGCCGTCCTCGGCCACCTTGCGAACGGCCGAAAGGACTTCTTTGACCATTTCCGGGTCCAGTGCGGCTGTAACCTCGTCAAACAGGATGACTTCGGGTTCCATGCAAAGCGCACGGGCAATGGCAACGCGCTGCTGCTGCCCGCCGGAAAGTTCGCCGGGATAGGAATTGGCTTTATCGGGCAGGCGCATGTCGGCCAGAAGCTTTTGCGCGCGGTCTTCAACTTCGCGGCGCGGTTGCTTGAGAACCTGGATCGGTGCCATGGCAACGTTTTCCAGCACGGTTTTGTGGGGAAACAGATTATATTGCTGAAACACCATGCCAACACGATGGCGCAGTTTGACCTGGTCAAGTTCCGGGTCGCTTACCGTGATGTCACCAACCTTGATGGTGCCCTTGTTAACCGGTGTCAGGCCGTTAATGGTGCGCAAAATCGTTGATTTGCCCGAGCCTGACGGGCCGATAATGGCAACAACCTCGCCTTTGCGGATATCCATATCAATGCCGCGCAGTACCTCGAAGGCACCAAAGGATTTGTGAACGCCCCGAAGGGAAATCAATGGCTGAGAATTTGGGGAAATAGTCATATCAGCACCTCATTTCGTGCGGAAGCGTCGTTCAAGCACCAGCGAGAGGCGATTGATCGGCCAGGTATAAAGAAAGAACATTGCCAGAAGCGCTGCATACATCGGGATCAGCACGCGGGAATCACTTTGTGCCTGCACGGCAGCCTGGGTGCGGCCCAGTGCCTCCTCTACCCCGACAATCATGGAAAGCGGCGTTGCGGTTAACAGCAAAGCATACAGGTTCATCCAGGGCGGGATCATTCGGGTCAGGCATTGCGGCAGGATGATGCGAAAAAGCGTTGCCTTGCGGCTATAGCCCAGTGCTTCGGCGGCTTCCCACTGTCCGCGCGGTACAGATTTAACCGCCCCGCGCACAATTTCCGAGAAATTGGCTGCCACCGGAAAGGAAAAGCCGATGGTGGCGCGAAGCCAGCTTGGCAGTTCAATGGTGATGCCTGCGATATTGACCTGATAGGGCATCAGGAAAATGCAGTAAAACAGCAAAACCAGCCACGGCGCATTGCGAAACAACTGAGTCAGCAATTTGGATGGCAGGCCGATTGTGAAATTGAGTGAAAGCTGGCCCAGCCCCAGAAAAGTCCCAACTGCTGTGCCAATCACAATGGCAAGCAGGCTCATCAGGATGTTCATTACAAAGCCCTGCAGGACGAACGGCATCCATTCAAGGGTCTGGAGATACAGGTTCGAAGTGGTCATTGGCTGTCTCCCAGACCAAAGCCCGGCAGGCGCATCGCGGCTTCCACCCGGTTGATGATAAAGACAACAGCCCCGGTCAGAACCAGATAGATGACGAGCATGACATTCATCATTTCGATGGTATTGAGAGAGTCTGACCAGATCTGGTTTGAAACATATAAAAGTTCAGCAACGCCAACGGCATAGGCAACTGTTGTGGCCTTGGTCAGGTCAACCAGGTTGTTTGCCAGCGATGCAAATGAAAACCTGAGCGCCAGCGGAACCGTGACAGCAAAAAAGGCCTGCCGGCGGTTATAGCCAAGGGCAAGGGCTGCTTCCTCGTAGGAGCCATGAACCGCCCCTACCCCGGCGCGGAATGTTTCAACGTTAAAAGCCCCGGCATAAAGCGACAGCGAAATCACCGCCCAGCTGAAACTGCCCAGCAGGGGTTCGGGCAGGCCCAGGTCGTTCTGACCGACCGGCATGATGCTGCCGATGGCAAAATAGAAAAAATACATCTGCACGATCAGCGGGGTGTTGCGAAAAAGGGCAACGTAACTGCGTACAAGAAAGCCGGAAAAACCCCGGCCCGATGTTAAAATGGCGGCACCGATTGCCCCGATAATGATCGAAAAAAAGGTGCTGGCGAGAATGAGCAAAACCGTGTTGCCCAGACCGGTGATGAAACGTTCAAAGTCAAACGCATCATAGAAAATAGTCAGATTGATCCCCGAATTCGCCAGTTCGCGGAAGAAAGTCTGAATGTCAGTAATCATATCCGATACTCTGCTGCGTCCGGCGTCCAAAGACGCCGGACCAATGCGGGCTTGCGATCAGTTGATGTGATCTTTCAGCGCTTCATGCATTTTGATCAGATAAGCGGAGTTTTTGATGCCATTATCGGCTTCAAGTTTAAGCAGCGTGCCATCGCGGTGCATCTGGGCAACCATGCCGGCAACAAAATAGCCAAAGGGTGAAAACTGGTCATCCTGGCGAACAGCCATACCCCAGGGGGTATCTGCCATTACCGGCAGCGGCATCTGGTAATCGGCCCATTGTTCTTTTGAAAGGCGGACATTGATCTGGTTGTCGTCTTCAAGAAGGCCGATGCAGCGTCCCTGTTTCATCGCAGCTTCGGTTTCGGCCGTGCCAGCAAAAGCCAGAATTTTAACGCCGAATTCTTCCTGTGCAGGTTTGTTATACCAGGCACCCTGTACGGCACATACGGTCTGGCCGGAAATCTGGTTCCATTCGGTTGCCTTGATGGTTTTGGGCAGCAATACCGAATAACCCGACGAATAATAGTTGGGATGCACAAACGACACGATCTTGCGACGATCGGCCGTATCGGATGCGGATGCGATCATAAGGTCGATCTGGCCCTGGGCGAGGAATTCAAACCGGTTGGCCGATGTTACCTTGACGAATTCTGCTTTGACCCCCAGCGCATCGGCGATTTTTTTGCCGATATCAACTTCCATCCCCTTGAAGCTGCCATCAGAGGCGCGATAGGACCAGGGAACATAATCGTCCTTGGTGCCGATTTTCAAAGTACCTGCTGCTTTGACGCGGCAAAGGGTGTCGTCTCCACATTCAAGTGACTGAGCGGACGCGGCCGTGCTGATGACTGCAACGCATGCGGCAAGCGCAAGTGCTTTTAGGTTGATCATGTTATACCCCTGATAATTCGTTGGTGATAAACGTGGCTTTAATCGCCGCGATCCGTTCTCTTGGCCGTTATTATTATGAGCGGAGAGAAATGCCTTTAACGGATTTGACTGTCCCTAAACTTGCCGGTTGCTTCAATTGGAATTCCTTAGTAGTAGTGGAATTACTGATTTTCATTAATACGGTTAAAGTTAATCATGCCCCTTCCCGATCTTCATGCCCTTGAAATTGCAGCAACTGTTATCGAAGAAGGCAGCATGAGCGCGGCTGCCGCCCAACTGGGCATGACGCAATCTGCCGTGTCGCAGGCAATGAAACGGGCCGAGGCACAGGTTGACGTTACCCTGGTCCATCGTAACCGTCGCCCCCTGGTGCCGACTGAGGCCGGGCGCGTTTTAGTGGCCCATATTCGCGAAATTGCCATTCGGGCGGAACGTGCAATCGAGGAAGTCAGGGCAACCGCCCTGCGGCCGGAACGGCAAAATTTGCGTTTGGGCATGGTCGATACATTTGCGTCCGCCGTTGGGCCGGTATTGATCCGCGATCTGATGGAAGGGTCGATTGCGCTACGTGTGACGGCCTTTTCCGGCCTTGCCAACGCCCATGCCGATGCCCTGATGCGCCATGAAATTGACGCAGCCATCACATCGGACCCGATGGATGAACTTGATGAATTAATGCGGTTTCCTTTGTTTCGTGAACCCTTTGTGCTGGTGGCACCCATTGCCTGGGGCGATACATTGCGCAACCGGCCCCTGCGCGATATTCTGATTGATCACCGCTTAATCCGCTATAGCGCGCGGTCGCATATGGGCATGCAGGTTGAGCGGCATTTGCGCCGCCTTCGCATCGAACATTCGCAAGTTTTATCCTTTGATACCTCGGATTCCCTGCTGGCGATGGTGGTGGGCGGCGTCGGTGTTGCCATTACCACACCCTTATGCCTGATCCAGGGTGGGTTGCACCTGCCGGGCCTGGCAGTATTGCCCCTGCCCAGCCCCGGTTTTTCACGCGAATTAACGCTGGTGACCCGCCGAGGCGAATTTGACACCCTTGGTCCCCGTATTGCGCAGGCGGCACGCGATATGTTGCTAAACCATACCGTGCCGCAAATTGTGGGCGAAATTCCCTGGCTTGCCAATATCTCGACTGAAATGGTCTGGCAGCCGCCGGTGCCCGATGAAATTGCCAGTCTGGCCGATTTGGCGCTGGATGCGGATATGGACGCGACGCCCGGGGCGGAAAACGACCAGGACGGGGATTAACCTGTTTGTCGGCCATCATTGCCAGATTGTTCCGCGTTCGGATGGGAACGACCGTTTTTCAGATTTGACAGGGTTTTCAAATCAATCCAGCCGGATGGTTTCAGTTAAATAGCTGAAATATATTGGTATTTCGACATTTTAACTGTGACGGAACTGATCGCAGATAACAGAAAATATCACTGCTTTTTCGCCATACTATTAATCCAAATTATGATGTTAAGTGAATTAACTTAAGTCTGGCTTATTTGATTCAAATCCCGTCCCGGCTTTGTCATGGTTCTGCGCATCGACAGTCCGAAGTCAGGGACCACCATGCCACATACAAGAACAGATACCGACAGCCTGGGATCGCGCCAAATACCGGAAGGTGCGCTGTACGGGGTTGCAACATTACGCGGGCAGGAAAATTTCAATATTTCCTTTCGCAAGCTGCGCGACGCCCCCGAACTTTTAAAGGCGTTAGCGCAGATCAAACAGGCATCCGCCGCGGCCAACCGCGATATTGGTGTGCTTCCGGCCGCGATTGCCAATGCCATTATTGAGGGGGCAACCGAAATTGCCGGTGGCGAACATGTCGAACAGTTTGTTGTCGATTTGCTGGAAGGGTCCGGTGGCACGTCGATCAATATGAATATGAATGAAGTGCTGGCGAACCGCGCACTTCAGAAACTGGGTAAGCCAGTTGGCTCCTACGATATCGTTCATCCCAACGACCATGTGAATAAGGGGCAGTCCACCAACGATGTGTTGCCTGCTGCGGTCAAACTGGCGATTTACGATAAATCCTATGCATTGATTGATGTTCTGGAACATCTGGCTGGTACGCTTTCGGATCGTGCCCGCGCATTTGATGATGTGTTGCGCATTGGCCGGACCTGTATGCAGGCCGCACAACCCATGCGCCTGGGCCAGGCATTTGGCGGGTATGCCGCGGCCATTCGCCGCCTGATCGCCAAATTGCGCATTGCGCGCAATGAAATGCTGGTTTTGCCGCTGGGCGGGACGGCCATTGGCACCGGGCTGGGGGCGGCAGCGGGTTATCGCAAGGCTGTTTATTATCACCTGAAGGCCATTGTCGGTGCCCATGTGTCGCCCGGCGAAGACATGTTTGATGCTATGCAAAATGCCGATGCCTTTGCAAGACTATCATCCGAAATTCGCATTTGTGCCGAGGTGATCGGCAAGATTGCATCAGACCTGATCATTCTGGCATCCGGCCCCAATAGTGGCGTTGGCGAGCTGCGCCTGCCATCGGTTCAGCCGGGGTCATCGATTATGCCGGGCAAGGTTAACCCGGTGTTGCCGATGATGATGCAGCAGGTTGCCTTTGCCGTTGTTGGCAATGATGCGGCGGTATCGCTGGCATCCCTTCAGGGGCAGTTGGAAATCAACCATTTTGAGCCGGTCATCGCCTCGCGCATGTTTGATTCAATCGAGCTTCTGGCCAATTCGACCCGCATTTTTGCCGATAAATGTATCGCCGGGATCGAAGCCGATACTGAACAGTCCCTTACCAATCTTCTTCAATCATCGGCTCTTGCCACCGTGTTCGTGCCCAAACTTGGTTATGCCGAGGTCGCACGACTGGTTCAGGAATCCGTTGCCAGCAAACGCCCCTTCATTGAACTGGCCATCGAGCGAGACCTTCTCACACATGACGAAGTCCTCAGGGTGGTTCGTGAAAGCACTGATTATCATGAGGAAATCGCATGAGCCGCTATTCTGCCCTGTCTATTTTGCGCCATGGACTAACGGGGAACAGACACTGGTCCCGCGCCTGGCGCGACCCGGTGCCAAAACCGGAATATGACGTAATCATTGTTGGCGGCGGCGGGCATGGCCTGGCAACGGCCTATTACCTGGCCAAGGAACATGGCATTCGCAATGTGGCCGTGTTGGAAAAAGGCTGGCTGGGCGGCGGCAATACCGGGCGAAACACCACCATTGTCCGTTCAAATTACATGATGCCCGGCAATACCATGTTTTATGAACGCTCCATGAAGCTGTGGGAAAATCTTAGCCAGGATCTGAACTACAATGTCATGATCTCGCAGCGCGGGCAGTATAATCTGTGCCATTCGCCTGGCCAGATGGATGCGGCACGGCGGCGCGGCAATATCATGCGGTCCAACGGCATTGATGCCGAACTGTTTGACCGTGCCGAAGTGATGCGACGCCTGCCCTATCTGGATTATTCGGCAAATGCCCGTTTCCCCATTCACGGGGCTATTTACCAGTCACGCGCCGGAACAGCCCGCCACGATGCCGTGGCATGGGGTTATGCCCGCGGGGCCGATCAGAATGGCGTTGATATCATCCAGCAATGCGAAGTGACCGGTTATTTGTGGGATCAGGACAGGATTGTGGGGGTTGAAACCAGTCGCGGGCCGATCCGGGCGAAAAAAGTTGCCCTGGCCGTGGCCGGGCATAGCGGGCATCTGGCGGCCAAGGCCGGCTTGCGCCTGCCAATTGAAACCCATGTTTTGCAGGCCTTTGTCACCGAACCGCTAAAGCCGCTGGTCGATAGCGTGATTTCGTTTGGTGCGGCGCATTTTTACATCAGCCAGTCTGACAAGGGGGGGCTGGTTCTGGGTGGTGACCTTGACGGGTTTAATTCCTATGCCCAGCGCGGCGGCCTGCCGATTGTGGAACATACCCTGCAAAGTGCGAAGGCCCTGATGCCGTCATTATCGCGGTTGCGCCTTTTGCGCCACTGGGCCGGGGTGATGGATATGAGCATGGATGGCTCGCCCATCATTTCGAAAATGCCGGTCGAGGGGCTGTGGCTGAATGGGGGTTGGTGTTACGGCGGCTTCAAGGCCACGCCAGCGTCGGGTTTTTGTTTTGCCTGGACAATTGCCAAAGGCGAACCCCACCCCGACAACGCCGAATTCACCCTGGACCGGTTCGCGCGCGGCTATCAGATCGACGAAAAGGGCGTTGGCCCGCAACCAAACGCGCATTGAGGTTTAATCATGCTGAGAATTCATTGCCCCATTTGCGGCTTACGCGACGAAACCGAATTTACCTATGGTGCCGATGCCACCGTGCAGCAGCCCGACATTGCCGAAACCGACCAGAAAGCATGGCTCGATTACGTTTTTATGCGTGACAACCCCCGTGGCCCGCACCGCGAATACTGGCATCACGTGGCGGGATGCCGCCAGTGGCTGGTGGTTGAACGCGATACCCTGACCCATGAAATGGGCCAAAGCTTTCTTGCCCGTGAGGTTTCCAAATGACATCGCGCAGACTTTCAGATGGCGGCCGCATTGACCGCAGCCAGAAATTTGCCGTCCGGTTTGGCGGTAAACAGTTTACGGCCTTTGGCGGCGATACACTGGCATCGGCCCTGCTGGCCGGGAACAAGGGCATTGTCGCCCGCAGTTTCAAATATCACCGCCCGCGCGGGATTATGGCGGCAGGTGCCGAAGAACCAAATGCCCTGGTGCATTTGCGCGATGGTGCCCGCCACGAACCCAACGCCCAGGCAACGCTGGTCGAAGCCTTTGCCGGTTTATCATCGACCCCGCAAAATGCCTGGCCCAGCCTTGAATTTGATATCGGCGCGCCCCTTGGCCTGATGTCGCGATTTTTTGGTGCCGGGTTTTATTACAAAACTTTTATTGGCCCGTTTCAGGGCACCGGGTTCTGGATGTTTTGCGAACGGTTCATTCGCAAGGCCGCCGGTATGGGCTTTGCCAAAACAATCGATGACCCCGACCATTACGAGAAGATCAACGCATTTTGCGACACCCTGATCATTGGTGCTGGCCCGTCGGGCCTGGCGGCAGCACTGGCTGCCGGGCGCAGGGGCGATAATGTGGTGCTGGTGGACCAGGACCATGTATTGGGCGGCAGTTTGCTTGATGAACAGGCGGGTTCCGCAAGTGATGCCTGGCTGGCACAAACGGTGGCAGAATTACGCGCCATGGATAATGTGCGCATTCTGACCCGCACAACCGCTTTTGGTGCCTATGATGGTGACGTATTTGGCCTGGTTGAACGCCTGCAGGACCATATGCAGGTGCCAGAAACGGGCAAACCGCGCCAGCGTTACTGGTTGTTGCGCGCGGGTAAAACCATTTTGGCAACGGGTGCGCTGGAACGCCCGCTGGTTTTTGCGGGCAATGATGTTCCTGGTGTCATGCTGGCGTCGGCCGTTCGCGAATATCTGAACCGCTATGCGGTTTTGTGCGGGCAGGAAATTGTTCTCGCTACCAATAATGACAGCGCCTATCAAACCGCGTTTGACCTGCGCGATGCCGGTGCAACGGTAACCATTTGCGATATGCGGGCAAATATTTCGCCCGTTCTGGTGCAAAAATCGGTGCGGGCGGGGATTACGGTGCTGGCGGGCCACGGTATTTTGCAGGCCCGGGGCAACAAATGTGTGACCGGTGCGCAAATTGTACCGGTTGATACGGCGGGCCACGCAACGGGCAGCACACGCATGATCAAATGCGATCTTATTGCTGTTTCGGGCGGCTGGGCCCCTGTGTTGCATTTATGGAGCCAGCGTTTCGGCAAGCCCGATTACCATAAAAACCTGGATGCGTTTTTGCCCCAGGCACAGCGTGAAACCATCACCTGTGTTGGTTCGCTGGTGGGGGCGGCAAACTGTCAGGAAGCCCTTGAACAGGGGCATGTTGCTGGCGGACAAACCGGTAATGCGCCGGAAATGGCCCTTTCTGAGACCTTCTGGGGTAATGACCTGTCACCCGTGACGATCATTACCAAACCGGATGGCACCACGCCGGGCAAAGCCTTTGTCGATTTCCAGCATGACGTCAAACTGGCAGACATCGACCAGGCCCATCTGGAAGGTTATGTCTCGGTCGAGCATTTGAAACGCTATACCACATCGGGCATGGCGACTGATCAGGGGAAAACATCGAATTTGAATGCGCTGTCGCGGATGGCGGCATTACGTAAAATGGATATCCCCGCTGTCGGGACAACACGGTTCCGCCCGCCCTTTACGCCGGTTACCATTGGCGCCATTGTCGGCCATGAACATGGCCTGCATTTCCACCCCACCCGCCTGTCGGTTATTCATGACTGGCACCGCGAAAATGGTGCCGAATTTACCGAAGCCGGTGCGTGGTTGCGCCCCTGGTATTACCCCGAAAATGGCGAGGATTTGCGCCGCGCCTATATCCGCGAGGCCGCCCATGTGCGCGAACATGTTGGCATTGTTGATGTGTCGACATTGGGCAAAATTGCGGTTCAGGGCCCAGATGCGGCCGAATTTTTAAACCGGGTTTATACCAACGGGTTTAAAACACTTGCCCTTGGACGCCTGCGATATGGCGTGATGCTGCGCGAGGATGGCTTTGTCCTTGATGATGGCGCAACAGCACGGCTGGGCGAGAATGACTATTTCATGTCCACCACCACGGCCAATGCAGCGAAAATTCTGGCAAAGGCCGAATTGCTGCTGGATACGGCTTGGCGGGATTTGAAGGTGCATGTCACCACCATTACCGACCAATGGGCGGCCTTTGCCATTGCAGGGCCAAAATCCCGGCAGTTGCTGGCCGATGTGACCGGTGCCGATTTAAGCCGCGATGCCCTGCCCAACAATCACTTTACCAATGTGGTTGTTAACGGTGTTAACTGTCGTCTTCATCGCATGAGCTATTCTGGCGAGCTGGCCTATGAAATTTATGTGCCTGCCAAATCGGGCCGGATGGTGTGGGAAAGCTTGATGGCGGCGGGCAAGGTGCATTCGTTAAAACCCTATGGCACCGAAGCCATGGGTGCCCTTCGCATCGAAAAAGGCCATGTTGCCGGTGCAGAAATTGAAGGCCGTACCACGATGCAGGATTTGGGGCTGGAAGGCCTGGCATCGGGTAAAAAACCGTTCCTGGGTGCGGTACTGCGCAAGCGCCCGCATCTTGAAAACCCGGACCGCCCCACCCTGGTCGGCTTGGAAATTATTGGCGATCAGGGCGCAAAGGCGGGGTCGCTTTTATTTGCCCAAACCGGCCCGACCGAAGGGCATGGTGAAGGCTGGGTATCGTCAACAACCTATTCCCCTGCCCTGAAGAAAAATATTGCCTTGGCACTGTTATCACGGGGTCGCACCCGGTTGGGTGAAACCATTCGTGTTGTCGATTTTGTCGGCAACAGCACCTTGCAGGCAAAGGTCGTCTCGCATCATTTCTTTGACCCCGAAGGGCTTCGTCAAAATGGTTAAACATAACAAATTGCCGGTCAATGGCACCATCAGCACAGGTGAAGCCGTAACCATCAGCGAGGTCGCAACCGGGCATATCACCCAGTTTGCCGGGTGGGACGGGTTTGAACCGGCGGTGAATGCTGCCCTGCAATCCTTTGGCCTGTCGCTGCCGGCCGATTATTGCACTGCCGTGCGCCATGAAAACAGCGTGTTATGGCGTATTGCGCCGAACCGTGTGCTGCTTCAGTCCGTTATGCCGGTCGATCACGCCAGTGGTGATGATATTGTTGTGCTGGATTTATCCGATGCGCGCCGGTGTGTGCGTCTTGAAGGGGTCGGTGCTGCGGGTTTGCTGGCCCGGGTGATGGCCATTGATTTTTCGGCTTCGGCCTTTCCGGTGGGAACGTTCGTTCAGGCGGGAATGCACCATGTTGGGGTGCTGGTGGATCGCAAGGGGGACCAAACCTTTGACCTGCTGATACCGACAACCTGGACCGTTTCGCTTTGTGATCTTTTGATCAGCCATTTTGGACATGCGGCCTGAGATTGCCAGCCTGCCAGCTAGCCAACCTCCTGGAAGGAGCATTTTGTGGATAATTTCGTCCTTACCGTTCAATGCCAGTCCCGTCGCGGGATCGTGGCGGCGATTGCCGGGTTTCTTGCCGATCATGGCTGCAACATTACGGATTCCGCGCAGTTTGATGACCCGCAAACGGAAAAGTTTTTCATGCGCATCACGTTTCGGTCCGAAACGGGGGCAAATCTTGAAGCCCTGCGCAGCAGTTTTGAAGACATAGCAACTGAATTTGACATTACCTTTGCGCTTAATAACAGCGCGCAACGGACCAAGGTTCTGTTGATGGTGTCAAATTTCGGTCATTGCCTGAATGACCTGTTATATCGCTGGCGCATCGGCGCGTTGCCAATTGATATTGTCGGGGTTGTATCGAACCACCTGACCTATCAAAAGCTGATTGTTAATCACGACATCCCCTTTCACCACATTCGGGTGACAAAGGAAAACAAACCACAGGCCGAACAGCGCCTGATGGAAATTGTCGAGGAATCAGAAGCCGAACTGATCGTACTTGCCCGCTATATGCAAATTCTGTCCGATCAGGTTTGCAAGAAAATGGAAGGTAGGGTGATCAATATCCACCATTCATTCCTGCCATCTTTCAAGGGTGCAAACCCTTATAAACAGGCATTTGTGCGTGGGGTAAAGCTGATTGGCGCAACAGCCCATTATGTGACGGCGGACCTTGATGAAGGCCCGATTATTGAACAGGATATTGTGCGCATTACCCATGCCCAGTCCCCCGAAGATTATGTCAGCCTGGGACGGGATATCGAGGCGCAGGTGCTGGCGCGGGCCATTCATGCCCATATCCATCAGCGCGCCTTTTTGAATGGCAATAAAACCATCGTTTTCCCGGCCAGCCCGGGAAGCTATGCATCGGAAAAAATGGGCTAACGACAGATACCGTTGCGGCACCATTCAAACGCCTTAAAAGATCAGGGCCGAAGGAATTAATCTTCCTTCGGCCGTTTTTCGTCAGATCAGAAATTATTGGCAGCGGGATTTTCAGCGCCCGTTTCAGCAACCGGTTCTTCAACCGGTTTGCGGCTCCAATACCCCGCCAGAAGCGAGCCGGAGATATTGTGCCAGACGCTAAACAGCGTGCCCGGGAGGGCCGAAACCGGGGTGAAAAACTTCATCGCCAATGCGGTCGCAAGGCCGGAATTTTGCAGGCCGACTTCAAAGGCAATGGTCCGGCAGATTTTGCGATCAAAACCCAGAAGGGCGGTTACGCCATAACCCAGTGCCAGACCAATGGCATTATGCAGGATCACGGCAAAGGCAACGATCAGGCCAACACTGGCAACCTTGTCGGCATTCAGGGCGACAACAATGGCAATGATCAGCAGGATGGCGAACATCGAAATATAGGGAAAAATCCCTTCGATTTTGCGAACCCATTTCGATGCGATTTCGTTAAGGACAACCCCAATGATAACAGGCACCAAAACAATTTTGACCAGCGACATCAGCATGGGCTGAACCGGCACATCAATGCTTTGCCCGGCCAAAAAGGCTACCAGAACCGGCGTCAGGAAAACACCGATAAGGGTTGAGGTCGCGGTCATGGAAATGGAAAGGGCGGTATCACCCTTTGCCAGATAACACATCACATTCGATGATGTGCCACCGGCGACACTGCCGACCAGAAGCATGCCAACGGTAAGGTCGTCATCAAAGCCAAACAGCTTTGCCACCAGCCAGGCGGCGACCGGCATGATCAGGAACTGCAAAATCACGCCAACCACCAGCGCCTTGCGGCTTTTGGCAACATTGGCAAAATCTTTTGCCGTCAATGTAAGACCCATGGCCAGCATGATAACTGTCAGCAATGGAACAATACCGGCACTTAACGATGTAAACGGGCCGGGTACGAAAAAAGCCAGTAATGAAAGCAATAATGCCCATACTGGAAAAAGTTGAAGGACCACGAACGTTTCTCCTGCGATGCGCGTTTTTGTTTATGAAAGGCAAGTCCCCCCCCGCCCGCACCCCTTTGCCGCGACCAGGACGTGGCCGTAAACGGGTGGTTTCCGATACCGGATATGACCGGAAAAGACAGGTTCCAGGCGGTCAATATTTTGACATCATCAGGTTTATTTTATAATCGGCCATCTGTCACAAATAATTATTGTTTTCGCCGTAAATAATTGAAATCCAAGAAGTGCTTTGCAGTAAAAACGCCATGGTTATTGCCATGCCAATGACCGGCGCAAATGTTGCCAAAGTCAATTGCACCGGGTTTGTTTTGCCAATGGCAATGTCCCCATACGGGAATGGTTCTGTGCGGCCCTGTGATGCAAAATGAATTGTTTTGACGCGCATTAATGGCCCGTCGCGGCGCAAAGAAGACCAGTCCGCGCCAATAACCGGGTGGGATGATTAACGGCAGCGGACTGGCAAGGTCACCCGGTGTTGTGCTGGGTGAGGGAGAGGTTGGATACGGTACTTAAAGCCCTTTTTCCGCTCGCCCGTTTGAGCCGGACGGTGTGGCGATGTTGGCGGGATATCCGGTGGTCAGGGTTTGTTAGCCAATAGTTGCTGCGAAATTGCTTTGCCCGCTTTCAGGGCCAGGGCGGCAATTGTCAGCGCCGGGTTTACGGCGGCAGATGTTGGCAAAACAGACGCATCCGTAATCCACAGGTTGGCAATGTCGTGCGACTGGCAATCTGGATTGACGACCGATAAATGTGGGTCTATCCCCAGCCGTGCCGTACCACATTGATGTGACGTGGTTTTGCGCCCGAAGGTGCGAATGGCAACAATCGGAAAACCTGCACGTTTCATCACCTTTTTTGTCTGGGCAATCAGTTGCTGATGCGCTTGCATGTTGGATCGCTGCCAATCGACAACAATGTCATTACCGCGGATCATGACACGACTTTGCGGGTTGGGCAGGTCTTCACTGGTCAGGAACCAGCCAAAGGCACGCCCGGCAATCGCCTTCGCCAGAAAGGCCGGCAAGATTGGCACCTGTGCCTTCAGGATGTTGCCGGTAATGCGGCCCAGGCATTGCACATTGCCCAGCGGCCCCGTTCCTGCCGGGCTGTTATTATAGAAATCATTGAAACACAGTGTTTTTTGGTAAACGCAATCGTTTTTCAAAAACGGGTCCATCGTGATCATGGCACTGGTGTTGTGGTTCATGAAATTGCGCCCGACCTGGTCCGAACTGTTGGCCAAACCAGCAGGATGCACGGTATTGGCCGAACGTAACAGCAAGGCAGCCGTTTGTACGGCCCCGGCGGCAACGGCGATGTGTTTTGCAAAAAGGCGTTCTTCGCGCCCATCACGGGTGACCAAAACCGAGGTAGCGGTTTGGCCGCTGTCATCGGTTTCAATACGTGTTACCCGGGCATTGGGCCAAAGTTCGACATTGGGATGTTTTAACGCCTGTGCCAGCGGTCCCGATTGCGCATCGATCTTGCCTTTACCGGTATTGGGAAAAGCATCCCAGCCAGTTTTACCTTCGGCAAGCCAGGTTTTGATATCGATCGCAAGCGGCAGGCTGGCGGGTGTAACGCCAGCTTTTTCCAGGCGTTGACGAATGTGCGCCATGGCCGGTTCGTCGGGCACAGCGGAAAATGGAAAATCACGAGCGCGCGGCGGGTCGGTCGGGTCCTGGCCCAGGGCACCACGCACCGAAAACAGGTTTTCGGCTTCATCGTACCATGGGGCAAGGTCATCATAGCTGATTGGCCAGCCCGGTGATTGGCCTTCAGGATGTGGCCGGGGGGTGAAATCCTGTTTGCGGTAACGATACATTACCGCGCCATAGAATTTGGAATTTCCCCCGACATAATAATAGTTTCCGGGCAAAAACCGTTCACCATCGGTCGCCAGCCATTCTTCATCGGATTGATAAAAACCTTTCTGAAAAATGGCGACATCATCGCGGGCTTCCGGGGTATGTTGCAAATGGGGGCCGCGTTCCAGGATCAGGATTTTGGCACCTGTGGGGGCCAGGGACGACGCCAGCGTCGCCCCGCCAATCCCCGAACCGATAATGATGATGTCGCGAGAAACGGTCATGCCAGGTCGCCTTAATCGATGCGTTGTTCAGTCTGGGGATCAAACAGTACGATTTTTGCTGCATCAATACCCAATGATACCACCTGCCCGCTTTTCAGGGTTTGTGGCGGGACACGCGCGGTAACATCGGCACCACCAAGGGTGAACATCGCCAGGGCATCAGGCCCGGTTGGTTCAACCACCTCGATGGTGACACTGGCATTTGCATCGGCATTTGTATTGACCGAAAAACCTTCCGGGCGAATACCAACCAGTACATCCTTGCCGGCATATTTGGCCTTTGCCGCGTCGCTTAGGGGAATATTTGTCATCAGGGCGTCTTCGCCATTGGTTTGACGCACGCGGATAACGGGGGTGTCATTGCTTGCCGCCATGGTGCCAGGCACGATATTCATGGCAGGCGAGCCGACGAACTTTGCCACATAAACATTTGCCGGGCGTTCATAAACGATTTGCGGTTCATCAAGCTGTTGAACGATACCGTCTTTCATCACGGCCACACGGGTTGCCAGGGTCATCGCCTCGATCTGGTCGTGGGTGACATAGACGATGGTGGTGCCAAGCCGTTGATGTAACCGTTTGATTTCGGTGCGCATATCGACGCGCAATTTGGCATCAAGGTTTGACAGTGGTTCGTCAAACAAAAACAGTTTGGGATTGCGCACCAACGCCCGGCCCATTGCCACACGCTGGCGCTGCCCACCCGAAAGCTGCGATGGTTTGCGGTCCAGCAAATGATCGATCTGCAAAAGTTCGACGGCGGCCTGGGTCGCCTTTTCGCGATCAGCCTTGGCGATTTTGCGAATTTTCATGCCAAATTCGATGTTTTCGCGCACCGTCATCGTCGGATACAGGGCATAGGATTGAAACACCATTGCGATGTCGCGGTCCTTGGGCATCAAATCATTTACACCCTGCCCGCCAATGCGAATTTCGCCTTCGGTAATTTCTTCCAACCCGGCAATCAGACTTAGCAGGGTTGACTTGCCACAGCCCGACGGCCCCAGAAGTACCAGAAAATCCCCTGCCTCGATCGAGATGCTGACTTCCTTGAGAACCTCGAGATGGCCATAGCTTTTTCGTACGCGATCAATTTCCAGAGTAGCCATTTTTCAATCAGCCTTTCACTGCGCCTGCTGTAAGCCCGCGAACGAAAAAGCGGCCAGCAACGATATAGACAAAAAGTGTGGGAAGAGCGGCGATCATGGCTGCGGCCATATCGACATTGTATTGTTTGCGGCCCATCGTCACATTGACGATGTTGTTAAGCGCCACCGTAATGGGTGTGTTTTCACCCGCAGTAAATGACACCCCGAACAGGAAATCATTCCAGATCTGGGTGAACTGCCAGATGCATGACACCACCAGAATGGGAAGCGCAGCAGGCAGCATGATCGAAAAGAAAATGCGAAAGAAACCCGCGCCGTCGATTTGGGCGGCTTTTGTCAGTTCATCGGGGATGGTGATGAAATAATTGCGGAAAAACAGCGTTGTGAAGCACACGCCATAAACCGTATGCACCAGTACCAGCCCGGAAATGCTGCCTGAAAGTTTCAGTATTCCCAAAATTTGTGCCATGGGCAGCAATACCGCCTGATAGGGCAGAAAACACCCAAATAACAGCAGGCCAAATACGACATTGTGATAGGGAAAACGCCACTTTGTCAGAACATACCCGTTGATCGCACCAAGGCCGGTCGAAAGGGCCACAGCGGGCACCACCATCATCAGCGAATTGATGAAATAGGGTTTAAGCCCAGTGCAGGCTGTACCAATGCAGGCTTCGCCCCATGCCTTGGCCCAGGCATCAAAAGTGATGGCCTGCGGAAGGCCGATAAATGACCCTGAATAAATCTCATCAAGCGATTTCAGCGACGTTGTTACCATGACCCAAAGGGGCATCAGATAGACGCTGGCAATGGCGATCAGGCTGCCATAAATGATGAATTTGCCGATGATGACAGACTTGCGGGCAGAGCCGGTTTTAGTCGGCATGGCGGCTCTCCTTCAATTCGGAATAAAGATAGGGAATGATGATGGCAGCCACGGTCATCAGCATCATGATTGCGCTTGCGGCCCCTACCCCCATCTGGTTGCGGCGGAATGTCGCGGAAAACATGAATGTCGAGGGTACTTCGGTAGCGCTGCCCGGTCCGCCATTGGTCATCGCCAGGACCAGGTCAAAATTTTTGATCGCGATATAGCTAAGCAACACAATGACCGATAGAAATGCCGGGCGCAGCATGGGGATAATGATGCTGCGGTAAATTTTGGGCAGGGATGCGCCCTCGATCTGCGCGGCTTTGATTACGGAGTTATCAATGCCGCGCAAACCGGCAAGGAAAATCGCCATGGCAAAACCCGACGATTGCCAGACAGCGGCAATGACGATGGTGTAAATGGCAAAATTGGGCCGGGTGATCCAGTCAAAGACAAAGCTTTCCCAGCCCAGGCTGCGCACCACTTTTTCAATGCCAAGATCAGGGTTTAAAATCCATTTCCAGGCCGTTCCCGTCACAATGAAGGAAAGCGACATGGGATACAGATACACCGCACGCAACGCGCCCTCGGCCCGGATATTCTGATCCAGCAGAATGGCGATGATCAGGCCTGTTCCCACCGTAATGGCAAGAAACAGAAAACTGAACAGGAACAGGTTGATAACAGCCGTGTGCCAGCGCGGTGTGGACCACAGGCGGATATATTGTTCAAGACCGACAAAGTCGTAGTGGGGCACCATGCGCGATGATGAAAGCGATATCCAGCCTGTCCAGACCATGAACAGATAAACGCCAACCAGAACCATCACCATACTGGGTGTCAAAACCAGGCGGGGTAACCATTTCGCCAACCGGTCCGTAAGATGTGTGTTTCGAAACATGTATTCCTCGCCGGGAAATCGTGGAAATCGTGGGGGGATACGGGGTGCCGGGCCTGTGAAACGGTCACAGACCCGGCTGTTAAGCGTGCTTAGCGTGCGTTGTCGATGCCATCGACAAGCATTTCCACAGCTTCGTCCGAGGACATTTCCGTAACGAAGAACCGGGCAGCAACATCGCCAAAGACGGCGGCAAATTGCGGCTGGCTGGCAAAGCCATGTGTTGCAGCGCCCAGCATGGCGCCGTCATTGATGGCTTCGGTGCGTTCCTTGAAACCTTTCTGGGCGCAGGCATCAAAATCATCGACCGAAACGTCGCTACGTGCAGGGATCGATCCTTTGATTTTGTTAAAATCGCGCTGGACTTTCGGGTCCATGATGACTTGTGCCAGGGCGTCCTGGCCTTTGGTCACGTTTTCATCATTGATGTAAAACATGCCAAAACTGTCGATCAGAAACAGGAAGGACGGGGTTTTGCTGGGTGTGGCAAAACACAGGAAATCGGTATCGGGTTTCAGGCCCTTTGCCAGAAATTCGCCCTTCGCCCAGTCGCCCATCACCTGCATGGCAGCCTGGCCGTTAATGACCATGCCTGTTGCAACGGCCCAGTCCCGGCCATTAAAGCCATCATCAACAAGGCCGCGTACTTCGCGAAGCGTGTCAAAGATATGTTTCATCGTGTCGCTGGAAAGGGCGTCATCATCCAGGTCGACCATCGCCTTTTTATAAAATTCCGGTCCGCCGATATCGGCAACAAGGGAATCAAATACCACCTGGATCTGCCAGGGTTCATCGCCAATCGCCAGCGGGATGATCCCGGCTTCTTTCAGCTTTTTGCCATCTGCAATCAGGTCTTCCCAGGATTGCGGCTGTTCAATACCGACCTTGTCGAAAACCTTTTTGTTGGCCCAAACCCAGTTCTGGCGGTGCATATTGATGGGCACGGCAAAAAAGCCGTCATTTGATTCAACAAATGGCAAAACCTGCGGGGCGATGGCCTTTTGCCAGCCATTGGCGGTTGCCATGTCGTTCATATTGCGCAAAACGCCTTCGCTGGCCCAATCCAGCCCTTCATAGCCGAGAAACTGCATTGCTGCGGGCGGGTTGCCAGCCGCAAGGCGCGTGCGCAGGGCCTGCTGGGCATTGGCGCCCGACATGCCACCAACCGCGCTGTCCTGCCAGCCAAATCCTTTTTCAGCCAGTGCATTACGAATAACGTTCAGGGCCGCGACTTCACTTTCCGATACCCAGTGGTGCAAAACTTCGATCTTGGTTTCGGCATGGGATGGCAGTGACGAGGCCGCAACAAGCAGGCCCGCCACAAAGGCGGATTTGAATTTGTTCATCAGAAACTCCCTGATTTGAAAGATTGATCGTGGAAAAATCCCGGACCGGCGGCTTTGTGCTCGTCTCGGTCCGGATAACGTGACGTTAGCCGTCTACAGCCGCGCCGTATCCGATATTGCGACCCCCAAAACGGCGAACACGGATGTTGGCCTGCTCGGCATGGCCGATGAAGCCTTCCATGTGGCAAAGACGTGACCCGTAAGCCCCGATTTTGGCCGATGCCTCGTCGGTCAGAATGCGCTGATAGGTGCAGGTCTTAAGGAATTTTCCGACCCAAAGCCCGCCGGTGTAACGTGCGGCCTTAAGGGTTGGTAAGGTGTGGTTGGTGCCAATGACCTTGTCACCAAAGGCAACATTGGTACGTTCGCCCAAAAACAGCGCGCCGTAATTGGTCATGTTTTCCAGGAAATAATCAGGGTCGCTGGTCATGACCTGCACATGTTCGGATGCGATGCGGTCGCCTTCCTGCACCATTTCTTCAAGGGTATCGCAAACGATGATTTCACCGTAATCCTGCCAGGCCTTTGCAGCGATTTCCGCAGTCGGCAGGATTTGCAACAGGCGGTCAATCTGCTCAAGGGTATCGCGGGCCAGTTTTTCGGAATTCGTGATCATGACTGCCGGTGAATTGGTGCCATGTTCGGCCTGTCCCAACAAATCAGTTGCGCAAATCTCGCCATCAACAGTTTCATCGGCAATAACCAGTGTTTCGGTCGGCCCAGCGAACAGATCGATGCCGACCTTGCCAAACAAAAGGCGTTTGGCTTCGGCGACATAGGCATTACCGGGACCTGCCAGCATATCGACCGGTTTGATGGTTTCGGTGCCATAGCCCATGGCAGCAATGGCCTGCACGCCACCCAGGCAATAAATCTCATCGGCACCCGCCAGATGCTGTGCCGCGACGATTTTCTGGGCGATTTCACCCTTGAAGGGCGGCGCGCAGGTAATAACGCGTTTGCAGCCTGCGACCTTTGCGGTCAGCACCGTCATATGGGCAGATGCCAGCAGCGGATATTTCCCGCCCGGTACATAACAGCCAACATTTTCAATTGGCACATTCTTATGGCCCAAAACCACACCAGGGAGTGTTTCAACTTCAAGGTCGGTCATGGTTTCGCGCTGCAAACGGGCAAAATTGCCAACCTGTTCCTGGGCAAAATCCAGATCGTGGCGTTCCTGTTTGCTCAGCCCGTCAACACAGGCGGCAATTTCGGCATCGCTAAGCCGGTAACTGTCGCGATCAAGCTCGTCAAATCGGATGCTCAGTTCCCGAACCGCGCGGTCGCCACCCTCGGCCACCTCGGCCAGAAGTTTTTCAACGGCCTTGGTTACGGCGGGGTCTGTTTGGTCGCTGTTTTGAAGGCGTGCGGTTTTAAAATGCCTGATCATGCAAATATCTACCCTTTCGGGTGACGCATCGCATTCACCCGCTGTGCAAATTTATGGTTTGGAGAAGATGTGTGGTGGTCGCTGTGCGTTGGGTGGGGAGGGGTTTATTGCGCCCCTTCTCTGCCCGACTTGCGATTACAGATGCTGTTCTTTTTTGCGCATCTCGTTGTAGGCGGCCTGTTCTTTTTCGTAGTAGGCCGGTGACGGGAAATCCCACCAGCCGGTTGCAAACGGCCCTGCCGCATCGCGCGAGACGATGACTTCGACCAATGCCGGGCCATTGCAGTCCAGTGCGGCTTTCAGGCTGCTTTCAAGGTCTTCGTCCTTTTCAACCTTCCAGGCCTGCAGGCCAAAGGCACGTGCTGTTGCCGTCAGATCAGCCGAATATGGCGCGCCATTGCCGGCATGATGGTTAAATTCCGATGCGATATGGCGGCCCATGAATTTGCGCTGTCCACCCCGGATCGACATGTAACCCTGGTTGTTAAGCACCAGGAACACAACATTGATCCCGTTCATGACGGCGGTTCCCATTTCGGGCAGCGACATCATGAAATCACCATCACCAACAATGGCCACAACCTGCTGGTCCGGGCAGGCCAGTTTGGCGCCCATGGCGGCGGGAACAGCCCAGCCCATCGGCGAAAATGACCCCGATGTGATATGGGTACGCGGTTCGTAAACCGGGAAGCTTTGCTTGACCGACCCTTGCGTATTGCCCGAGCCGACAACAACAATGCCGTTGCGGTCCAGCACATTACGCAGGGCGCGAAGCGGGCGTTGCGATGTGAACGGGGTTTCGCGACTGTTTTCACGCGGGGAAACCTGTGCTTCCCAGTCGGCCTTGGCCTGTTTGACATCGGCAAGGAAGGCTTCGTTTTCGATGCGGGCCTGTGCTGCATTTTCGGCCGGGATCAGGGCCAGCATCGCTTCAAGTGCGATTTTGGCATCGGCGACAACGCCGACGTCGGTCGGATAGGTTTTGCCAATTTCGCGGGGGTCCAGGTCAATATGGACCAGTTTCCCCGGCGGGATCGAAAAACTGACACCCTGGGCATAGGATGATGCCGACCAGTCGGTAAAGCGGCAACCAACGGACAAGATAACATCGGCAGAAGATGTGATTTTGTTGCCACATGTGGTGCCGGTTTGGCCAACTGCACCAATGAACAGGTCGTGGTCCTCGGAAATGGCACCTTTACCGTTCCAGGTGATGGAAACAGCCGCCCCCAGGCGTTCGGCCAGTTCGGTCAATGCCTTTGATGCGTTGGCGGTAATGGCCCCGCCGCCTGCAACAATGACCGGCCGTTTGGCCGATTGCAGCAGTTTGACGGCGGCTTCAATTGCGGCCGGGTCCGGGTGGGCAATGCCGATCGGAAGGCGGCTTTGCAACGGATGGATCGTTACATCTGCGGCTTCAACCTGCACATCCATCGGCACTTCAACATGGACCGGACCGGGGCGACCCGTCATCATTTCGTTGAAGGCGCGATGCATGATGGTTGGCAATACTTCGACCGAATTTGCCTGCCAGGCGCGTTTGGTTACCTGTTCGGTAATGCGGGGAAAGGCGTTGTCCTGCTGGCGTTCAAGCTCCTGCATCGTGCCGTGACCATGCATGTAGGTTTGCGGCGAACCCGACACATAAAAAACCGACGTTGAGTCACAATAGGCCGTTGCCAGACCAATGATGGTATTGGTTGCACCCGGCCCGACCGAGGTTGAACAGGCCATCGGCTTGCCACAAGCGCGGTAATAGCCATCCGCCATGTGGACGGCACTCTGTTCATGCATGACCTGGATGAACGGAATTTCCGATCCTTCCTGCAGGAAGGCATCAAAAAGGGACCAGATGCCATGCCCCGGAACCCCGGCAACATATTCTACGCCATATTCCTTGAGCGCCTTGGCAACGACTTGACCGCCCGTAAGTTTCATAATCTTTGCTTCCCTGCTTGTGTTACGCCCTTTGAGCAAGTGGCGTATCTGCGTTGTTGCTGATCAAAATCTTGCAGGCTTGACAGGGTCCGGGCAATTTCGCATATGATAGATTGATGACGCAAATTGACGCACATTGTGCGAAGTAGTGAGAGGCCAAAGATTTGCTACCGCAACATGAAACAACGGCCCGCCTGGCGGCATTTTCGGCCAATCTTCGCCTGTTATGTGACCGTCAGGGCTCCATTTCGCACATATGTCGCAAGGTCGGCATCAACCGGCAGCAATTCAACAAATATCTGTCGGGCAAACATCTGCCGTCATCGGGGAATATCCGCATCATCGCCAATTTCTTTGGCCTCAGCCCCGAAGTTCTGTTTTCCGAACCCGAACATTTTCGCGCACTGGTGGATGGCAATTTTTTTGATGTGCTGGACAATTTGCGCCGCGCGCCACAGGTGCTGAGCTTTCTTGATACGGTTGCTGTCTCAAGCAAAGTGGATATGGGCGAATATGTCGGCTGTTATGACCGCTACCAGTATTCGTCGATCTATTCGCGCAAAATTTTGCGTTCCGCCTTTTGCATTTTCCAGAATGGTGATTTCCTCAATCACTATTATGTCGAACGGTTTCCCAGTTACGATAACCCGAAGAAAACCGAATATATTTTTAAATATCATGGCTTTACCTTTCCGGTAGAAGACCGGGTTTTCTGCATTGATTTTGAATCGGTGCAGCGAAACGAATTTACCTTTGGTATTTTCTCCAGCGTGCAACGCAGCGCCAAACGGTTCATGTTCGGCATTGTCAGTGGTGTGGCGGCAACCATGTTTCGCCAGCCTTTTTCGACCCGGGCCGTTTTGCATTACCGCCGCCCCGGCCTTCTTAGCCGTGAAGAACTGCAAAGCACAACCACCCTTGATATGAACGACAATTCGATTCCGCGCGAAGCACGCGAATATCTGGGCGAAGCGCCTGATATGATCAAACCCAGCTAGTTTTTACGCAATCAGGGCCAATTTCTGCTTCAAAGTGCGTCATAATTGCGTTTGTCGCGAACTGGCCTGCGTCGAAATAAGATGGTTTGCTATCGGCAACTTAACGGAAACCGACAGGCATCGAATTATGACGAACGAAGTCCGCAACCTCGCCTTTCACGACGAATTCATCACGGCACAGCTTATTGATAATCCTTGTGATTATCATGTTGAAGACGGGGTTGTGATCAACCTGTCAACTGCCCCGATGATTACGGGTACGGATCACCCGGCGATTGTCCCGGCATGGAAATCGACCTGGCTTAAGGGCGGTGTGATCAAGTCTGGTGAACGTGCGGCCGTGATCAAGGTCGTCAAACGCACCAATCTGGGCGGTGTTGGCCTGCGTGGTTGGGACTGGCTGGGAAACCGCATTCGCAGTTTTCCGCGTGATACACCGCTTTATATTTCTCCGCAGGACCATATTGGTAGCGTTATTACCGACCCGTTCGTGTTTACCAACGAACGGCGCGATTCATCGGCACCGCAGGAATTTGACCTGAAACTTAATCTGTGGTGGTCGCCGGGTGATACGGATTGCTTCATTCATAATGAACATCCGTTTCTGGAAGTTCATACGCAAATTCATGGCCTTGGCCGTATGCAAAAATTCGCCACCCGCGATGAAAACACGCTTTATGAAGATGTTTTAATGCCTGCTGGCTATTCGCATGATCCGTTTTGCCGGGTTACAGGTGAAAATGAATGGACCTATCCCTGGCACCGCTATTACGCCGATACCGATTCCATCTGGCTGGCAATCGAACTGCATCCCAGGGGCTGATTCCCCGTTGTGATCATTGTGGCAGGGTCAGCATGGCCCTGCCGATAACAAATGCAGGAAACGGTGATGGAGCCAGATCCAACCTGGGTGCGCCTGGAAACCGATGCACTGGGCAGCCGCAAAATTCCGCGTGATGCGCTTTATGGTATTCACAGCCTGCGTGCGTCGGAAAATTTCAATGTTTCGGGCACAACGCTGGCCAGTTTGCGCCCGCTGGTTAAGGCCTTTGCATTGGTTAAAAAGGCCGCAGCCATTGCCAATAACCGGCTGGGCCTGCTGACTGATGAAAAGGCTGATGTGATTGGCCGGGTATGCGACGAACTTTTGGCAGGCCAGCATGCCCGGCATTTGATTGTTGATGTGTTTCAAGGCGGGGGTGGTACCTCCAGCCATATGAATTTAAACGAAATCATCGCCAATCGCGGGCTGGAATTGCTGGGTTATTCCTGCGGCAATTACGAACATTTGCACCCGGTTGATGATGTCAACCTGTCGCAGTCCACGACCGATGTGCACAGCACAGCCTTGCGCATTGCCCTGTTGTTTGAACTGGTCGAACTGGAAAATGCCGTTTCCGGCCTTGCCGAAAGTTTTGCCGCGAAAGGCCGTGCTTTCAAGGATGATTTAAAACTGGCACGCACCCATTTGATGGATGCCGTACCTATGAAGATAGGCGAGGAATTTACCGCCTTTTCGCATGTTCTGTTACATGACCTTGAAAACACGCTGGCGATGCGCGCCGGGCTTTCGCAGATCAATTTGGGCGGCACCATTGCCGGATCATCACTAAGTGATCAGCCAGCATTTACCCATGCAGTGATTGGCGAACTTGAAGCACTTACCAGCCTGTCGCTGATGCCCGCCCATGATCTGGTCGCGGCGGCATGGAATATGTCCGATCTTGTCGGGCTTTCGGCGGGGTTAAAGCGCCAGGCGATTACCCTATCGAAGATTTGCAATGATTTGCGCCTGCTTGCCAGCGGGCCAAATGGGGGCATTGGCGAATTGTCGCTTCCGCCGGTGCAGGCCGGTTCACCGCAAATTCCCGGTAAAATAAACCCGGTGATCCCCGAAATGGTTAACCAGGTTGCCTTTCATATAATTGGCAGCGACGTTGCCATCAGCTTGGCCGCCGAAGCCGGGCAATTGCAGCGCAACCCGTTTGAACCGATGCTGGCCTATGCATTGCTGGGCGCAACGGGCATGCTGGCAAAGGCAATGAAAACACTGGCAAAGCAATGCATTGAAGGGTTGATGGTTAACCTTGGCCGGTCGCGCAATATGCTGGAGCATCCCCAAACCATTGAAAACGGGCTGGTCCCCTTTATCGGGTTGAAGGATGCCCACGTACTGGCGCAATCCATTAGTGCTGATACGCCCCTTTCCGATCTTTTGGCGCCATATCTGGCCCGTAAACCCAAATCCTGAAACGAGGACCCCATGAGCCAGCTTGTCCTGGATGCCAATGCCGTTTTATTGCCCGCAATCGATAATCTGGAACTGACACCTGCCCTGGAACAATATTTTGCCGAAGGGGGTAAAACCCTGCTTTTGGGGGAAAATCGCGCTGAATATGTTGGCCGCAAAATGTCGGAAACGCGGTGTCAGTCCGAAACGGCGGTCGATTTTGCGGCCTATGCCGCGCTGATCCATCAAAAGGCAGGTGGTGCGATTATTGCCCTTGATCAGGAACCCGCCGGGATTTTGCGCCTGCATGGTATGGTACCGCAAATACCGGGACGTGACGCACTTTTGACCATGCCCGATGAAGAAATTTACGCATCCGCATTTGCAATGGCAAAGGCCGCCCGTGCGTTGGGTGTGACGATGTTTTTATCACCTGTCGTTGATGTGATAACCGGCAATAATCCATGGCTTCAGGGCCGCACGCTGGCCGATGACCCAGCAAATACCATCCGTATCGTCAGCGCCTTTATCAAGGGGGTTGAGGCGGCAGGAATTATCACCGTGGCAAAGCATTTCCCCGGCCACCCCGATATGGATGGTGACCCGGCAACGGATATTGCTACCGTGATCGCCAGCAAGGATGACATTGACCGGGCAATATCGGTTTTTGCCGGGGTTATTGCCGCTGGCCCGCGCGCGATCATGACCGGCCCTGCCCTTGTTCCGGCGATGGATGCGGATATGCCATCTTCATTATCCGAACCAACAATTTCGGCGTTGAAAAAACTGGATTTTGCCGGGCTTGTCGTGAGTGACGATCTTGATGCACCCGCCACCCTGCGCGACCGGTTTGATGTACCCGGTGCGGCGATTGAGGCCTTAAAGGCCGGGTCTGATTTACTGCTGTTATCAGCCGCCAATGATTTGCGCGCGTTAAATACCCGTATCTGTCAGGCCGTTGAAAATGGCGACCTGCCAGCCCAGCGATTGGCCGATGCCGCAAACCGTGTGCGCAAGCTGGCCGGTCAGGTAACTGCGCAAACGGTCGTTTGATCATGGCCCATATCGAACATGTTGCGTTATGGACGCGGGACCTGTCAGCATCGGCCGAATTTTGGCAGCATTATTTCGGGGCGCAACTATCACCGGTTTATAGCAGCCAGAACCGCCCCGGTTATCAATCCATTTTCGTCAGCCTGGAAAAAGACACCCGGATCGAGCTGATGACCGGGCCGTGGGTGCATCAGATTCAGGAATTTGAATTTGAAGACTGGTCGCATATCGCCATTTCGCTGGGCAGTGAACTGGCTGTTAACGACAAGGCAGTCGAGCTTGCCCGCGCCGGATTTGACGTTAAAGGACCACGCCATACGGGGGATGGCTATTACGAGGCGGTATTTATTGCACCGGGAAATATCCTGGTTGAAATACTGGTCTGAATTTCAGGGCACTGCGCCAACATGCGATAGCATCCGGTGACGCAGTGCCTTTTACACTAGATAGCTTTCTCACCCAAAATCAGATCAGAAACCTTTTCGCCGATCATGATGCAAACTGCATTTGGGTTCCCCGAAATCAGGTTGGGCATGATGGAGGCATCGGCGACCCGTAGCCCTTCAATCCCGCGAACTTTAAGGTCAGGTGTGACAACGGCCATGTCGTCTTGCCCCATTTTGCAGGTTCCGGCGGGGTGCAGGGCGGCATGGGCCGTGTTTTGGCAAAATGTTCTGAAATCAGCCCGCGTGCGAATTTTCATGTCTGGCACATGGCGCTGTTGTAGATATTTGCGAATGGCAGGTTGTTCCATAATTTCAATGGCAAACAGGCCCCCATCCGTTAGCGTTTCCAGATCATACGGATCGGCAAAATAATTGGGTGCAATGCGTGGTGGTGTTTGCGGGTCGGCCGATTGCAATGTCACCTCGCCGCGCGATCGCGGGCGGATCTGGCCCAGATTAATGGTGCAGCCATTGCCGCCCGGCACGGCGTCGACACCTTCTTCAATTCCGGCGCCAACAACCATGAAATATTGCATGTCGGGCATGGCTTCGGCCCGGTTTGCCCACCAGAAGCCACCCCCTTCTATCAGGTTCGAGGATGCAGGACCGCCTTTGAACAACAGGTAATTCAAACCTGCCAAGGCCTTCCAGTGCAGCTTTTTGTACTTGTCGTAACTATGTGGCCCATTCAGCTGATAGATCAGCGACATTTCAATATGATCCTGCAGGTTCTGCCCGACACCGGGGATATCGGCCACAACCTTGATGCCGTGTTTTTCAAGGGTACGCGCCGCACCAAACCCCGATGTCATCAACAATTTGGGGCTGGCAATGGCACCGGCGGAAATGATCACTTCGTGACGGGCGCGCATGATGCGGGTTTTGCCGTTCATGACATATTCAACACCTGTGGCACGGCCATTTTCACAAATGATTTTGCAAATGCGCGCGCCTGTTTGAACCGTCAGGTTTTTACGGTTGCGTGCCGGTTTCAGATAGGCGGTTGCCGCACTGCTGCGCCGCCCATTGCGCGCGGTGATCTGATAAAGCCCACACCCCGCCGGATTGCCTGAATTAAAATCAGGGTTAAAGGGCATGCCATTTTGCTGGCACGCCAAAAGCCAGGCGCGGGTTAAGGGGTGGATATGATCGATATCGGAAACGCCAAGCGGCCCTTCGGTGCCGTGGGCATCGTTGCAAAAGCGGTTGTTGTTTTCGGCCTTTTTGAAATAGGGCAAAACATCATCATAGCCCCAGCCTTCCGCTCCGGCCTGCGCCCAACCGTCATAATCGGCCGGGTTGCCGCGAATATAAATCATGGCATTTACCGAACTGCCACCCCCCAGCACACTGGCCTGCACCATTGTCGGGTCATCATCGCGGGCCTGATCGGCGGTTGGTTGCCAGTTATAGCGTTTTAACAGGCGGCCTTGCGCGGTTTTGTAATAGGCACCGGGAATATGGATATAGGGGTTATAATCGCGCGGGCCTTCTTCAAGCAGGGTAACGGTGCAATCCGGGTTTTCCGAGAGGCGCGAAGCAATCACACAGCCTGTCGAGCCGCCACCAACAATAATATAATCCGCCATTTTCATTCGCCGTTCCCCTATTTGTACCGGCCTGCAACACGCAATTAGGCGCACCTATCTCGCCGCAGGTATCGGGTGAAATTATCAGGGATCTGAATGCATTCAATTTCGCAGGGCAACATCCATTGGCGCAATTTGACGCACGGCTTGCGACAATTTTGTCTCCACCAACATTGTTCGCGCATTTAAAGCCACGATGCGCCGTCGGGATGGGGCTGTGAAACAGGAATTTTGCACGGTTGCGTCAGTTTGCGCTTTATAAAAACCGGTTGCGCAATTGCCTGTTGGCCGGTTTCGCCGAAAAATCGCTGCAGGTTTAACGGCTGGCGGGTGCTGGCCATGTGCATCAAAGGGAATTTCGACCATGTCCGCAAACGTGCAGAAACTGATCCTTCATCCAACCGTCGCCCGACATGCGACCTTTGTTATGGATACTGTCATTGCACGCCAGGTCGGATTTGACGGGCTGGAACTTTCGGCAACGAAACTGGATGCATTTTTGGCCGCTGGCCTGACACAGGATGACTTGCGATCTTACCTGGATGGCCTTGATTGCCCCGGCCTTGGCTATCTAGCCGATATTGAACGCAGTGATGCAACGGCAGCCAGCCTGTTTGCGGATGCGGAAAAGCTTTTTAAAATGGCGGCAATGGCCGGTGCCAAGGGCGTGCAGGTGTTAACCGGCCCGCTTGATGTGCAACAGGTTATTGATTGCCAAAATCAGCCAGCCCTGCGACGCGATCATGCGTTTCTACGGCTGGATCACAAAGACCAGATCGCCCTTTGTGCCGCCAATTTGCAAAAACTGGCAGACCTTGCTGCTCCCTATGGGTTGGTGTTGTATCTTGAGGCACTGGGCTGGTCACCGGTTAATTGCCTTGCCGACCAGTTGGAAATTATTGACCGTGCTGCGCGTGATAATGTGCGTATCGTGATTGATTACTGGCATTGCCATGTTTCGGGTGACACACCCGATATGGTTGCCAAGATTGATAAATCATTGATTTACGGGGTGCATTTTTGTGATTCAAACCCCTATCCGGGGGGCATTCCGATCGAGCCTGTTTTGCGCGATGTGCCAATTGGCAAGGGTGCGATCAACCTTAAACACTGGACCGATGCAGTCAAAGCAACCGGTTATCAGGGCTGGTGGAGTGCCGAGCTTTTTTGTCTGCGCCAGCACCAGCAGGACAGCCTTGTCATCGCGCGGGACCTGTATGATTTAATGGTTGAACATATTCGCTGACTACCGCGACAGGCCGGCATCCTGAAGCGGTATAAACGGGCTGGTTTTGATTTTTTTGGTCACGATATAGGTGAAATACTGATCAATGCCGATTTCGGCACATAACAGCCGATCTATCAGGCGTTGATAGCCATCAACATCCGCGCACAGCACCTTGAACAGGTAATCCAGCCCGCCGCCAAGGGCAAAGCATTCAACGATTTCCGGTATTTGGCAGATGTAATCTTCAAACTGGCGAAAATCGCAGTGTCGATGCTGCCGAAGTTTGATTTCGGTGAGAACAATGGTTTGCCGGGCGAAAAAGGCCGGGTTGATATGGGCGTGGTAGCCGGAAATAACGCCATGATCCTCGAGCCTTTTAAGGCGTTCCCAGCACGGACTGGGTGAAAGATTTACGGCCTCGGCCAGCTTGACCTTGGTTATGCGCCCTTCGCGCTGCAGAACGGACAAAATTTTCAGATCAAGATCGTCAAGACGGATCATAGGTTGCTGCCCTGTGCGCGGGCTTTAGGTCGCCCGATGGTCAACAGGCCGGTAATACGTCGCACCTGACGGTGTATACCGGCCTGCAAAATGCGGTTAGATCAGGCTTCGAGTTCAGCCAGATCCTGGAAACGGTCCGCAATGCGGGCATGTGGCCGGCCATTATCGGCCGCACCTATGGCCACCATGATTTCATCGGGGCCAGGGGCATCCGCGATCTGGAAATTTGCGGTCAGGAAATGGGAGCGTTTGCCAGTTTCGCTTTTATGCATCATCGGCAATGCCATAAGGGCACCGGGCGCATTGCGGGTATTGGTAAATTCCAGATAATTGGTGCCGCCAATGGCTTCGCGAAACGGGTTGCCAAATCGCAGGGTGTGGATCATGGCCGATGCATGTTCGATCTCGCCATTTATGCCAACGGCAGCGGATTTTCCGCAGGCCTCGATTTTTTCACCAGGCATTTGTACCAGCAGGCGGTTGGTCATCTGATGGCTGAGATCCATGGCGATATCGAGGATTTCCGGGCGCAGATTTTCAACAAATCCCCTGCCCGCCCACGGATTTTTAATGATGGCCGCCACCACCACAATATTGGTCGGGCGTGGGACTTCCCGCCCGCCTTCAAGATGGGTTTCTTCCAGAAATGTACAAATTTTACGAATGCCCAGCGACATGGTGCCTAAACCCTGATTGGTTGAAATTTCGGCTATCGTAAAATTGGTTGATAATTTTTCTTCCTTTGAATCAAGGAAGTCGACGTGAATTTTTCCTTATAAAAAATGTAGACCGCCACGCATTCGATGCACATGATTAACCAATCGGTTCGTAATGGCAGGTTTAATTTTGGATCAGACATCACGGATATTGTCGCTTCGCGACGTCGCCAGCCAGATCAATAGTGGCGGCGACCTTGAAACGATCCTGCATCAGCTTATTGCCGGGGCGTGCCGCCATGCGCATTGGGCGCTGGGTTCGATCATGGCGATTGATGCTGCACATGGTTATGCCCATGTTTTGGCGCGCTATGATCCGACATTGCTGCAACGCCCGCTTCCCAATAAATGGGAACTGGCAATGAGCCCGTCATTGATTGCCCTGCAGCGCAACGAGCCGGTCTATATTCGTGATGCCCGCGAGTCAGAAGAATTTCCCGGTTATCGCAAAGAAGCATTCGAGCGCGATTATCGCACTGTCCTTGTCATGCCGATGAATTGCGAGGATTTTGAAGGCCGCCCGATGGTTTTAAGCGTAATTGCCCGTCAGGTAACCGAGGTTAGCGAGCTTGACCTGGCTTTTTTAGGCATGATCACGCATTTGGGGACAATCGCAGTTGAACGTGAACACCGTTTCCATGCGGCCCGCCAGTCTGCCGAAAGTTTGCAACAGGTATTGGGTGCGCACAGCACGCTTTTGCGCCATGTGCTAAGCGACGGGTCGGTTTATTCATTATCAAAAATGCTGGCCGATATGGTGCCTGCGCCATTGGTGGTGGTTGATTTCACCACCAATCAGGTGATTGCGGGTAAATCGCCTGCCCGGACGGAATATGATGATGATGCCTGGCAAAAGGCGGCCTCATCAACATTGGCACCACAGCTTTTGAAATTCAGCCGTGAACAGACCGAACACGCCGATGATGAAAAAACCAGCCTGTTTCTGCGTGATGACCGGCACCATCTGACCCTGCCTGTACAGGTCGCCGCCCTGATTGTTGATCAGCAAACTGTCGGCGCGCTGGTTATTTTCAGCGATCAGCCTGCTTTTACCGACCTTGAAAAGCTGCTGCTTGAAAGCGGGTGTTTCGCGCTTAGCGTACAAATGATGCGCAGCGTGATCCGGTTTCGGTCCGAAACACGCACCCGTGCGGAACTGTTTTTTGATGTGGTCGAAGCGCGCTGGAAAAAGGCCGATGATGTCTATCAGCGGGCGCAACGGCTGGGGTTGGATTTTAAAAATGCGCAACAGCTTGTTGTAATCGACTTTCCCAAAAACGAAGCCAGCTACGATGGTGATACAGTCGATGTGGAACGTGTTGTTTCGCGCATCACCCAGCAACAATCGATCAATGCGGGCATGGTGGCAATTGAGGGTGGTTTTGTTTGCTTGATTCCGGAACAGGCCGGTTTGGGCCGTGAAAAACTGGCAAAGCTGACCAAACGCATAGCCGATGACCTGGCCCATCATTTTGACGAGGCCCCACTGGTTCTGGCCAGTGAAACCTGTTCGTCGCTGGGGGATTATCCGGCAATCTGGGAACGTTGCGGCCGTATGATCCGTATTGCGCGGTCGTTTGGCTCGACCGGCGCCATTTCCAGCGACGGGTTTGGACCGCTGCCCATGCTGGTCGCGGCATCCGATGCCCAGGATGTCAAAAGTTTCGTGCATGAAAGCATTGGTGAAATCGCCCGGCATGACCGCGAAAATGGCACGCCCTATCTTGAAACCCTGTCGATGTTTTTGCGGGAAGGCTGCCGCAACCAGGCCTGTGCCGATACCATGGGCCTGCATGTTACCACCTTGCGCTATCGCCTGACGCGGATGCAGGAACTGTTTGGCATCGACCTTGAAACAGCCAATAGCCGCTTTGCTATTGAACTTGCCATTCGCCTGTATGATGTGATGCATAATTCGCGAAACTAGTATTGCGGTCGTACCTTTCTTTTCGGTCTTTCCACATTCATTTCACTGCCCTGCTGATGCCTTGCACGCCAGCGGGGTTTTTCGTGTGTTGATATATGGTCTTTGCTGTTGGCCCGGCCGGTGAATGCAGTTTTACATCGAAACAAATAAAAAATAGTCGCTATCATCCTGTGATTATAAGGAAGATGGTGTGCCGCCGTGCAGATAGCCTCAATCCCATCATGGAGAGAGGAGATCCAAGGCATGGCAAACGCAACTGCCCGCGCTGATAGCGCGATTGATGGCAAAATGCTGCGAAACGCGTTTGGAACGTTTGTTACCGGCATTACGGTGGTAACCACGCTGGATGCCGATGGCTCCCCGCGCGGAATGACGGCAAATTCATTTACATCGGTGTCGCTGGACCCGCCGCTTTTGCTGGTATGCATTTCGAAATCGGCATCCAGTCATCCGGTTTTTACCAGTGCCGGGCGGTTTGCCGTCAATATCCTGCATGAAGACCAGACCGATATTTCCAATGTCTTTGCATCGCGCGCCGAAGACAAATTCCAGTCCGTCACTTACAGCACCATGCATACCGGTGCCCCGGTATTAAGCGACTGCCTTAGCTGGTTTGACTGTTCGACTTTTAGCCAGGCCGATGCCGGCGATCACACCATTCTGATTGGTCAGGTCCGGGCATTTGGCACAACGCCGGTGGCACCGCTTGGTTTTTGCCGGGGCAAATATGTCAGCGTCAAGGACCCGCTACCGGCGGGCTGGCTGGAGCCCAATGGCATGCTGATCGGTTACCTGATCGAAGCTGGTGACCGCCTTTTGATGCGTTCTGACGGCAAGGGTGGCTGGGTATTGCCAACCGCAAAACGCCTGCGAACGGATCGGCAACTGGAACTGGCCGGGGATAGCGCCCTAAGCCTGATCCCGGAAAACACGTTTTTATATTCCGTTTTTGATGTCGCCGATAATGACCCGGGCCACCTTGTTTATCGCGCGCGCCTTGCTGGCGACTGGAGCGAAAGCACCCTGCCCGGCGACATGAAACTGTTTCCGGTGAACGACCTGCCGTTTGACCAGATCCCCACCCACGAATTGCGATCAACACTGCGCCGTTATGTGCGCGAACGGCAAAGCAATCAATTTGGGATCTACATGGATTCTGGTGATGGCGGCCGTGTCGCCATGATCGAAGGCGACCTGCAAGCCTGAACATTCCACCCTGACAGACAAGAGCAAGCCCATGAAAACCACCCTTCAGTCCCTGGAAGGTTCACGCCAGAACCTTTTCATCGATGGCCAGTTCGTCGCCCCGAAAAACGGCAAATATATTCCCAGTTACGACCCGACCACGGGTAAACCCTGGTACGAATTTGCCCAGGGCGACCAGGATGATGTTGAAGCCGCGGTTAAGGCCGCCAACCAGGCATTCCGCAACCCGGCCTGGCGCCGTATGACCCAGACGGACCGTGGCCGCCTGCTGCGTCGATTGTCGCAACTGATTGCCGATCATGCCGATAGCCTGGCGGAAATTGAAACCCGCGATAACGGCAAGCTGATCAAGGAAATGCGCGCCCAGATGGCCGCCCTGCCCGATACCTATGATTATTTTGCCGGCATGGCTGACAAGCTGCAGGGGGAAACCATCCCGGTCAACAAGCTGGATATGCTGAATTACAACACGCGTGAACCGCTGGGTGTTGTGGGCATGATCACGCCGTGGAATTCGCCGTTGATGCTGTTAACCGGCACGCTGGCACCCTGCCTTGCCATTGGCAATACCGTGGTGATCAAACCATCCGAACACGCAACGGCATCTACCCTTGCCCTGGCCGAACTGATTGTTGAGGCGGGCTTCCCCGCCGGTGTGGTTAACGTTGTGACAGGTACTGGTGCGAGTGCGGGCGAAGCCCTGACCCGCCATTCTGACATTGCCAAATATGTCTTTACCGGCAGTACCGACACCGGTCGCCGCATTGCCGGTAATGCCGCCCAGAACCTTGTACCCTGTTCCATGGAGCTGGGCGGCAAATCCCCGCATGTTGTGTTTGCCGATGTTGAAATTGAAAATGCGGTCAATGGCATTGTGTCGGGCGTTTTTGCCGCTGCCGGGCAAACCTGCGTTGCCGGTTCGCGCTGCTTTGTCGAGGCATCGGTTTATGATCGCTTTGTCGAAGCCCTGGTTGAACGCACCCGCCATATTCAGATCGGCCATCCCATGAATGCCGAAACCGATATTGGCCCGCTGGCCCTGGCCGATCAGCTTTCAAAGGTTGAACATTACGTATCATCAGGTGTTAGCGAAGGGGCAACAGTGGCCGTTGGCGGCAAACGCCCGTGGGCACATGAACAGTCCGGTGGCTGGTATTTTGAACCCACCGTCATGACCGATGCCAGCAACAATATGGCCTTCATGCGTGATGAAATCTTTGGGCCGGTCGTTGGCGTTATGCCGTTCCGGTCCGAAGAAGAAATGATCACGCTGGCAAATGACACCCGTTACGGTCTGGCATCGGGCATCTGGACGCAAAATATCGACCGCGCCCTTCGGTTCGCCAATCAGGTCGATGCTGGCACGGTTTGGATCAATACCTATCGCAGTTCGTCATTTATGTCGGCGAATGGCGGCTTCAAGCAGAGCGGTTATGGTCGCCGGGGTGGCTTTGAAGTCATGCGCGAATTCTCCCGTCTGAAAAACATCATCATCGACTATTCCGGCGTCATGCAGGACCCGTTTGTCATGCGTCTCAAATAATCCGTACCCTTGGGGAAAGGCTGATTATCATGAAGTTTTCCGTATCCTTGACGATGGAACGTTTTTCACCCGACGTTCCCATGACCAAAGTCAAAAACGACCTGCTGGAACTGGCACAGATTGCCGATGAGGGTGGATTTGAAACCATCTGGACGGCTGAACATCACACGCTGGAATGCACCATTTCGCCCAACCCGTTTCAAACGCTGGTCTGGCTGGCGCAGCATACCAAAAACATCCGCCTTGGCACATCAACACTGGTGGCACCTTACTGGTCACCGATCCGCCTGGCCGGGGAAGCCGCCCTTTGTGACCATTTAACCGATGGCCGCCTGGAATTTGGCATTGCGCGCGGGTCCTATCAATATGAATTTGACCGTATGGCAGGCGGCATGCCCCAGCAGGAAGGTGTTGCCTATCTGAAGGAAATTGTCCCGGCAGTAAAAAAACTGTGGACCGGTGATTACGCCCATGACGGGCATTACTGGAAATTCCCGATTACCGCTGCTGTGCCCAAACCGGTGCAAAACCCGCACCCGCCCATTTGGGTGGCCGCGCGTGACCCCGGCACGTTTGACTGGGCCATTGCCAATGGTGCCAACATCATGTCAACGCCGCTATCCATGCCGGCTGCGGAAATTGCGGTGCTGGGCGAAAAATTTGCCAAGGCCGTTTCCGATCACCCCGAAGTACCACGCCCGCGTTTCATGATGCAGCGCCGCACCTGTGTTTATGACAATCCCGAGGACTGGAAGATTGCCGTTCAGCACAGCATTGATTATGGCCGTGCCTTTGAAAACCTGATGCAAAATCTGGGCGGAGTCAAAGACGGTTTCCCCGAAGCCGTGCCGTTCGAGGCCGTAAAGGGCAAGGAAAACTACAATCCGGAAAATATCCGCAAGAACCTTTTGTTCGGCACCCCTGACGAGGTGATTGAAAAGCTGCTTGATTACGAAGCCGCCGGGGTTGACCAATATTGCCTGGGCCTGACCTTTAACCTGCCGTTTGAATTGCGCAAACGCACGCTGGAACTGTTTATTCGCGATATTATTCCGTTCTTTGCCGCGCGCGAAAAAGAACGCGACCGCGCGATGGCAGGCGCATAAGCATGGCGCAGAGCGCACAACATACCGTGGGGGATGTCACCCTGAACTACCGGATCGAAGGGTCCGGTAGCATCCCGCTGGTTTGCATTCACGGCGTCGGATCACGGCTGGAGGCATGGGAAAATGTTGTCAGCCAGCTAAAGGATGATTTCGTTATCCTGACCTTTGATCTGCGCGGGCATGGTCGTTCCAGCAGGGTGCGCGGGCGTTATGAAATTGATGATTTCGTCAATGAAACGCTGGCACTGGCCGATAAGGCCGGATTTGCACAGTTTCACCTTGCCGGGTTTTCGCTGGGCGGCATGATCGCCCAGCGCCTGGCCCTGACCCATCAGGACAGGCTGCGCAAACTGATATTGCTTTCAACCGTTGCCGGGCGCACCCCCGAAGAACGCGAACGCGTGCTGGAACGTCTTGATGCCCTGCGCAATGGTAAACCGGCCCAACACCATGATGCATCATTGTCGCGCTGGCTGACCGAAGCTTTCCAGCAGGCTAACCCGGAACTGATTGAACGGTTGCGCAAATTTGACAGTGAAAACGACCAGGACTGTTATGCCGCGGCTTACCGCGTGCTGGCTGAAACCGATTTTGGCGGTTTTCTTGATCAAATCCGTAAACCAACCCTGATTGTAACCGGGCAGGATGACCAGGGGTCAAACCCGCGCATGGCCGAATATATGCATGCCCGCATCCCCGGTTCGCGCCTCGAAATTTTGCCGGGTCTTCGCCATTCCATATTGATCGAGGCGCCGGCCCTGGTCGCCAGTCTGATGCGCGATTTCCTGCAAACAAAGGAAGCAAACAGCCATGACTGATTCAAAACTTAAAACCAGTGGCGAACAGGTTCGCCGCAAGGTGCTGGGCGATACCTATGTTGACCGGGCAATGAAGGATCAAGACCCGTTCGGCCAGCCTTTGCAGGACGTATTGAACGAATATTGCTGGGGCATGGCCTGGACAAATGATGGCCTGGATTTGAAACAGCGCAGCCTTTTGAATTTGGGCATGCTCGCTGCGAGCAACCGGATGCATGAATTTGGCATTCATTTTCGCGGTGCCATTCGCAATGGGCTGAGTGAGAAGGAACTGCAGGCAGCCCTTATTCAGATTGCTGTTTATTGCGGTATTCCCGCAGGTGTCGAGGCATTTCGCGTGGCGAAATCGGTACGCCGGGAAATGAAAGAAAACGGGGAACAATAACCCCGACGGAGGAACGGCCGCGTCATCCGCCCTGCCCCACGGGACAAGACGCAAAATCTGCCACCAATAAGTTTCGCTAAATAACAGGCCGAAACGCCGTTTCGGTCAATCAGGTAGGATCAAACAGAGGGAATTGAACCTATGAAGAAAGTAATTGGAATGACTGCATCTGCACTGGTGCTTGCCATGTCTTTCATGGCGGGTTCCGCGCAGGCAGGGGCTGTCCTGGACCGGATCATGGCCAACAAAACGCTTACCGTTGCAACCGATGCCAACTGGGCACCCCAGTCATTTGTCAATGACCAGAACGAACTGGATGGTTTTGACGTTGATGTTGCCAAGGGCATTGGCAAATATCTGGGTGTTGACGTTAAATTTGTAACGCCGGGCTGGGATATTATCACTGCGGGTCACTGGCAGGGCCGCTGGGATATGCATGTTGGTTCTATGACGCCGACCAAGGAACGCGAAAAGGTTTTCGATTTCCCCGCTGTCTATTACTACACGCCCGCTGCCGTTGCCGTGCACAAGGACAGCAAGGCAACCAAACTTTCCGATCTTGATGGCAAGGTTGTTGGCGCAACGACCACATCCACCTTTGAAGCCTATGCCAACCATGATCTGGTTCTCGATGCAGCAGGTGCGCCTGCCTTCACCTATCAGTTCACGCCGGGCCAGGTAAAATCCTATGCCAATTCGTCAACCGCCTTTGATGATTTGCGCCTGGGCGATGGCACGCGCCTTGATGCGGTTTTATCCTCCCTTCCCAGTATTCTTGATGCGCAAAAGGCCGGTTATCCGATCCGCCAGCTTGGCGATCCGGTATTTTACGAACCGCTTGCCGTTGCCATCGAACATGGCGACCCCGAACTGAAAGAAAAAATCGCCGCGGCCATTGCCGATATGAAGGCCGACGGAACGCTCGGTAAAATTTCCGTCAAATGGTACGGCGTCGATTACACAACAACAAAATAAATCAAAACAGTTGGCGGCTTTCGGCCCGAAGGCCGCCATTTTGCCACAGGGGGCTTCCTGATGCTTTATCCGGATACTGTTGAATCCGACATACTTGTGCATAAGCCATGGTTTATCGCCACCATGTTTGTTGTGGTGATTGCCTTTTTCATGGCGTTCAATCTGACCGGAACCACCATGGGCGAATTGATGCGCCCGGTTATTGGCGACCCGGCCCAAAGCGGGCTTTACGGGCGTTTTGCCATTGCCGTTGTGCTTTCGGTTCTGTTCTGTCTGAATATTGTCATCATTGGCTTCCTTCCCTTGGTGGCGCAAATCGGCATTGTCTGGCTTGAATTGCTGCTGCTGTTTCTGGCTTTCTTTGAAACCTTTGATCTCAGCCTTGAATTTATCGGCCAAAAACTGCCCTTCATGCTTACTCAGGGCTTGCTGACCACGCTTTATGTGTCGGCCATTTCCATCATGATTGCGTCGGTCATTGCCATTATTGGCGCGGTCGCCAAGCTATCAAACAATGGCTTTGCCTATGCGATTGCCAGTTTTTACACATCCTTTTTTCGCGGCCTGCCGCTTTTGATGCAAATTTACCTGATCTATCTGGGTCTGCCGCAACTTGGTTACATCATTGATGCGGTGCCTGCTGGCATCATTGCGCTATCGCTTTGTTATGGTGCCTATATGACGGAAATTTTCCGTTCCGGCATCCAAAGCATTGATCGCGGCCAATGGGAAGCGGCCCGTTCGATCGGTTTTGGTTTTGGCATTACCATGCGCAAAATCATCCTGCCCCAGGCCCTGCCCGTGATCATTCCGCCCACCGGCAACCAGTTTATTTCCATGCTGAAGGACAGTTCGCTGGTTTCCGTGATCGGGGTTTGGGAATTGATGTTTCTGGCCCGCACCCTGGGGCAGAAAACCTTCAATCATATGGAAATGCTGATTTCGGCAGCGGTGATTTACTGGATCATGTCGATCGTTCTTGAACTTGTTCAGTCCCGCATTGAAAAGCACTTCGCCAGGAGCAAAGTACGATGAGCACGGAAACCATCATCGAAGCCAAAAATGTCTGCAAATGGTATGGTGCTTTTCAGGTGTTAAACGACATCAACCTGGAGGTCCACAAAGGCGAACGCATTGTGGTATGCGGCCCGTCCGGGTCTGGGAAATCAACGCTTATTCGCTGTTTTAACCGGCTGGAAGCGCACCAGAAAGGCGAAATCCGGGTGAATGGCATCACCTTGCATAACAAAATGCGTGACGTTGGCGATGTGCGCAAAAATGTCGGCATGGTGTTTCAGCATTTCAACCTGTTCCCGCATATGACGGTGCTGATGAACTGCATGATCGGCCCGATGTGGATCAAGGGTGTATCAAAGGAAGAAGCCCGCAAAACCGCTCTGCAATATCTTGAGCGTGTGCGCATCCCCGAACAGGCCAACAAATTCCCCATTCAGCTTTCCGGCGGCCAGCAGCAGCGTGTTGCCATTGCCCGGTCGCTTTGTATGAACCCGGCTGTCATGCTGTTTGATGAACCTACGTCGGCGCTGGACCCTGAAATGGTGTCCGAGGTCCTCGAAACCATGACGTCACTTGCCAGCGATGGCATGACGATGGTGTGCGTTACCCATGAAATGGCCTTTGCCCGCGCCGTGGCTGACCGCATCATTTTCATGGATGCAGGCCAGATCGTTGAAGAAGGCGAACCGAACGCATTTTTCACCAATCCGCAAAATGATCGCGCCCGCCAGTTTTTAAACCAGATTCTGAAACACTAGCCTTCCGTGTTTCAGTTATCGTGTGGATATAAGCGGCCATCCTGCCCCGATTGCCACCCCGCCAAGCGGTCAGGTTCCTGCAAACCCGGTATCCATACGACCAAACGGCACCCTGATGCGGGTGCCGTTTGGCTTTTTTCGCGTATGTGATATTTGCCCTTCAATGTGCCTTGCAACGGCATAACATTATTTCATGTTATACATTCATATATTGCAACAAACATTTGAAATAATGTTATTTTTGATCTTTCGATATCAGCTTTAACAGCAAGGCGATCCGTGCCTTTACCGGCGACAGATCAATGCTGATTGGCAACTTTTCGCTGAGTGAAGGAATGATATGCCCGGCGATGCAGCGTGTTGCGACCAGCACTTCAATCCCGGCATCGCGCGCGGCAAGCCCGGCCTGTTCCAGGCTTTGATGCAGGCTGCCATTACCTGTTGCGCCCAGGATAATCCCGGCCGCGGCATCGGTGTGGTTTTCCTGGTGTTCGCGGATCAGCGCGTTGACGATTTCACCGCGCGTACCAGCGTGGCTTAGCACGATATCGACACGCGGCCAGTTATCCGCTGGCGGCAATGAAATGGCTGTGCTGACGTGTGCTTCCTGTGGCCATTGGCGCACCAGGCGTACCCGACCTTCTTCAACATAGCCAATCGGCCCGGCATCACCGGAATTAAAGGCATTAAGGCGATAAGGGTGCGTTTTGCTGATTTCTTTGGCACCGTGTATTTCGCTGGCGCACACAATCATCACGCCGGTTGCATCCGGGCTTGATGCAACGGTGATGGCGTCGCGCAGGTTTTGGGGGCCGTCCGGGTTGGTTGATGTTGCCGGGCGCATGGCGCAGGTCATGACAACCGGTTTGGTGGCATTCAGTGTGGAATGCAGGAAAAACGATGTTTCTTCGATGGTGTCGGTGCCGTGTGTAATGATCAGGGCGGCAACATCATCCTGTGCCAGCCAGTATTGGCAGCGCTCATGCAGGCTGCGCCAGGTTGCAAAATCCATATCCTTGCTGTCGATCTGGGCGACCTGCTCGACATGCAATTCAAACCCGTCCGGGGCAGAAAAACCATCCAGCAATGCGGTTACCGGCACGGTGCCCGCCGTGTAACCAACATTGGCGCCCGCCTTGGCCGACGACCCGGCAATGGTCCCCCCGGTGCCCAGAACAACAATACGGCGCGACTGATCAGATATGGGATTATTCATGGTTTATTCCTTATTGACCGGGATTTTGGCGACCGCGCATCGAGACGATAACGTTCGTCGCACCCGTTATAACGGCTATCCTCCGCCCGGCAGATATAGCGTTGTTTTGGGCGATGTATAGAAACGATTTTCGGATCATTGCGCGTTTTTGCGATTTCTTGTGGTTTTGATGTATTGACAATTTTTATAATTTTAGACAAATTGTCAAAACCTAATCACAACAGGTTCCATTACCATGACAAAACGTACGCCAGAACAGCGCTTGCTGCTTGAACAGATCAAACAGGTTGCCGATGGCCTTGCCCGCACCTTTGCGCCCTTTTGCGAAATTGTCGTGCATGACCTGCTTGATCCGTCCCACGCCGTTCTGGCAATCCACAACAATCTTTCTGGCCGCGAAATTGGCGATCCCGCGACCGAGCTTGGCCTTGCGCGTATTCTTGACCCCGAATTTGAACAGGTCATTGCCAATTACCCGAACAATTTTGCCGATGGACGGCAGGTTAAAAGTACGTCGGTTGGCATCAAGGATTCTGAGGGCAAATATATCGCGGCCCTTTGCATGAATATCGACCTGACGGTGTTTCAGGGTTTTCAGGGCATGTTAAACCAGTTCGTCGCCATCGAGGCCGATGCCCCCGCCAAGGAAAGTTTTGATCCCGCCGGGTCAGATGCCATTCGCGCCCGGATTGACCAGTTCGCCGCCAAACTCGCCACCACCCCACGCGCGTTAAAAGCCAGCGATCGCCGCGCGCTTGTGCAGGAGCTGAAAGCTGCGGGTCTGCTGGATTTACGCCGTTCGATGGAGATTGTTGCCGGCCATCTTGGGGTGTCCCGCGCATCTGTTTATGGCTATGCAAAATAACCGGGGCTTTCGCCTGCCTCTGGCAGGCCTGTGCCCCATAACATGCCTTAAGCTGAGCATGGCTGTGTCGCGAAAACACGGCAAAGCCATGTGAACAAGACCTGACATTACCGCCTGTTTCCGCAAGGAAAAAAGATCGTTTCCGGCACCGTTGCCGGTCGCCCGCCAAAAGCGCGGGCCCTAAAGTCATGCATAAAAACTGACAGCCCAGGAGAGGACTTCAATGACCAGCCTTCCCACATTCGAGGATGTTTGCGCGGCTGCCGCCCGCATAAAGGGCCATGCCCATCAAACCCCGGTCATGACATCACGTACCGTAAATGCCGAATTCGGTGCCGAGGTATTTTTCAAATGCGAAAACCTGCAACGCACCGGGGCATTTAAATTTCGCGGTGCCTTTAACGCCCTGTCGCAGTTTACGGCGGCCCAGCGCAAGGCTGGCGTTGTTGTTTATTCGTCGGGCAATCACGCGCAGGGCATTGCCCTGTCGGCACGGTTGCTTGATATTCCGGCAACCATTGTTATGCCCCACGATGCACCCGCCGCCAAGGTTGCAGCAACCCGTGGCTATGGCGGCAATGTCGTCATTTATGACCGCTACACCGAAGACCGCGAACAGATTGGCCGTGATCTGGCCGAAAAGCATGGCATGACATTAATCCCGCCTTATGACCACCCCGATATTCTGTGCGGACAGGGAACGGCGGCCAAGGAACTGTTTGACGAAGTCGGCCCCCTTGATGCGTTTTTTGTACCGCTTGGGGGTGGTGGCCTGTTATCGGGCAGTGCCCTTTCAACCCGGGCGTTGTCACCTGATTGCGACCTTTATGGTGTTGAACCCGCAGCGGGAAATGACGGCCAGCAATCCTTTCAAACCGGTTCCATCGTTCATATCGACACACCCCAAACCATCGCCGATGGTGCCCAGACCCAGCATCTGGGCAATGTGACCTTCCCGATCATCAAACGCGATGTTCGCGATATTCTGACCGTTCCGGATGCCGATCTGGTGGATTGCATGAGTTTCATGGCAACGCGCATGAAACTGTATGTCGAACCGACCGGGTGCCTTGGCTTTGCCGCGGCACGGCAGATGAAGGCCGATCTGAAAGGCAAGCGCATTGGCGTGCTTGTAAGTGGCGGCAATGTCGATCTGTCGCGCTTTGTAAGCCTGCTTTCGGCGTAATTTCCCGCCGTTTTTGACGGCCCTTAAACATCCTTGATGCGACCCAACCATCAACCCGCCGGGTTGAGGGAACGCGATAACTTTGCCCATTTTCACCACGGAACCAGCATGAACACTCTCGCCCGAAACGACGATATCCGCTGTCTTAACAGCCAGGATATCACCCGCCCGGCGGGCCATTATTCCCATATCTGCGTGGCGGCCGGTCAGGTTTTCATATCCGGCCAGTTGCCCATATTGCCCGATGGCACGGCGTTAACCGGTAAATCCTTTCACCAACAGGCCACCCGTACGCTGGCAAATCTGGATGCCTGCCTGGCCTGCGCCGGTATAACCCGCGAAAGGCTGCTTCAGGTACGCATCTATGTAACCGATATCAAATATTGGCCGCAATTTAACGACCTGTATGCCAGCTGGATTGGCGACCATCGCCCGGCGCGCGCGGTTGCATCGGTACCCGAACTGCATTTCGGCCTTGATATCGAGATCGAGGCGATTGCTCTTGCCTCGCCAGAAAACGCGCCAGCCGCAGCGCCCTAACGCGCGCACAGCCCATTATTTTCAGAACGATAACGAATAAAGCTGCGGTGTTTCGGCCCATGGCAACACCACCAGTTTATCTGCAATGCGCCCTGCATGATCAGGGGGCATGGCGCATTGCAGCTTCCCTCGATGGTTTTCAAACGCCTGTTTGGCGCGGTTTTTCGCCCCAAACGGTGGAATGCCATCGAAAACGAAGCCCGGAACAGCCGGGGATCATCAGGAGATAAAAATGACAACAAATCCCTCATCTTCGACCACCCGCCGGGGACCTTTCGGTTTCTGGACAGGTATGCAGCTCTGGAAACAGATATTCATCGCGCTGGCACTTGGGCTGGTGCTTGGCGTAGTTCTTAACCGGACAGGCAATGCCGGCTTTGCCGATGGCATCAAACCGATTGGCGATCTTTTCATTCGCGGCATCAAAATGCTGACCGTCCCGCTGATTTTTGTTTCGCTGGTCAGCGGGGTGACATCGTTGCAGGATCTGGCAACGATGGGCCGTCTGGGCATTAAAACCTTTGTGCTGTATCTGGGCACAACGGCCATTGCAATTTGTATTGGCCTGGGTCTTGCCGTTTTGTTCAAACCGGGCATTGGTGTTGATATTGGCGCTGGCGCGGCCAAACATGCAGCAGCCGCAACAACCGAACCCGGCATTACCGATACCCTGTTGGGTCTGGTGCCGACCAACCCAATCGAGGCCTTTGCCAATGGCAATGTGCTACAAATCATTGTTTTTGCCATTTTACTTGGCATGGCAATTGTGCTTGCCGGGGATGCGGCCAAACCGGTGAAACGGTTTTTCGATGCCGCCGCCGAAGTCATGTACAAGCTGACATCGATCATTATTTCCTTTGCCCCTTATGGCGTATTTGCACTGATGACCTGGGTTGCAGGCAGCTATGGGCTGGACCTTCTGGCATCCCTGGCCAAAGTCATTGCCATTATTTATGTCGGTTGTGTCATTCATGCCCTGCTGGTTTATGGCGGTATGATCCGCTTTATCGGGCGGCTTAACCCGGTACGTTTTTTTCAGGGCAGCATCGAACAGATCATTGTTGCCTTCACCAGCACTTCAAGCTCGGGCACGCTTCCGGTCACGATGATGTCCACGGAGCGCAATCTGGGCGTTTCACGCCGGGTTTCCAGCTTTGTCCTGCCATTAGGCGCAACCATCAATATGGATGGTGTCGCCCTTTATCAGGGTGTTGTCGCGGTTTTCATCGCCCAGGCCTACGGTATTGACCTTACCACCAGCCAGTTTTTGACCATCGCGCTGACATCGACGCTGGCCTCTATCGGCACAGCGGGTGTTCCCGGGGCTGGACTGGTCATGACATCAATGGTCCTGTCATCGGTTGGCCTGCCGCTGGAAGGCATTGCGATTATCGCCGGCATTGACCGTATCCTTGATATGGCGCGAACATCGCTAAATGTGACGGGTGATTGCGCTGTTGCCTGCCTGGTTGCCCGCAGCGAAGGTGAACTTGACCAGATCGCCTATGACACGCCCCATGTCCTGAAGGCTGAAACAATTTTCACAAGCCAGGAAAAGGCCTAAAACAGAAACCAGCCGATGGTGCGCGGGGAAGGATAAGTCCCCGCGCATCCGGCAATTGTTTGAATGCAGGAATTATTTTGCCATGTTTAACCAGCTAAGTGCGCTTTTGGAAACAGGTGGGACACGTTTTCGCAGGATCGAACACGCCCCCGAGGGCCGGTCTGCCGAAGTGGCCGCCATTCGCGGCACCGCCCCCGGTCAGGGGGCAAAGGCCATGTTATGCAAAAGCAAAGGCACGCCCGAAATTTATGTTCTTGCCGTTCTACCTGGCGATCAGAAGCTGGATTTTCGCAAGGTCGCATCGGCGGCGGGCTTAAAAAAGGTCACATTGGCATCCCCCGAAGAAGCCACCCGTGAAACCGGTTGCAAAATTGGCGCGATCCCGCCTTTTTCATTTTCATCCCGCATTATGCTGTTGGCTGACCCGGCCCTGATTGAGGCCTATGACGAAATTGCCTTTAATGCCGGGCGGCTTGATTGTTCTATCATTATGAATGCGGCCGATTATGTGCGCATCGCCCAGCCAAAATTACAATCCATATGCGCCTGAACAATATTGCCGGTCTGTCATTTGACCTTGATGATACGTTATGGCCATTCAATGCCGCTGTCCTGAAGGCCGAGGCAGCCCTTTATCAATGGCTGCAGCATCAAGCCCCGGCAACAGCCGGTATTTTAAGCGGGCCGGAACAATTGCGCCAGTTTCGCAATAATCTGGCCGTCACCTGCCCGGCCATGGCGCATGACCCTGCCCTGTTACGCCGAACATCCATTCGCAATATTCTGATGGCGGCAGGTGAAAACCCCGATCTTGCCGATCCCGGATATGATCTTTTTTATGCCGAACGCCAAAAGGTAACATTTTTTGACGATGCCCTTCCCGCACTGAAATATTTAAGCCGACATTATCCATTGGCAGCCATTTCCAACGGCAATGCGGACCTGGCGGCAATTGGCATTGACCATTTCTTTGAGGCCCGGTTTTTTGCCCATCAGCTTGGCATTGCCAAACCCGATGCCCGCATTTTCCATGCCAGCGCCGTGGCCCTGAATATAGCACCATCGAATATGTTGCATGTGGGCGATGATGTTGAACTTGATGTGCGCGGCGCACTTTTGGCCGGGTGCAAGGCCGCATGGCTTGTGCGCGATAGGGCGCAGGATGCATTGGCAGGCGCAGATGACGTGTCAGATACCCTGATCATTCAAAACCTGCATCAGTTGTGCGATATGCTGGGTTAAGGCCAAATTTGAAAAAAAAAGGGGCATCCTGTTGCCAGAACGCCCCTTTGATTTGATATGCGGGTTGCAACCCTAGTAGTTCATCACCTTTTCCGGGCCCATCAGCAGGGTCGGAAGCCATGTGGAAATGGCGGGGATATAGGTGATGATGATCAGGAAGACCAGAAGGATCATCAGCCACGGGAAGGCTGCGCGCACCACTTTAAGCAACGGCATGCCTGTTATGCCCGATGTGACAAACAGGTTCAGCCCCACCGGCGGCGTGATCATGCCGATTTCCATATTCACCACCATGATGATGCCTAGATGGATCGGATCGATCCCCAGCTTCATCGCAATCGGGAACAGGATCGGCGCCATGATCATCAGGATGGCGGACGGTTCCATGAAGTTACCGGCAACCAGCAGGATGATATTGACGACAATCAGGAAACCCCAGGCCGGAAGGCCCCAGCCAATGATGGCTTCGGCGATGGTGTGCGGGATGCGTTCGGTCGTCAGCACATGGGCAAACAGCATGGCATTGGCAATGATGAACATCAGCATGATGGTCACTTTGCCGGCTTCAAGCAGAACGTGGCGGATGTCCTTGTCAAACGGCAACAGAACAATCGCCTTGCCCATCAGGCCCAGATTGCGTGAGGCAACCGCGCCAAAGCTGGTATTGCCACCAGCGGGCATCCAGGGCTGGTCCTTGATCGGACCCATGTCGCGGTAAAACAACACCGCAACAAGCATGGCATAGAACGAGGCAACGGCCGCGGCTTCGGTCGGGGTGAAGGCCCCACCATAAATGCCACCCATGATCAGAATGACCAGGAACAGGCCGCCCGATGCGGAAAGCAGGCTGCCGCCCCATTCGCCGAGGCTGGGTCGGTCCTGTTTGGGCAGGTTTTTAACCTTGGCGACCACAAAAATCGCCAGCATCAGCATGATGCCCACCATCAGGCCGGGAATAACCCCGCCCAGGAACATGCGGCCAACCGACACCTGGGTTGCCGCGGCATACACCACCATCACGATCGATGGCGGAATAAGAATGCCCAGCGTCCCGGCGTTACAGATCACACCGGCGGCAAAGTTTTGCGGATAGCCCGAACGGACCATGCCCCCGATCACGATGGAGCCAATGGCCACCACCGTTGCCGGGGAGGAGCCGGAGACGGCCGCAAACAGCATACAGGCCAGAACCGATGCCATTGCCAGCCCGCCGGGGAACCAGCCCACGGAATTGACGGCAAAATTGATCAGGCGGCGGGCCACCCCACCGGTCGACAGGAAGGTGGAGGCCAGAATGAAATAGGGAATGGCGAGAAGGGTGTAATGCTCCATCCCGCTGAAAAGTTTTTCTGCCAGGGTTGCCAGGCTGTCATTGCCAAAAAGCAGGATGGTTGCCAGCGAGGACACACCCAGCGACAGGGCGATGGGGGCACCAAACGCCATTAGGGCAAAAAGCAGAACAAACAGGAATGCAATGGTCATGGGGAAGCGATTCCTCTTTGGCGCTTAGGATGCGGAACGGGATGACCCGCCCTTTGCATCGTCATTGACATCGGCCTGACCGCCAAGCTGGTCGATGGCTTCGCGGGCTTCGTCAGCCAGGGTAAAGCCGGTCTGCTTGCCGGTAATGATCCGCCAGGCAACCTGTGCAAGACGGAATGCCAGCAGCGCACCGCCCACCGGCATGATCAGATAGACCACCCAGAGCATCAGCGGGGAATCTTCGGCTTCCATTTCCAGCATGTGGTTAAAGGCGACCAGTTCCCAGCCCCCTTTGGTAATCCAGAAGCAGTAAAGCAGGCCTGCTGCAACAATGATCAGGCCGATAATGCGCTGCAGGGTTGCCGGAAACAGTTTCACCAGCGCATCAACACCAATATGACTGCCAATCTTGACCCCGTAGGACATGCCAAACAGGATCAGCCAGGCAAACAGGAACTGAGTCATTTCCAGCGCCCAGGTAATGCCGGAATTGAACACATACCGGGCAATGACATTGGCGAAGGTAAGTGTAGTCATGGCGGCAAGCAGGAGGGCTATGAAGCCCTCCTCCAGCCGGGTAACGACCGTCGAGATCATCGTGAACGGTCCCTTATCCAGAAAGATTTACAGGGAATTACTTGTTGCAGGCTGCGGCAGCGTCGATCAGGTCCTGACCAATTTCACCAGAGAACTGATCCCAGACCGGTTTCATCGCCGACTGCCAGTCCTTGAACTGCGCATCGGTCAGTTCAACCAGCTCTGTTTCGCCAGATTGCAGGGTTTTTTCACGCTGTTCCATGTTCAGTTCGGCGGCAAGATCATTTCCATATTTCGTGGCATCATCCATTGCCTGGGTCAGACCGGCGCGCATTTCAGGGTCAAGGCCCTTCCACCATTTGTCCGACGTGATCACCATGTAATCAAGAAGCCCGTGGTTGGATTCCGTGGTGTATTTCTGAACTTCGTAGAACTTCTGCGAATACATGTTTGACCAGGTGTTTTCCTGACCATCAACAACACCCGTCTGAAGGGCGGTGTAGGTTTCAGCAAAGGCCATTTTCTGGGGAACGGCACCAACTGCCTCAAACTGTGCGGCCAGCACATCGGATGTCTGAATACGGAATTTAAGGCCCTTGGCATCTGTCGGTTCACGCAGCGGCGTATTGGCCGAAAGCTGCTTTAAGCCATTATGCCAATAGCTGACACCCAGCATGCCCTTGTCGGTCATGGAATTGAAAAGGCCCCTGCCCTTGTCGCTATCCTGGAAGCAGGAAACGGCATCCATATCCTTGAACAGGAACGGCAAATCAAAGATCTGCAGCTTTTTCGTCCATTTGTTAAGCTTGCCCAGTGCCGGTGCCCCGAACTGCACATCACCGCGCAAAATGGCCGAAAGAACCTTGTTATCGTCAAATAACTGGGAATTCGGGTATATTTCGACCTTTACCTTGTCGCCAAGGATTTCTTCGGCACGTTTCTTAAAATATTCGGCCGCTTTGCCCTTGGGCGTATCGGGCGCTACACCATGGGAAAACTTGATCACTTCCTGTGCGGATGCATCAAGTCCCAAGCCCAGAACCGTTGCCATTGCTACACCGGCGAGAAGAAGATTTCGGTTAAAAAGACGCATTTTCATACTCCCTGAAGGTTATTTGTTTCTGGTCGTTCCGGCCCTGCCCTGAATGATTGCCAAGGGCCGGGTTTTCTTGCAGTTTTCGCCCTGTTATGCCCCGTTTTACCCAGGACAAGGCAAAGCAGGACGGTTCACTTGCCACTTGGCAAATGCTGGTTGGGCGATATTTGCGGGTTATGGGGCCTTGACGGGCTAGTGAGTGCCCGACAAAACCCGATCCACCATTTTCCCAGCCGATCCCAGATAATTTTCCGGGTCGGTCAGGTGTTGTAAGTCCTGCGGGCCAAGATGGCGGGTAATCTCGCCATCCTGCGCAAGGGCATCGTAAAGCGATGTGTCCTTTTCAGCTGCCATGCGGCAGGCCGCATAAACCAGATCATGCGATGTTTGCCGCCCGGCAAAGGGGGCAAGCGCCATCATCACGGCTTCGGCCACGATCAGGCCGCGCGAAACCCCCAGATTTTGGCGCATCCGTGCCGGGTAAACCTCCAGCCCACCCAGCATGAAAATGGCCTGCGCCAGTGCGCCTGATGTCAGTGCGAAACTTTCGGGAATGGCCGACCATTCCAGATGCCAGGGGCCGGTTGCCCGTTCAAAATCATGTGCCATGGCATCAAGCATAAGACCGGCATGCTGGCGCACCATTTTGGCCGCCGCGATCATTAATTCACACGAAATGGGGTTGCGTTTTTGCGGCATGGTGCTTGAGGCACCACGATGTTTTTCAAACGGTTCGGCAACTTCGCCCAGTTCCGTTGTCATCATGATGGAAATATCAACCGCGATCTTGCCGAGGCTGCCACAAATCAGCGCCATAAGCTGCACGGCCTCGGTCACGCCATCGCGGCTGGAATGCCAGGTAATTTCGGGCACACCAAGGCCCAGTTCCCCTGCAAGCCCGGCCTGCACGGCAAGGCCGTGATCCCCCAATGATGCCAGCGTGCCGCTGGCACCGGAAAACTGGACTACCAACAGGCGCGGCTTTAATTGTGCCAGCCGTTCCGAATGGCGTTTCAAACTGGAAAGCCACACTGCGGCCTTGTAGCCAAATGTAATGGGCAAGGCATGTTGCAGGTGGGTGCGCCCCGCCATTGCCGTGTCACGATATGTCCGGGCAAGGTGGGCCAGTGCCGCCATCGTTTCATCAAGCTGGCGTTCAATCAGGGCAAGGCCATCACGCATTTGCAGGATGGTCGCGCAATCCATGATGTCCTGGGTTGTGGCCCCCCAATGCAAATACCGCCCGGCATCACCGGCATGTGCCGCAAGCTGTTCGACAATTGGCAAAATGGGATAACCGACAATTTCGGTTTCATGTTTCAGGCGGGCCAAATCAAATTCGTGATTTGCGGCAGCATTGGCAATGCCATCGGCTGCTTCTTGCGGGATCACACCCTGTTTGGCCTCGGCCCGGGCAAGGGCGACTTCAACCTCGACACAGCGGGCGATATAGGCGCGGTAATTGAAAATATCGCGCATGGCATCATCGACAAAGCTGTGCCCGAAAAGCGGGGAATCCACCAGCGAACTTTGGGTCATTCCGGTAAACTGCATCATCACAAACCCCCGCCAGCTTTGCGGGCCTGAAGGATGGTTGCGCCTTGCTGATCAGCGTCCAGATCGCCATTTTCATCCGCATCCGTCTTTGACCGGTCTAGATCATCGGGGTTTAAGGCCTGCCTTAGATGATGGTCAAATTCCGCCCCGCTTAAAATGCCGTCGCGTTCAAGGATATCACGCATGGGAATACCGCTATCCCAGCATTCACGCGTCAGGCGGGCGGCCATGTCATAGCCAATCACCGGCCCCAAAATGGCCCCAAGGACCGGCGATTTTGCCAGTGATGCGCCTAGTGCTGCGCGGTCCGCGCCCAACCCGTCAATACAGCCCCTTGCCAGCACCTTTTGCGCATCGGCCAGCAGATAAATGGAATTTAGCGTTTCATTCAAGATCAGGGGTTTGCAGGTATTGAGCTGCAACACGCTGGAATTATTGGCTGCCAATACGGCCGCACTGTTGCCAATAACACGCATGCAAACCTGAATAACCGCCTCGCACACCGTGGCATTGCGTTTTGCCGGCATGATGGAGGATGAAAGCCCGTCATCTGGCAGGGTCATGGATGGGGTGCCACCCAAACTGGATGTCAGAAGGCGAATATCGGTACAGGTTTTGATCAGGGCGGATGCCAGGGTATTTAAACTGCCACACAGGCCTGCAAAAACATCGTGCGATGCCATCAAATAGCTGGGTGCCTGGCTGGCACGAAGGGGCTGGCCAACAAAGGCGGAAAGGTCTTTGGCAACCAGGCTGGCAAATTCGGGATTGCCATTAACGCCACTGCCGCTTGCCGTACCGCCCTGGGGCAGTTCGCATAATTCCTGCGCCTGTTTTTCAATGCGTTCCAGTGCGGTTTCCACCTGGTGCTGCCAGGCGCGAAATTCCATGCCCAACGTAACGGGTAATGCATCCTGCAAGTGCGTCATGCCCAGTTTGGCATGGTGGTGAAATTCATCGGCACGCTTGGCAAGGCTTGTGACCAGTGTTTTCCCGGCAGGCACAAGAATGTTAAAAACAGCCCGCAACACACTGATATGCATGATGGTTGGAAAGGTATCGTTTGATGATTGCCCCTTATTGACATGGTCATTGGGGTGCACCGGTTTACGCGCGCCAAGGGCATGACCCAGCATTTCATTGGCGCGATTGGCGATCACTTCGTTGGCATTCATATTGGTCTGGGTGCCGGACCCGGTTTGCCAGACCATCACGGGAAACTGCCGATCAAAGCGGCCCTGCTGCATTTCGGTGGCAGCGGCAATAATGGCATTGCCCAATTGTTCGGGCAGCAGGCCCAGCGCCATATTGGCACGGGCGGCAGCAACTTTTTGCGCCCCGAAACAATGGATCACATCATCGGGCAGGCATTCATTGCCAATGGCAAACAGGTGGCGGGAACGTTCTGTCTGCGGGCCCCAATATGCCTCTGCCGGGATTGCAACCTCCCCATAAGCATCCGCTTCCATACGGTTATTCATTATTCTGACCTTCACATCGCGAGAAGCATTTTGTATCATTGTTCGGTTATTTGTTCGAATGTACGGACAAATGATTGTTCGAATGTACGTACATTGTCAAATATAAATTTGTGTGCTTTTCGCAAAAACCAGCGCGCCATTTTCACCAGAACGCGAAGAAAGGACGACAAGTAGTTGGTTAAAAAACAAAGTCAGCCAAAATACCGGATCGTCGAAGACTACCTCAGGGCCCGAATTTCATCAGGCGAATTCCCCGTAGACAGCCTGCTTCCGACCGAGGAAAACCTGTGTGCGCGTTTTGGTGTCAGCCGGGCGACGGTGCGAACCGCCCTTTCCAATATTCAGGCAGACGGGTTGATCGTGCGCAGTGCCGCCATCGGATCACGCGTGGTTAATGCCGTGCGCAACCAGTCTTTTCAGGCAGGTTGGAGCTCGGTTGAGGACCTGCTGCAATATACCAAGTCGATCCGGCTTAATATCATTTCGATCCGTGAAATTGTGGTTGATGCCGATATGGCCGACGAGGTTGGATTCCCGGTTGGCCGAAGCCTGGTTCGGGTTGAGGGCATTCGCTGGAACCAGGAAGAAACCGAAGAACCGATTTGCCATGTCGAGGTTTATTTTGACGCGCTTTATAACGGCGTTGTCGATAAAATCCCCGATGCGCGCCGCCCGATCGCCGATCTGGTCGAAGAACAATATCAGGTCCGGATAGAGGCCATCCGCCAGGAGGTTTCCGCACGCCTGCTTTCGCCGGAAACCGCTGAAATGTTGCAGGCCAAGGAAAATGGCCCGTCGCTTTTGATCAAGCGCTGGTATTTTGACCACGCCAATAACATCTTCCAGATGTCGCGCAGCGAATATCCGGCTGAACGGTTTCGATATGTCCTTGATTTTGGCCGATCCCACGACTGATCAGTGTTTCATTTCCGGTTTACCAACGCTTGCAGGCTGACAGGCCTTTGATCGCCTGCCAGCCCGAAGCCAGCATATCAGGGGTTAAATCCCAGGTCGGGGTTGGGGAGTAACCGGGAAAGCGTCAGATATTCTGACCGCCGGAAACCTCGATACGCTGGGCATTTATCCAGCGATTGCCATCCCCTAGCAGGTTGGCAATCATGGGGCCGATATCATCGGGCACACCAACGCGGCCCAGTGCGGTCATATCGGCGAAAACCTTGTTCAAGTCCGGCATGTCGCGAACGGCACCACCCAGAAAATCGGTTTCAATGGCGCCAGGTGCCACCGTATTCACCGCAATGCCGCGTGCCCCCAGTTCCTTTGCCAGATAAAGGCTGAGGATTTCAACAGCGCCTTTGACTGCGGAATAGGCCGAAAAACCCGGATAGGAAACCCGCGTCAAACCCGATGACAGATTGACAATACGCCCGCCATCGGCCAGCAGCGGCAACAACGCCTGGGTCAGAAAGAAAACCCCTTTGAAATGCACATTCACCAGCCGGTCGAACTGTTCTTCGGTGGTATCGGTGATGGCCGCCATCTCGCCATGCCCGGCATTATTAACAAGATGGTCAAAACTGTCGCGCTGCCAGTTTTTTCGCAATGCGCCGGTCAGTTGTTCAACAAAGGTGCCAAAACCGGCAACATTGCCAACATCAAGCTGAAGGGCAACAGCCTTGCGACCCAGTGCTGTAATTTCGGCAATAACGGCATTGGCGTCGCTTTCGCGGCTTTGATAGGTGATGATGACATCATTGCCGCTGCGCGCAATGGCAAGGGCAGTGTTGCGGCCAAGGCCACGGCTGGCACCGGTAACAAGTGCAATCTTTGACATCGGGGTCTCCATCGTCTGGTTGGGATGCGTTCTTCTACGCCCGATCCCCCTGCCCGTCGTTGCCGGAACCTCCTGTTGGTTAGCCTATTCCTCCAATCGTATTTACGGTGTGCCAAAACCGGCGTAAGCTTTGCCCATGACAGATACATTGCTTCATACCGTTCGGGCCTTTACGCAATCACATGCCAATGCCGCCGGCCTTGCCCAAACCCCCATTGCAGGGTTAACCACCATTTGCGCCGGCAAGCCTGGCGGGCTTGATTATGCCATTTCCCGCCCGCTGGTCTGTCTGGTGCTGCAAGGCAGCAAACAGGTCACCATGGGCGCGCAAATTGTGACATTGCGCGCTGGCGATACATTGCTGATTACGGCTGATGTCCCCACCGTCAGCCAGATCATTCAGGCCAGCGCCGATCAACCTTATCTGTCCCTGGTGCTTGACCTTGACCATGCGGTGATTGCCGATCTGGTTTTGCAAATGGACCAACAGGGGAACGGCAATGACAGTGCCGTTCAGGTAACACCGACCGAACCCGATGTTGCCGATTGCGCCCATCGGCTTTTTAAAATTTGCGACCGGCCGGCAACCATTGCAATGCTGTATCCGCAACTGGTGCGCGAACTGCATTACTGGTTGCTTAGCGGTGCGCTTGGCCCCGCCATTCGTCAGCTTGGCTGGCCCGAAAGCCACACCCGGCGCATTGCCCGGGCCATTGCCCTGTTGCGATCAAATTATCATGAAACCATCGCGGCAGACAGGCTTGCCGCTGTTGCGGGCATGAGTCCGTCGTCGTTTTATCATCACTTTCGCGCTGTAACCGCGCTATCGCCGCTGCAATTTCAAAAACAGCTTCGCCTGATCGAGGCGCGCCGTATGGTCATGTCCGAAGGCATGACAGCAAGCAGTGCCGCCTATGCTGTTGGTTATGAAAGTGTTTCCCAATTTACCCGCGAATATCGCCGCATGTTCGGCCTGCCCCCGGCACAGGACCGTGATGCGCAGCTTTCCGGCCCCCGCGCAGCCGAATAAGGCAGGGAAATATCGTGCAAAGCAAATGGAGCAAGCTGCCGTTATTTATTGCGGTTTACAGCGGCACCAGAAAATCCGGCCGGTTTTTAAGGTGATGATCTCGCAAATCCGAAAGGCGGCGAAGGGTCGTTTCCTGTGCGCGGGCCAGGTGTTGCGACAACAGGGTTGCGGCCCTATCGGCCCTGTTTGCCTTCAGTTCAAAGGCAATTGCCAGATGCTCGTCAATCGTGCTTTCAACGATTTCATAGGACTGGGTCGCAACAAAGGAAATATGGGTTGATATCAGCGGCAACTGGCTGCGCCGGATGGCATCGACCATCGGCCTGTTTTCGCTATTCAGCACGATATCGACATGCAAATCCTTTTCAAGTTGCAGGATATCTTCTGTTGTTACCTGTTCGATCCGGCCCCGTGCATTTTCCAGCCGGGTAATCATTTTTGCCAGTGCAGTTTTGTTTAAATGTGCTGCCGCATCCGCCAGGGCTAGGGGTTCCAGCGCACAACGCATGGCGTAATGGTCGCGAATATCCTTGCCGGTCATCGGTCCGGCCTGCCAGCGGCCATTGGGTAATTGCGTTACCAGCCCGACCCGTTCAATCCGGCTTAAAAATTCGCGTGCAATGGTCCGGCTAACACCGTAATGCCCGGCAAAACGCGCCTCGCTGATGCGATAGGCGCCAAATACCAGGGCGGATGCCACGGTAAGTTCGGCCTCGTCAAAAATGCGCATTCGCCAGTTGCGATTTCCCAGAATTTCCAAAAGGTCCGGGTCCAGCGACAGTTCCAGATCGGCAAATTTTGGGATGGTATCGCCACTGGTGCCCGCACCGACATTGGTCCCCGTACCCGGGCGCAAATATCCCTGCCCGGTGGCATTTTCCAGCAGGTTTTCATCGGCCAGCCGCGCCAGGGCCGCGCGCACCGGCACCCGGCCAACATCAAGCAAACGCGCCACATCCGTTTCGCGAACGCGCACACCGCAGGGGATATTTCCCTGCTCGATATTCGTTTTCAGGATTTTGTAAACCGCATCATTGATGCGTGGCGGTTCGGTTTTCATCCGGCTCCTCATTTTGCAGGATTTATCCCCTGCCGGGATGTGTTTCGTCAATTCCTTAAAAATGTATATTGCGCTCAATATCCATTTTTGTTAGGTGTCGTAAATAACAACAAAAACAAACCGTCAATCCGACACCATCGGGAGGAAACCGAAATGTCCCTGTCTTTTGGAAAATTCATACCGGCTGCAACCTTTGCCGCCACCCTTGCCTTTGGCGCATTCAATGCCGCAAATGCCACAACGGTTTTGAAATTTGCCCACATCTATGATGAATCAACGCCCTATCACAAAGTCCTGCTCGAAGCCGCCGACGAGATTAAAAAACAGACCGATGACCGCTATGAAATGCAGGTTTTCCCCTCTTCTTCGCTGGGCAATGAAGAGGCAATCAATGAAGGACTTTCGCTGGGTACGGTTGACCTGATCTATACCGGCCCGGCATTTATGGCGCAAAGCTATCCGGAAATCGGCGTGCTGGATTATCCCTTTGTCTTTCGGGATTTTGACCATTGGCAGGCCTTCTGGAACAGTGATCTGCGTGATGAAATGGCCAAGGGTTACCAGGATGCGACAGGCAATATTCTGGTCACGCATACCTATTACGGCACCCGTCAGGTCACATCAAACAAGCCGATTTTAAAACCCGAAGATATGAAAGGTCTTAAAATCCGCGTGCCCAATGCCCCGGCCTATACCCTGTTTCCCAATGCAGTTGGTGCCAACCCGACCCCGATGGCCTTCTCGGAAGTTTACCTTGGCCTGCAGCAGGGTGTGGTCGATGCCCAGGAAAACCCGCTGCCCACCATCAAGGCCGCGCAGTTTTACGAAGTCCAAAGCGATATCAGCCTGACCAGCCACACCACGGCAACCCTGACCACGATCATGTCAGGCGTCACCAATGACGAGTTGTCAGATGAAGACCGCAAAATCATTTTCGACATCCTGAAAAAGGCCGCCGCCAAGGCCACTGGCGAAGTGCGTGATCAGGAAGCATCGCTGGTTCAGTGGTTCAAGGACAAGGGTGTGAACGTTCATGAAGTGGACCGCAAACCGTTCATGGATGTGGTTCAGCCGCTTTTGCAGGGGGCAAACATGCCCTGGTCGCCTGACACCTTCAAACGTCTGGAAGCCATCGGCCAGTAAATCGCTTTCGCGGCGGGCAGCATGCGTGCGCTGCCCGTCCCTTCCGGTCAGGATATGTGAAGGTGCAAAATGAATGACCTTTCGCACGACCAGAAAATTGCCGAGGAAATCACCTCGCAAATAGATGCCCAGCAAACCGAAATCAGTGACATTTCCTGGTGGGACACCCCGGTTTTTATGGTGTTCTGGGCGCTTGTTCTTGTCGTTTTCTTGCAGTTCTTTTCGCGATACGCGCTTAACAGTTCCATCCCCTGGACCGAAGAAGTCGCCCGTTACCTGTTAATCGTGGTGACATTTTCCGGGGCTGTTATTTGCGCACGCAAAAAAAGCCAGATCTATCTGGATTTCTTCCATCTTTACATTCCCAAGGTGGCATCGCGCGCCCTGTTTTTCCTGATGGATATGATCACGGCGGCCTTTTTTGCCTATGCGGCCTGGTCGGGCGCATCCCTTGCGCAACGCATGGGCCATCAGCGCATGATCAGCATTGATATGCAGCGCGGTTACCTGTTCTGGACCATTGTGGTTTGCCTTGCCATCGCGGCAATCGTGACATTTGCGCGCGGCATCCACGACCTGCGGAGGCACCCGTCATGAGCCTTGGCATCATGTTTGTTGTGCTGGCGGTTTTGCTGGTTTGTGGGGCCCCTGTTGCGGTTGCCCTGGCCGGATCATCGCTGGTTTATCTGTTCATTGCCGGTATGCCGCCCATCAGCATGCTTCACAATATGATCAATGGGGTGAACAGCTTTCCGCTGCTTGCCGTGCCGTTTTTCATTATGGTCGGCCACCTTATGAATACCGGTGGCATTACCGTACGCATTTTCAATTTTGCCCGCGCACTGGTCGGCTGGCTGCCCGGCGGGCTTGGTCATGTCAATGTGGGTGCCAGCGTAATTTTTGCCGGCATGTCAGGTGCGGCCGTGGCTGATGCCGGTGGCCTTGGCAATGTTGAAATCAAGGCCATGCGTGATGCTGGCTATGAAACCGGGTTTGCCGTTGGCATCACTGCCGCATCATCCACCATTGGCCCCATTATTCCACCATCGCTGCCACTGGTTCTTTATGGCGTGATTGCCCAGGTATCGATTGGGCAGCTGTTTTTGGCCGGTGTTGTGCCTGGTCTTTTAATGGCAATTGCCCTGATGGTTATGGTTGCCTGGTATTCACACCGTCGCAAATACCCCAAAGACCGTGCCTTTTCACTGACAAACCTTGGCCGCGCCAGCAAGGACGCCTTCCTGCCCATGATGACGCCTGTCATCATCATTGGCGGTATTTCAACCGGCCTTTTCACCCCGACCGAGGCCGCGGTTGCCGCGGTTGCCTATTCACTGATACTGGGTCTTGCGATTTATCGCACGCTGACCATGCGCCATTTGTTGCGTGTAACGATGGATACGGTTGAAACAACGGCAGCAATTATGCTGATTGTTGGCGCAGCAGCCGTTTTTGCCTGGATTTTAACGGCAAATCAGGCCGCCCAGCATTTGGGCAGCTTTGTTCTTGGGTTCACCGATAACCGCTATATCGTTATTTTTCTGATGATGGTTCTGGTCCTGATTGTCGGCTGTTTCATGGAAACAATTGCCGCGATCACCATTCTGGTCCCGGTTTTGTTGCCCATTGCGCATACAGTCGGCATTGACCCGGTTCATCTGGGGATCATCGTCATCCTGAACTTGATGTTAGGGCTGTTAACACCGCCGGTCGGCATGGTGCTTTATGTGCTCTCGCGGGTATCGGGCGTGCGCTTTGAAGAATGCGTGCGCGCAACCGCCCCCTTCCTTGTTCCGCTGCTGATCGTGCTGATGCTGCTGGCTTTCATTCCCCAGCTCAGCCTGATGCTGCCAACCCTGCTTTATCGCTGATTTCCCGCCAAATACCGCCATTTCAAAGGAACTGGTAAATTGAAAATTACGGCTGTCAAAACCTTCATCATGCATGTTCCGGTCACACGTAATGGTGTGTCGGACAGTACCCATAACCTTACCCATTGGGGTGCCCCCGGGGTTATTATTGAAACCGATGCCGGCATCACCGGTTATGGTTATTCGGGCACGCATGCGCATTTGCCCAGCGACCGGCTGATTACCCAGTGCATTGAAACCTGCTTTGCCGATTTGATCATGGGGCGCAACCCGCTGGAGGTTACGGCCCTGTGGCGTGAAATGGAACGTTTCCCGCCCGTCCAATGGGTTGGTCGCGGGGGTATTTCGCATCTGGCACTTGGTGCGATTGATGTGGCCCTTTGGGATATCAAATCAAAGGCGTCCAATATGCCGCTTTGGCAGGAAATGGGCGGCAAAGCGCGCAAAATTCGCGCCTATAACACCGATGGCGGCTGGCTGAACTGGTCGCTGGAAACACTGGTAGATGATTGCCGCCGTCTTGTTGAAAAGGATGGCTATACCGGCGTTAAAATCAAGGTTGGCAGCCCCAGCCTTAGCACCGATATCAAACGCCTTGAAGCAGTCCGCAAGGCAATTGGCCCGGATGTGACCCTGGCGGTTGATGCCAATGGCCTGATGGACCTGCCAACTGCCATGCGTTTTGGCAAATATCTGGCCGATGCCGATGTGATGTGGTTTGAAGAACCGCTTTGGTATGACGATGTGATCAGCCACAAACGTTTGGCCGAAAGCATTTCCACCCCGATCGCCTTGGGCGAGCAGCTTTATCTGCCGCACAATTTTGCAACCTTCTTTGATGCCGGTGCGCTTCACTACGCCCAGCCCGATGTGGCCCGCCTTGGCGGCATCACACCCTGGATCCAGGTTGCCGATATGGCCCTTAATTACGGCCTGCCGGTGGTGTCGCATGTTGGCGATATGATGCAAACCCACATCCATACGGCAATTGGCCACCCTTCCAACAACATGCTGGAATATATCCCCTGGCTGCGCGAATGCTTTACCGACCCGGCAACCGTTGAAGACGGATATTTCCTTGTTCCCCAACAGCCCGGTGCTGGCACCACGCTCCGCGATGATGCGCTGGACCGGTTTGGTGTTGCCTAAGGCGGGGATGGATCATGACTGAACAAATGAAGGCAATCTGCATTACCGCGCCTGATGACATCACCCTAACCCGCCGGGACAAACCAGTTCCGGCGGCCGGGGAAATCCGGGTAAAGCTGCATTATGTCGGCTATTGCGGATCGGACCTTAGTAGCTATCAGGGCCGCAACCCGATGGTGGGTTTCCCCCGCGTTCCTGGCCACGAGCTTTCGGGTGTTATTGATGCACTGGGCACGGGTGTTTCGGGCAATTTTGCCATTGGGCAACGCGTAACCATCCTGCCCTATTTCAACTGCGGCACCTGTTTTGCCTGCCGGCAAAACCGCCCCAATGCCTGCCTGAATAATCAGACCATGGGCGTACAGCGCGAAGGTGCAATGGCTGAATTTTGCTGTGTGCCACAGGCGCATGTCATTCCGGTGCATAATCTTTCACAACGCGATACCGCACTGATCGAGCCACTTGCCATTGGCTTTCACGCCGTTGAACGGGCCCGGATCCAGCCGGGTGAAAATGTTGCCGTTCTGGGTGTGGGTATGATCGGTCTTGGCATTGTTCTGGCGGCACAACGCAAGGGTGCCCATGTTATTGCCGTGGATATTTCCGCCCACAAACTGGAAATCGCCCGTCAGCTTGGTGCGCGTGAAACCATTAATGGCACAAACGAGGATGTAACCACGCGCCTTTCCGCCCTGACCGGCGGTGATGGCCCATCCGTTCTGCTGGAAGCCGCAGGCAGCCCGCATACTTTTCGCCAGGCAGTAGACGCCGCATCGCAATGCGCACGGGTTGTGTATGTTGGCTACACCAAAGTCCCGGTCGAGTTTGAAACCCGCCTGTTTGTTTCCAAGGAAATCGAAATTCTCGGCTCTCGCGGTGCCACGCGCGACGATTTTGAAACGGTTACCCGCTTCCTCGAAGACAACCCTGCCTGTGCAGATATCATTATTTCACGCATTGTCTCCATTGATCAGGCCGATCAGGCCATGCGGGACTGGGCGGCCAACCCCGGCGCCATTACCAAAATTCTGGTCAGTTTGTTAGACCCGGAAAACAATGATGGAGCAACAGCATGACAGTGAAAGCGTTTTCACTTTCCGGCCATCGCGCCCTGATTACCGGGGGCAGTGGTGGCTTGGGCAAGGCCATTGCCAGCTGTTTTTTACAGTCCGGGGCCGAGGTCATTTTAACCGGTACCAGTGAAGCCAAACTGGCAAGCGTGCAGAATGCACTGGGCGGCATGGTTGAAACCATCTGCTTTGATGTAACCGACACTGCCAACAGCCGTGATTTCGCCCAAAAGGTTGAAGACCGGTTTGGGGCGATATCACTGCTGGTCAATAATGCTGGCAACACCGTGAAAAAGCCGATTGATGACATGGGGGTGGATGATTTCACCAATGTCATGAACACCCATGTCACTGGTGCCTTTGCGCTTAGCCAGGCATTTTTGCCACAAATCCGTCAGGCAAACGGGCGTGGCTCCATACTTTTTACCGCATCGATGGCATCGTTTTTGGGTATTCCCCATGTCATTGGCTATTCGGCGGCAAAGGCGGCCTATGTCGGGCTGGTGCGTGCGCTGGCGACCGAACTGGCACCCGATGGCGTACGCATAAATGGCGTTGCACCTGGCTGGATCAGAACCGACCTTTTTGAAAAAGCCACGCAGACCGACCCGGCCCGCTTCGCCAAAATCCGCGCCCGCATCCCGATGGATTGTTTCGGCGACCCCGAAGATATCGGCTGGGCAATGACCTATCTTGCCTCCCCCGCCGCCAAATATGTCACTGGCGAAATCCTGGTTGTTGATGGCGGCGCCCTGCACGGATTTTAGGCGTTTGCCGTAGATATTGTCCTAGTTACGTCTTAGTCATCCAATGCGCTGACCTATTACCGGCCTGTTCCATCAAACTTCTCCCACGGTGGGACAGGCTGAAAGCATCGTACAAGTTCGTCTATCGTTACGCGAATTTTCGGTAGCATTTCAGCGGTTTTCAACCAGATCAGGTTGATGGGTCTGTCTTCGGCGTGAAGGTTGGTGCCGGTTTGTTGTAACCGCCCTGCTTTGATATGTTCGCTTACCAGCCAATATGGCAAACACGCCAACCCGGCCCCGGCGAGAACTGCACTTAACATACCTTCGCCATGACTGATCAGGTGCCGTGGTTTTAGCGGTGCCTTTATCACGGCCCCGGTATTGTCCCGTAATCGCCAGGGTAATACCCGCCCCTCACGCAATTCGCCGATCAATGCGTGACTGGGCAAATCAATGGCATCAGTCACAGCGCCATGAAGAGCCAGATATGTCGGCGCTGCACATATCACAGATGTCTGAACGCCAATTTTTCGCATCATCAAACCGGCATCATCCGCCATGTCGCCAATCCTGATAGCAAGGTCGATTTCCTCGTCGACCAGATCGACATATTGGTCGGTAAACCGTGCATCCAGCGTAAGCTGCGGCAAGTTTTTTAGCAGGTCCACCATCAGCGGTAAAATCCAGCGCGGACCAAAAGATGACGGCAGGCTGACCCGCAATGTACCGGATGCCACCATTCGCCGGGCTGAAAGGGTTGTTTCCGCAGCTTCCAGATCGGCAAGTATCCGGATACAGGTGGCGTAAAAGGCACGGCCTTCATCGGTTAAACCAAGGTGCCGTGTGGTACGGTTTAAAAGCTGCACGCCCAGTCGTTCTTCCAGACGGGCAACACTTTTGGCAACGGCCGACTTGGACAGTCCCATATGTGCCGCTGCGGCTGTAAAGCTGCCCTGATCAACCGCACTAACGAAGGCCGTAATCCCGGTCAGGTGTGAATGTGGCTGAATCCCCATCTATTGACGACCTTTATTCGCAAATATGAAGAATTTAATGAGAAACATTTTCTATTAGATTGTCAATAGACTGGCCACAGGCACTGAAACGCAGTGCAAATAAGTTTGCAAACGCAAAAAGGAATTGGCCATGTCAGATTTGATGGAACGTTGGGAAACGCCCGGCTTTGGTGTTTCCAACCTTAAGAAAGTAACCCGTTCCCGCCCCGTACCAGGATATGGGGAAATCCTTATCCGGGTGGAAGCGGTATCGCTGAATTACCGTGATACAGAAGTCCTTGAAAGCCGTATGTATCTCGAACCTGAATTTCCCTTTACGCCGGCATCGGACATGTTCGGCACGGTCATTGAAACAGGTGAAGGTGTTACACGCTTTGCTGTTGGGGATCAGGCCGTTTCGATGTGCATTACGAACTGGATCGATGGCGAGGCTCTGGATTGGAGCGTCGCCCCGCCACTTGGCGGCACCATACCGGGGATTTTGGCGCAATATGTTGTTTTGCCTGCGGACTGGTGTGTTCATGCCCCAAAGTCTTTAACTGCGATAGAGGCATCGACATTACCTATCGCCGCCCTTACTGCATGGATGGCAGTTTGCGAACTTGCACCATCGCGCAGTGATCAAACCGTACTGATTCAGGGTACCGGTGGTGTGTCGCTTTTTGCAGCACAATTCGGGTTGGCGGCGGGTGCAAATGTTATTGTAACCACCAGCAGCGACCAAAAAGCCGAACAGCTTCGCAAATTGGGCGTTAAGGCAGATAACATCATCGATCGGTCCATTACGCCAGACTGGCCCGCAGCCGTTATGGAACTTACCGATGGTCGCGGTGCAGACAATATCGTCGAAGTGGTTGGCGGCGAAAATATTCGCAAGTCGCTGGATGCCGTGCGCCAGGGAGGCCGGATTGCATTGATCGGCTTTATGGAATCATATGACATGTCGATGTCAATTCTTCCAGTTTTGGGCAAGCGCGTAACGATTGAAGGAATTTCCGTTGGGCCCCGCCGGGCCATGGAAGACATGATACGTGCGATTGACCGTCACAAAATAAAGCCGGTTATCGACCGCGTTTATGATTTTGACGAAGTTCCCGCCGCCTTCCAGCACCTTAACAGCGGGCCATTTGGCAAGGTTGTTATCAAGGTTGCGTCCTGATCCCGGCGATGCCATGTGACCCCAACCCATCTTACTTCCTCGCAGCCCGCCATTTTTGCGGGCTGTTGGCATATGTACCCGTTTATCGCCAGGAATGAACGGCTCGGCGGTCAACGGTTTCGGGGACAATACCCCGTCCGGCATCGGAGACATGTTCCATCACGTTACAGGCGGCGATATCAAGCTGGCGTGTCAGCATGCGCTGGTGGCGCTGTTCGAACAGGTCTTTGCGATCAGGCATATGGGTTGGGTTACCGGTTATTTCCTGCCCGTGCAGGAAGGCATCACATTCCAACCAGTCCAGCGTCAGGAGGGTCAGGTCAAGGCGCAGAATATCGCCATTGCGCAAATGGCCAATTCCACCACCGGCAAAGGCTTCGGGCACCATATGGCCGATACAGGCCCCCTTGGTAACGCCGGAATAACGGCCATCCGTGATCAGCATGCTTGATGCCTCAAGAATGCGGTGATGGCGCAGGTTTTGCGACGGCGAGAACATTTCCGGCATACCATAGGCCTGCGGCCCCTGCCCGCCAATTACGAAGGCAAAAGACAAATGCCCCTGGGCCAGCATATCGCGCACCGCCATATCCGGCGTCACATCACCGCCATTGCGCGTAACAATGGCGCGGATCAGTTCAGGCGTGACGCCTTCAGTATTCATCAAGCGGTCAACCAGGTCGGGCGCAGCAAAATCGGCGTTACATACATGTTCGTTTTCGTAATAGCGCACGATAAAAACATGATCATTGAAATGCGACAGCAAATGGTCGCTCATGCCCGATGTTTTAACCGCGCAATTTTCAAAGAAACTGCCGGTAATCACATCCACACCGGATCGCTGGCGCACGGGTGTGGCCCGGATCACCGATTTATCCCCCAGCGACAGATCAACCGGGTAATCAAGATCGGCAATACGTTCTGCCCAGCTTTTGCCAAGGATGGTCGGCGCGTCAAGATCCATGGCAACGCCAAGATCAGCCAATACGCGATAGATGCTTTCCATGCCGCGGTTTTGCCCCTCGGCCATTTGCTGCGCAAGCACATAGGTATCGCGGTTTTCCGTCAGGCTATGGGCAAAAATTTCGGGTACTGGCGTTTCAATGCGCACGGCCTGATAATCATCAATCGTGATGTCAAAACCGGCATGGCGCATCATGAAGGGCAAATGCAGCAGCATGTTGCTGCTGGACCCCGTGGCATTATGCACCCGGACAAAATTGGCAAAATTCGCCTTCAGCAAATTGCCAATCGCATATTCAGGGCGGTTAAAAACGGAAAACAGGGTATCGACGCCACTGGCAACCGCGTCATAGGGCGGAACATCGGTTAACAGTTCAAGAGCTGGCGGTGTCAGGCCAAAGGCCGCCAGCATGGTGCGTGATGAATTGCCCGTGCCGTTGAAGGCGCAAATGCCACCTTTGGAATCACAGGTTGCGGCGGCCAGTTCATCAAGAATACGGCGTTCCATTGCCCCGTCAATCAGACCCAGCAACCGGGCGCGTTCGAGCAGGCCGGCAAAGGCCTCGTCCGAGGTGCATTGCAGAATATAGCGCATATTTTCGCGAATATCGCCGCCAAGGTCATCATGCCCCGCGCCATCCGCATCACGGGCGACCTTTTCGAGCAGGCGGCGCGTTCCTTCGGGAATTTCACCGCCCTTTAAAACATGGGCCGGCGCAAATACGGCCCAGACCGGCGCCTGATCACCCCGATGGGCACGTGCGCGGTCCGCCGCGGCAAGCCCCGCCACAACAGCCGAGGGGGATTTATCACACCCGGCAATGACATAGGCCGCATGGTAACTGTGCCCTTCAAAGGTGATATTAACCGCCGTTGCCGTGGTATTGCGCGATGCCAGCGAATAGCTTTGACCAATATTGTTTTGTGCTGTGCCATCGCAAATAACCGGCACATGAAACAAAAACGGCACGCCGCCCTGTTCCCAAATGCGAAGGGCAGCCATCAAGGCGTGTGGCCGGTCCAGCAAATGGGCCGGATGATCCGGTGCACCGGCAATGATCGCAACACGCGGCCGGTTTTCCACCAACCGACCAACAACATCGCGAATTTCGGGAAGGGTGAATGCAAGCTTTTTGGCAAGGACCGGGTTTTCATTCACCGCATCGCGCAAAAGCCGCACCACCGTTATCGGCTGATTGGCCAGTCCCTGAATACAATCACGGTAAGGATTGGCCTTTTCATCGATAATGACGGGTTCATTGGCGGCAATGGGCTGGGGCATGGCGGGACGATACTCAACTGATTACGGGGCGCGTAACGGGAAAGCATACATGGCCTTTCAGGGATGCCTGTTCCCGCTCACGCCCAAAGTAATATATCAGTTCTTGCTGCCGATAAAGCGCTGTGACGTTTACCAGGATGACCAGCTTTCAATGAGCAGCGGTCACGCACAGCATGTCCCGCTATCATCCACAAGCGAACCGGCCTTTCCAGCGGAACAGCCAGCGCAACAGCGCCCCAACCGTCGTTAACGTCCTGCCTGTAACCTATCCTGCGTCTGCCAGCACCAGTTCAGGAATAGCGACGAAAACTGGCGGGCATTCGGCGCGGACATCTGATGATCAACGCCGCACACCCGGCGTCAGCTTTCATCCATTACGCGTTTGCCTTCAGTGGCCTTGTAGTAATACTGGCTGGCGATCAGCCATCCCTTAAGCGGGCGAAGCGGTGGAATACAGGTCAGCAGCAGGAATGGCAGGGTCGTGACCAGATGCACCCAATAGGGTGCCTGATAGGCAAGCTCGATCCAAAGCCCCATGATCAGTGATGGCACGCAGGCAAAGCAGATCACGAAAAAGGCAGGGCCATCGGCCGGGTCGGCAAAGGAAAAATCCAGATCGCAATAATCGCATTCATCCGCGATTTTAAGGAAACCATCAAACAGGTGCCCCTGGCCACAACGCGGACACCGCCCGCGAATGCCGACCCCAAGCGGGCGAAGCGGTGGCCATTCATCATCATTAAGCATGATCCGATCTCCATGACGTATTTATCGGTGTATGGACAATGTATGGATATGTGCTATATAGCATCCTGCATGATCCAGCGCGGCTGTTTTCCTGATTGGGGAAATTTTCAACATCTCAATAAAAACAATGATATAAAAGACATTATTAATAAATTTTTCGCCCATTCCAAACAAACGGCAGTGGTCATATCACAAATAATCTGCTTATTGTATGCCTAAATATCGCAACGCACACATACAATAAATCCATACAATGAGGGATCGCATGTGGAACCCGTGGGTTAAGGATAATGCCCGGCTGAAATATATCGGTATCGTTGATGCGCTAGAGGAGGACATTAACAATGGCCTTGTCGCGCAGGGCGAGCGCCTGCCCTCGCAGCGGGTCATTGCCGAGGCCGTCGGCGTTGATTTAACCACCGTTACCAGAGCCTTCAACGAAGCGCGCAGGCGCCACCTGGTGGATGCCAGCCCCGGGCGCGGCACCTTCATTCGCAAGGGTGTGGAAGTTACCGGCGTGGTAAGCGACCGCCTGCCCCTTGTTGATATGAGCATGAATACCCCACCCCAACTTGCGCAGATGGATTTTCGCCGGCTGTTTGCACAGGGCATGTCCGACATTCTGTCAAACGAAACGGGCGTGTTGAATTTGCAGTATCAGGAAAGCAGCGGGTCGGAATTTGATCGCAAAGTGGCCTCAGACTGGCTTTCCGCCCGGATTGGCCAGATAGAGCCGGAACAGGTCTTGTTAACGGCCGGGGCGCAAAACGCGCTTTATGCCCTGTGCGACCTGTTGATGCAGCGCGGTGATGTGCTGGTGGCAGGAAATATGACCTATCCGGGCTTGAAGGCTGTTGCCCTGCAACGCGGGTTAAACCTTGTGGGGCTTGCCATGGATCATCAGGGTATAATTCCCGATGCCTTTGAAAAAGCCTGCATCGAGCATGCACCCAAGGCCATTTATCTGGTCCCGACCATCGATAACCCAACAACCGCGACCCTGCCGCTGGATCGCCGCGCAACAATTGCCCGCATTGCCCGCAAACACAATGTCGCAATCATCGAGGATGACCCCTACTGGCCCCTGCTGGAAAGCGGCGAAATTCGCGCCATGGCCGGGATTGCCAGCGACATCACATGGCATATTGCCACCCTGTCAAAATGTGCTACTCCGTCCTTAAGGGTTGCCTATGTTGTTGCCCCCGATGGCGCACAGGCACAAAGACTGTCGGCCATTTTGCGCACAACCATCCTGATGGCACCGCCACTGATGTCCGCGCTTGCCAGCCGCTGGATTGTCGAAGGCATGTTAAAAGAACTGACCAGCGCCATCATTGCCGAAAACACTGCCCGGCAGGCCCTTGCCTCGCGCGAACTTGGCCAGCCCTTTCTGGCAAACCCCAGGGGGCATCATATCTGGCTGGAACTGCCGTCACACTGGCAGGCCGATGATTTCGCCCGTCAGGCAGAACTGGCAGGGGTTGCGGTGGTGCCGGCATCGGCCTTTGCCATTGGTCAAAGCAGCGTAAATGCTGTGCGCGTTTCCCTTGGTGTCAGCCCGGACCGCGAAACGCTGGCGGGCGGCCTGCGGTTATTGGCACAACTGCAGCAGCCCGGCATCACGACAACAAGGGCAATTGTTTAAGACGCACACAAGGCAAGGTTTAACTTTAAATGTATGCATACAAGTCATTGAAATAACATACTATTTCAGCAAAACAGAACGCCGGATTCTAGACCGAAAACCGCATTGTTCCATATAGTGAACGATGATTCTGGGGTGATTCAGGCCCTAAAACGCGCGCTTGCAGGCCCGCGCTACCCACACGACTGGCACCATCTGCCCCCTGAAGATCAGGTTGAAGGCTGGTCTAGCCGGTCAAGGTCGGAACGGTAATCGATGTCAAAGCTGGCATCATCCATGGGGACTGACAGCAGCGAAGCGGCATGTTTTTGTAAAATGCTTTTCGCCCCCTCCTGCCCCGCCAATGCTGCGAGATCATTAAATAACGACTTCGGAAAAATGGCGGGTACACCGTTTTTGTTGCCATAATGGCTGGCAATGATGTGCTGCCCGTCAAAGGCCGCGCATAGTTTTTGGTAATGCAGGGTTTGCAGCTTTGCCTGATCGGCAAGGGCGATCAAAACGCCGTCATAATCCCCTGACCGGCAAATGGCATGTATACCTGCGGCAATAGACGACCCCATGCCGGTTTGCCAATCCTCATTGACCACATATGGCTGGGCTACTGGAAGATGCGGGGCAATTTCACCGGCAAACGCCCCCAGCACCACATGCAGGTGGTTATCGCCCAAAACAGGCAATAGCTGATCAATGGCATGGCAAATCATCGGCTTTCCATCAATCAGCGCCAGTTGCTTGCGCCCGCCAAAACGGGCACTTTCGCCAGCCGCCAGGATAATCCCCGCCAGCTTCATTATTCTGCCGCCAGCGATAGGCCGGGCATTTGCATCATGTCATGCAGGGCCTTGTGGATACCTGATAGCATTGAAAGCGCAATGGCTTCGGGTAATTCACCCCCCAACGGCAGGCCTGCCGGGCTTTGTACCTGAAATGGCAATTGGGTACGGGTCATGCCAATATCATTCAGCACCTGTTCAAACCGGTGTGCCGGGCCCAATGCCGAAACGTGGCGCACGGTACTTTTGGTTAAAATTGCCAATGCCTTGGCATCGATTGAAATGCTGTGCGACATTAAAATCGCGGCATCAACGCGGCTGCTGGTGGCATATTCCGCCAGGCTGTCATCGATTGAACGCAGGATCGCGCGGACATTGGGGAAATGTTCGATCCGGGCATTGGCTGCGCGCGGGTCGGCCAGGCTGACCTGCCAGCCCATTTCCTGTGCAATCCGGGTGACCGGGCGGGCGTCAATGCCGCCCCCTACCAGCAGAATATGCGGTTCAGGCCGGATCGGAATGATCAGTGTTTCACCGTCATCGCGCATTTCAATATGGGCGCGATTGCCAATCACATTTTCATCGGCCAGAAACCGGCCCGACGGTTGATCAATCTTCTGGATGTAATAACCGCTTTCGCGCGCCTGCAACGCATCATAAAAGGCGGCAAGGCCCAGGTCATTTTCGGCGGTAATCGGCTGCAGCATGATATAAACCGTGCCACCACACCCAACACCCAGACGAAACGACAGATCGTCTTCGTCATTGCCATCATAGACAAGCTTGACCGTTTTGCCCGTAACCATGGCGCGCCGGGCATTACGGATAATATCGGCTTCCAGGCAACCACCACTTAGCAGGCCAAACTGCTGCCCCTGCCCGCTGATCATCATCATCGCACCTGCCTTGCGATAGGCGGAACCTTGGGTTTTATAAACCGTGCCCAATACCCATTCGGTCGCAGTGGCGTTTTCGCGCCAGGCGCGCAGCATATCGGATAACTGATTGCTCATTTCATGCCCCTTAACAGGAAGGAAATGCCCGAAGGCCGGCCCTTAAACCGGCCTTCGGAAATATCGCCTTACACGAAGTCGAAACCGGCCTTCGTCATTGGCAGATCAAAGATCCGCTTGCCGGTTGTTGCAAAAATTGCATTCGCAAGGGCTGGACCAGTCGGCGGAACGCCCGGTTCGCCAACGCCGGTCGGTGCATTGTTGGATTCAACAATGCCTACCTCGACAGCTGGCATTTCGGCATTGCGCAGCAATTCATAGTCCGGGAAGTTGGACTGCTCGACTTCACCTTCGGAAAGCGTGATCTGATCGCGCATGATGGCCGCCAGGGCAAAGCCCGCCCCGCCTTCCATCTGTGCCTTGATCACATCGGGGTTGATGGCAACGCCACATTCAACCGCCATGTAAAGCTTGTCGACATGAACGCTGGTTTCATCGCTGACCGTAATGTCGGCAACAACCGCCACGCAGGTATTAAACGAGAAATGGCAGGCAAAGCCGCGCTTGTCACCCTTCTTCCAGCCCGACATGTCACGCACCAGCTTGATGGCATTGATCATGCGAGCCTGGTTGGCACCGCTAGGGTCAAGCATGGCAAGGCGCAATTCAATCGGGTCCTGCCCGGTTTCATGGGCCAGCATGTCCATCAGGGTTTCCATCGCATAGGCGGTGTGGGTATTGCCCACCGAACGCCACCACAAAATCGGCACCGGGGTTTGGAAATCGCTCAGGCCGATGCCAAAATTCGGCACGGTATAAAGGCTTTCGGAAACGCCTTCGACCGATGTCGGATCGACATTGTCCTTGATCATGCCTTCAAAAAGCGATCCCTTCATGATCGATTTTACGGCAAGGCGATGATCCCAGGCGACGATTTTGCCACTGTCATCAAGGCCGATTTTGGCGCGATGCGCCGCCATCGGGCGATAATAACCGCCACGAATGTCGTCTTCGCGGCTCCAGACCAGTTTGACCGGCACCTTGCGGCCCATAAGGTCAAATGCCATTGCTGCTTCGGCGTTATAATCGGCCTGCGGGTTGGCACGTCGGCCAAACGACCCACCGGCATAAAGGGTGCGAACCTCAACCAGTGACGGGTCAAGTTTCAGGATACCGGCAACGGTCGGAACCGTCAGGGCTGGCATCTGGCAACCATCATGCACACGCACACCTTTGCCGACCGGCTCGATGGTGCAGTTAAGGGCTTCAAGCGGGGCGTGAACCAGGAACGGGAAGGTAAATTCCGCATCAATGGTTTTGGCTGCCCCTTTCAGAAGCGGTGCCACATCATCAAGGCTGGCTTCGTGGTTGGCGTTAAATTGCGGGGCATCAAGCAGCGCCTTGTGATCTTCGATCATTTTGTCGGTGCTGCGGGTTTCCGCCTTGGAGAAATCCCACTCGATGCTTAGCGCATCGCGGGCCTGAAAGGCAGCCCAGGTGTTTTTGCCATAGGCAACAACGCCAGCTTTGTTCGGCAAAACCTGTGCGGCAATAAAACCACCCACTTTTTTGGCTTCGCTGTCATCAAAGCTGGTGACAGTCCCGCCAAATTTCGGGGCGCGATAAATCGCGGCATAAACCATACCCGGCAGGTTCACATCCATGGCGAAAATGGCGGTGCCGTCGGTTTTGCTGTTATTATCCTTGCGGTGCAGGGATGCATCACCAATCAGGCGGAACTGGTCCGGAGTTTTTACCGTCGGTTTTTCAACCGGTGTCAAAGTCGTGGCGATGGCAATGAATTCACCATAATGGCCCGATTTACCGCCCGATTTCAGAACGCTTTTTTCAATGGTGATGCTTGATGGGTCCACACCCCAGCTTTGTGCTGCAGCACGGATCAGCAAATCACGGGCAGCGGCCCCGGCTTCGCGATACTGCATATAGGAGTTCGCAATCGAGGTCGAACCGCCGGTACCCTGAATGCTGAAAAACAGGTTGGCGTATTTTTTGTTATCGGCTGCGGCAAATTCGGTTTTGACCCGCGACCAATCGGCATCCAGTTCTTCGGCGACAAGGGTCGTCAGGCCGGTTGTGGTGCCCTGCCCCATTTCAAAATGCTTGATAACAACGCTCAGCGTGCCATCGGCATCTATTTTAACAAACGGGTTAAAATCGGTCATCGGCGCCTCGGAGGCGGTCGCCGCCAAAGCACCCTTTGCATTAACACCAACCAGCAATGCCGTGGTCGTTGCCGCCGAACCGATCAGAAACCCGCGACGTGAAACATTGACGTTCATGGATCAGGCCTCCAGCTTTTCAGATGCAAGTTTGACGGCTTCGTTGATGCGCACATAGGTCACACAACGACAGGCATTACCGTTCATATATTCCTTGATTTCATCGTCTGTCGGCTTGGGATTTTCGCTTAGCAAACCAATGGCCGACATGATCTGGCCGGACTGGCACCAGCCGCACTGGACCACATCCTTTTCGCGCCATGCAGCCTGAACAGCCTCGGCGACTTTGTTCTGCGCACCTTCGATGGTGGTGATTTCGCTATCGCCCAGATCTTCGATAAAGGTCTGGCAGGAACGGGTCGGGCTGCCATCAACATGCACCGTGCAGGCGCCACAATAGGCCACACCACACCCAAATTTGGTGCCGGTCATCTGCAGACCGTCACGCAGAACCCACAGGAGCGGCGTACCGGGTTCCGCGTCAACGGTCCGGGTTTCTCCATTAATTTTAAGCTGATACTGCACTGCTCTCTCCATCAATGCTGAAAGTTTCGGGACTTTTCCAGCTTCTGAAAGTCATCGTCTGTTTCCGGTTGCCCGGTCTTCTGGCCAGTGCCCTGGCCTTCTGCGGGGCAGCACATTTTCAGAAAAAATTGATCCTGCCGGGTTTTAACCGCCCGGCGATACGCCATCCTGCCATGCAAGGATTTTCGGGCCTGTGCCCGCCCGGCATCCACGCAATGCCCGGGCTTTCCTTCACAACTGGCATGTGATGCCGTCAACCTCCCTGATTGGCCACCTGTTTTTATTCCTGTTATCAAAAGGTTACTGACATCACCGCCAAAAGCGGCAATGCCGGGATTAAAACAATTCTAGCAAAGAAATTTGAACTTCGATTGCCAGATACAAGCTAGATCTTGCCTAATCCCACATTCCGCGATGAATTTTTTGGGAGATTGTGCAAGCCCGCCATTCGCGCAAGGTAGCGCGCGTTCTGAGCAAATGTCAGGCAATCGCCCTTTCGCAAGTCCCCACCTTACCCGGACGAAACAATGCATCGGGCTGCACGTCGGCCCGCAAAGCCCCGAGCACCGCTGATAACCTGACCTCAAACATCGCCGCCGTTAACAAAAATTCAGACATAAATATGACAATAAAGATTGCCATCTGCGCTTTACCGGGACATAGTGATGCCAGAAAAATGATGTTGCGAAATGGCAGTTTGGCAGATTGCAAAGATGCAGGGTGGCTTGGGAAAATGCATGACCACACCCGCCTTAAAATGCAGGAGCATATGGGTTTGATTACGGGGAAAACAGCTGGCGAGATTGTTTTTAGCGTCAAAAAGGCGGTGCAGGATGGCACCCTGATACATGACCAACCCCTGCCGCCGATCCGCATGCTTGCCGCAAAGCTGGGGGTTAACCGCAATACAGTCGCCGCTGCCTATCGCACCCTTTCCGAACAGGGCTTGCTGGCGGGCAAGGGCCGCCAGGGCAGCCGCATACATATTGCAAATCAACCGGGCCAATCCGTTCAACAATCGCGTCCGCTACAGCAGCCATTGCAGGCACATACCGGGGCACTGTCGGCGACCCAGCCCCTTCGTATGCAACCATCTGCTTTGGCAGCACCGCATTACAAGGATCTGGCGTGGGGCAACCCGGATCAAAGCATGTTACCCGATATTGCAGGTTTGCTGGGCGATGCGCCCTATCACGCCCATAAATATGAAGATGCACCAGATAACCCCACCCTGATTGATCTGTTCTGCCAAGGGTGGCAAAGCGATGATTTACCCGTTGGCGAGGTATGGCTGGCATCGGGGACCTTTGATGCGATTGATACCATTTTACGCCGGTTTGTGGTGCCAGGCGAAAAGGTTGCCATTGAAGACCCCTGCTTCATGACAACGCGGGGTCTGGTACAACAGGCCGGTTACACGCCCCAACCTATGCCGGTTGATGATGAAGGGGTTACGCCACAGGGCCTGAAAGATGCGCTGATTGCCGGTGCAAAGGCCGTGATCCTGACGCCACGCGCGCAAAACCCGTTTGGTGGTTCCTGGAGCATGGAACGCCAGCGCGACCTGATCGCGATTTTGGATAATTACCCGGATGTCGTGGTTGTCGAGGATGATTTTTTCGCGGCCCTGTCATCCGCTCCTGCCCGCAGTGCAATCGGGTGCGAACGTGAAAAATGGGCGATGATCCGATCGGTTTCCAAATCCCTGGGCCAGGATTTACGCCTTGCCGCCGTGAATTCCAGTATCGCTGTGCATCGTGCCTGCGCATCATTGAATGCATTTAAAAATCGATGGGTTAGCGGATTTTTACAATCCATCACCTTAAGCATATTACAAAGCCCGGATTACCCTGGCCTCATTGAAAAGGCGCGACACGTTTATGCACAGCGCCGCGAAACAACCCTGCAGGAACTGACCCGTCAGGGCATTGCCGCGCATGGCAGTGATGGCATCAATGTGTGGATCCCGGTCAGTGATGAAGCACAGATCATGCGCCGCCTGTTTGATCACGGTTGGTCCGTGCGCCAGGGCAGTGTTTTCCGCCTGCAATCGGCACCGGGCATTCGCATCACAACGGCTGCCATGCTACCAGACCATGCCGCCGAATTTGCCCGTACCCTGGCCTATATCCTGCAGCATGACAGGATCGAAAGGGGCGCGTAAACGCCCCTTCTTCAAGTTTGTTTATCTCTATTATATCAAATCTTTAATTCAGATATTTAGCGTTAATTGACGCAGCCAGGCAGCGACAAAACCGTCCTGTTGCAGCAAGCGGAAAGAAGGCTTTCCCGCCCCAAAACCCGTTCACCCGGCATTCCGGCCATAGGGAATTTGCTGCTGTGATGCCACCCTTTTCGCAGTTTCGATGCGTTTGGCGGTCAGGCCCTGCATTTTGTTGCGGGCACGGCCCAAAATATCGGCAGGGGCGCGTTCGGGCGTGCCAGAATCAAACGGGGGTTCAGGCTGATATTGCATATAAAGCTGAATTTCCATTGCCGCCGCGGCACCGCGTAAATCGGCAACCAGTTGCAGTGCCCCGTCAATGCCCGATGTAACCCCACCGGCAAACAAAAATTTACCGTCACGCACCACCCTGTCACGCAGGGTAATGGCCCCAAAATGGGGTAAAACATCCAGTGCCGCCCAATGGGTTGTCGCCCGTCGCCCCACCAGCAGGCCTGCCGCCCCACATAAAAGGGTACCGGTACAAACCGAAAAAACACATGTGGCATTTTCTGCCTGGCGACGAATGAAACCAAGGACCTCTTCATCATCCATCAGGGCTTCCTGCCCCGGCCCACCGGGCACATGCAAAATGTCGAGCATCGGCATTTCAGCCAGGGTTTTATCGGCCAGCAGGCGCAACCCGCAGGTATCGGCTACCGGCCCTGCCGTTTTGGCACCGATATGGAATGTCGCATTCGGCACGCGGCTTAGTACCTCGAACGGACCGGTGAAGTCGATCTGGTCCATGCCATCAAAAATCAGCGAACCGATGGTCAAAGGCTGGTCTGGCGCAATCATGGGAACCTCCCTTTTCAGGCATTGATGCAAAGTACGATCATTGAACAGCACCGGCAATGAATCAAGACATAAATAGAACAAAAATAAAAAGGTGATATTTTGTCTTAAAATGTCTGTACGGGATTTTCCTTAAAATCGCCGCTCAAACATATTATTCTAGCGCCATAACCGTTACGGTTCTGTGGGTGTTACCATATGCCCCACAGGCATAAGAACTGGAGAAAGCACATGAAACTGACATGGTACGGCCACTCCGCCTTCAAGCTTGAATTCGCTTCCACTTCCATCCTTTTTGACCCATTTTTGTCTGGAAACCCGCTTTTTACCGGGAATGTTGACGATGTCGCCAAGGGTGTAACCCACATTCTGTTGACCCATGGTCATGGCGATCATTTGGGGGACACTGCTGATATCGCCAAAAAGACTGGCGCGCAGGTCGTTTCCAACCCGGAAATTTGCGATTATCTGGGCACCAAAGGGGTTAGCAATGTAAACCCCGGCAATACCGGCGGCGGCATTGATTGCGATGATTTCCGCGTCGTCTTTACCCAGGCGCATCATTCATCGGGCATCATGGAAAACGGGACCAATATTTATCTTGGCAATCCCAACGGCCTGATCGTGAAGCCAAAGGATGGCCCCAGCGTCTATCATATGGGCGATACGGACATTTTCTCGGACATGGCATTGATCCAGGAATTCCACAGCCCTGATATCGGGCTGGTGCCGATTGGCGACCGTTTCACCATGAATGGTGAAATCGCAGCAACGGCCGTGCGTCGCTATTTTGAATTTGGCAAGGTCATCCCGTGCCATTACGGCACATTTGGCCTGCTTGATGCCACAGCAGACAAATTCACCCATGGCCTGCAGGGTTCTGGCGTAACCGTCCTGACACCGAAACCGGGTGACAGCATCGACCTTTAAAGTTGGTGTTATAGCCTTTTCAAGCCCCCTGTCCGATCCGGTGGGGGGCTTTTTTATGCCAAATGCGGTGCCGGATTTATGGTGAGTTACGTCATGTTTCCGCCCTTGCGGATGGCGGATAAGGCAATGATCGCCTTCAATTTCCCCTTTAACGGGCACCTGATTATATTCCGCCCCATTCATGATCAAAACCAAAAGGCAAAACCACGTGATTGATCGGGGTTCAACAGGTTTGGATGATGTCTGTTGAACGGGTGCTTATCCCCAAGCGGAAATCAAACCTGACCAGCGCATTGCAAAGCAGACGTTACAAGCACACCGATCTTTTCCTGGTGAGCATCATGAATTTGACGCTCTCGCAAAGCCGCTAATGTCCGAAACAGATAATCGGCCGCACTGCCCCAGCTTCCTGCTGCCGTTGCCAAGCGGCGGATAATGGCGGGTGTTGAAAGGTCACCGGCATAGTTGCGATGGGAAGGATCAATTACAAAGGTCATTGCATTGGCAACTGGATGACCATCCTGATCCGTTATTTCGACCCATTTGGGGATATATCCGCCCAGCAACATCTCGCGGCTCCACAGGATCGAAAGTTCCGACTGCACATCCTTTTGCGCAATCCGATAGGCAATACCCAGACAATCCCCGCCATGATCAAGGCCCAGCGCCAACCCCGGCAGGGCCGCCGTTCCGCGCCCTGCCGTCATCGACAGGCAAAATAACCGATGCCAGCCCGATAATCGGGCAACACATTGATCCATGGTTTTAATCGCCGGGTTCCAGATCAGCGAGCCATAGGCAAAAACACAGATATCACCTGCCGGACGATATTTCAGAAACGCATTTAATGATGCCGCGCGCTCTGCCTCTGATGATAGCCAGATTGCCGGGTCATCCTGCCGCGCAAGCAACATTCCCATGCCTTTTACCAGCATATTGCGGTCTAGCACCGGCAGGTTTGTTTCGTGTTGGCTGGCGTGACTACCGCGCGGCATGAACGCGCATGGCGCGGAACGGGCCAGACCACAATGGGATTGCGGGGGGGATGAATGCGGGCATCGGTTCCTCCTGGGTAACGTTTGAACGCCACCTTAGGGAGGCCGCTTGCACCCCTCACTCCGTTCCCTGCCCTGATATCGAAATTAGGAAATTGCGCATAAATACAGTCACTTCGGGCCTCGGGACCGCTACAGCGTCCAAATAGGAAGTCCGTTTGATTCAAAAACAAGAACCGGAGTGCATGGGCAATGCGGGGCCGCTATCTCAAAGCGCACACGCAATAAGGAGCATTTAAAATGCATGTTATTTCCAGCCCCTCCATTCTTTATTTCGGCACGCCGGTTGCCCTGATCAGCACGGAAAATGAAGACGGCACGTTTAACCTTGCCCCCATGTCATCGGTTTTCTGGATTGGCTGGCGCTGCCATTTGGGCCTGCAGGCGATTTCCAAAACCGTGGAAAATATGCGCCGTACCGGGCAAATGGTGATCAACCTTGCATCGCCCGCGCAAGTCGGCGCGGTGGACCGCATCGCACGGACAACCGGTTCCAACCCGGTACCGGACGATAAAATCAAGCGCGGTTATTACCATGTCAAAAACAAGTTCGAGACCGCAGGGCTAACCCCGGTGCCGTCAGAAACAGTCACACCGCCGCGCGCCGCAGAGTGCCCGGTTCAGATGGAAGCCGTTCTTGAACATGAACACGGTTATGATCAGGACGGTCCATTGGGGGGATATATTGCCATTCTGGAAGCCCGCATCACCCGCATTCATGTGGACGAAACCATTTTGATGGAAGGCAATCCCAACCGGATCGACCCGGATAAATGGAGCCCCCTGATCATGAATTTCCAGGAGTTTTACGGGCTGGGGCCAAAGCTTCATACCTCCCGCCTGGGCGAGATTGCAGAAGAGCTTTATCGCACACCCGACTTTGACCGGGCGCATCAAACACGTCTGTTGGCAGATTGATTTTATGTTTGCTGCGCGGGGCTAACCCATTGGTTTCGCGCAGCAAACGAACCGGAACGGCATAGCAGGAAAACTTCGTTCGATTTAAAAACAATAACCGGAGTGCCGCAGATGCAGTTCAGCAGGATAATCGGCGGAATATCAGTTATTCTTTCTGACACCATATAGAAAGTACGGACAATGAACGACGCACACGGCAAAATACATTTGATACCGGTTGCCGAAGACCCGCGATGGGCGCGCATTCTTGTGCGCGACAAATCAGCAGATGGTCAGTTTTGGTATTCCGTGACCACGACCGGGGTTTATTGCCGGCCGTCCTGTCCGTCACGCAAGGCCAATCCCAAAAATGTGCTGCTGCACGATACCCTGGCCCATGCCAGGGCAACCGGGTTTCGGCCCTGTAAACGCTGCAACCCCGATGGATCATCGCAAGATGGCGAAAATGTTGCCCTGGTGGCGCGCGCCTGCAGAATGATCGAGGAATGTGAAGAACAGCCATCGCTTGATGATCTGGCAAATGCAGTTGGGCTTAGCCCCAGCTATTTTCACCGGATTTTCAAAGCAATAACCGGCCTGACACCAAAGGATTACGCATCGGCCCATCGCGCCCAAAAGGTGCGCGACGGCCTGTCATCGGGTGCCAGCATTACCGAAACATTTTATGATGCCGGTTTTAATTCCAGCGGCCGGTTTTATGAAAAAGCGACCAGCATTTTAGGTATGACACCATCGCAATATCGTGCCGGTGGGGCCAATGAAGAAATTCGCTTTGCCATTGGCGAAACCAGCCTTGGTACGATTTTGGTGGCATCCAGCACAAAGGGGATCGCCACGATCCTGCTGGGTGATGACCCCGATGAATTGCTGCGTAACCTACAGGATCGCTTTCCAAAAGCACAGCTTATTGGGGCGGACGAAGATTACGAAGCCACCATTGCCAAGGTTGTTGGTTTTGTCGAACATCCGGGCATAGGGCTTGACCTGCCGCTTGATGTGCGCGGTACGGCATTTCAGCAACGTGTCTGGCTGGCATTGCAGGAAATTCCGGTTGGGACAACCGCCTCGTATGCCGAAATCGCCCGGCATATCGGATCGCCCAAATCGGTGCGTGCGGTGGCCGGTGCCTGCGCCGCAAACAATATTGCCGTTGCCATCCCCTGCCACCGGGTTGTGCGCACCGATGGTGCCCTGTCGGGATATGCGTGGGGGGTGGAACGCAAACGTGCCCTGCTGGCGCGCGAAGCCATCCACGCGGCTTGAATTATTGGCGATTAACCCGGCGATCCGAACCTCAAAACCAGGAAGATCGTGACATCGCCATAACCTTATTACCTAGCATCTCCGCCGCCATTTGGCGGTGTGGCAAACATGTTGCCTGCAAAAATGCAGACAAAACGGAAAGACCATCCCCGTGACAGATTATGAAACCGACAAATCCGCATTGGCAGACGATGCGCCAGACGTCAGAACCCGCATCGATGCCTATGACTGGGCCGCAATAAACGAGGAAATGAATAATTTTGGCTGCACCACCCTGCCAAAATTATTGTCTGACAGCGAATGTAATGCGCTGGCAGCGCTTTATCCCGATGAAAAGCATTTTCGCAGCCATGTAATCATGGCCCGGCATGGATTTGGCAAAGGAGAATATCGATATTTCAATTACCCCCTGCCAAACCTGATCGGGGAATTACGCACAGCCCTTTATCCCCGCTTTAGCGGCCTTGCCAATGCATGGAACAAAAGCATGGGCATTGAACAATCCTATCCTGACCGCCATGCGGATTATCTGGCGCAATGCCATCAGGCCGGCCAGAAACGCCCCACCCCGCTATTATTGCAATATGTGGCGGGTGATTTTAACTGCCTGCATCAGGACCTTTATGGCGATCTGGTTTTTCCCATACAGGTCGCCATCCTGCTATCCGAACCGGGACACGATTTTACCGGCGGCGAATTTTGCCTGACCGAACAGCGCCCGCGCATGCAAAGCCGGGTTGACGTTATTCCCCTGCAAAAAGGCGATGCCGTCGTCTTTGCCGTGCGCAACCGGCCTGTGCGTGGCACAAAAGGCACCTACCGGGTTAATTTGCGCCATGGTGTCAGCCGGGTGCGCAGCGGAATGCGCCACACCGTTGGCATTATTTTCCATGATGCAAGTTAACAAAAAACACGACGGTAGATTGATCAAACCTGTGATATGGCTGTCCGATTTGGAATTCAAATACGTATCTGTTTGATCTTCCGAACCGCTGGTTTCGGTCCGTCTGCTTCTTTAAACAATCAAGCCTTTACCAGGCGTGATAAAAACCGCTGGCTTCTTTCATCCTGCGGGTTGTCAAAAAAGGCATCAGGTGTTGCGGTTTCCACAATTTCGCCTGCCTCCATATAAACAACGCGGTCGGCCACCCGGCGGGCAAAACCCATTTCGTGGGTGACCACCACCATCGTCATTCCGCCTTCGGCAAGGGCCACCATGGTATCAAGCACCTCGCCAATCATTTCAGGGTCAAGGGCGGATGTCGGCTCGTCGAACAGCATGATTTTCGGTTCCATGCACAGGGCACGGGCAATGGCCGCACGCTGTTGCTGCCCACCTGATAACTGACCGGGAAACTTGGCCGCCTGGCTTAAAATCTGAACGCGGTCAAGGTAATCACGGGCACGGTCTTCGGCCTCCTTGCGGCTGGTTTTGCGCGACAGGATTTGAGGCAGCGCACAGTTTTCCAACACGGTTAAATGCGGAAACAGGTTAAAATGCTGAAACACCATGCCTGCTTCGCGGCGGATTTCATCGAGATCGCGCAAATTATCGCCAAGTTCGATCCCGCGGATCGTAACCCGGCCGGAATCATGGGATTCCAGTTTGTTAAGACAGCGAATCAGCGTGGATTTACCTGACCCTGACGGCCCGCAAATCACCACGCGTTCACGTTCGGACACGCAAAAATCAACATCGCGCAGCGCATGATAGGCACCGTAATATTTGTTCAGGCCCTGAACATCAATGGCATGGGTCATGAATGGTTCCTTGCATTTATGCCGGCTTCAAGATGGCGGGAATAGGCCGCAATGCCGTAACAGATGACAAAATAGATCCCGGCGACAAACAGGTAGGCCTCGGTCGAGGGGCCGGGCCAGGCCGGGTCGGTGGCGGCACTGCGTGCGGCACTTAACATGTCAAAAACACCCACGATCAAAACCAGCGCGGTATTCTTGACCATCACAATTGCGGTATTGGTCAGCGGTGGAATAACCTTCTGGATCGCCTGTGGCAAAACGATATGCCAGACCATTTTCCAGTAAGGAATGCCCAGCGCCTGCGAGGCCTCTATCTGGCCTGATGGCAGGCCCTGCAGCCCCCCGCGAATGACTTCGGCAAGGTAGGCGGCGGCAAAAACCGTCAGCGCGGCCAATGTGCGACCCAGCTTGTCAATCGTCCAATCCGGCGGCAGGAAAAGCGGCAGCAAAATTGCAGCCACAAATAACAGGCCCACCAGCGGCAAACCCCGCACGATTTCGATAATGAAAATCGAAACATTGCGAATAACCGGCAAAGACCCGCGCCGCCCCAGGGCAAGGACAATGGCAAACGGAAACGCCAGCCCCAGTGACAATACCGCCAGCAAAAGTGTTACCGGCAGGCCACCCCATTTTGACGTTGGCACATAGGCAAGGCCCAAAATGCCCCCATTCATCAAAACCAGCATGGCACCAATACCCAGCGCCCACAGCACCAATAGCCGCCCGCCCCACATTCTGGGTGATAAAGTTGCCAGAACCAGCACCAAAATCAGACCAATCACGATCATGGCGCGCCATTGTTCTTCGGGGGGATACAGGCCAAACAGAATGAATTGCAGTTTGGCCGAAATAAATGCCCAGCAGGCACCACCTTCGCGGCATTCCGCTGGTGATGCCACCTGCCAGTGCGCATCTAAAACCGCCCACTGAAAGGCCGGTATCAGGGCAATAACAATACCGATTGATACCAACGTCAGCAAAATTGACAGCCAGTCGCCAAACATTAACTGCAACAGCCGCGCGAAGGGAGAAAGACGTTGTTGCTGCAAATGATGGGGCCGTATTTTTGAAGTTGCGTGTGTTTTTGCCATGGAATTAGCGCTCCACCAATGCAATGCGGGCGTTAAACCAGTTCATGAAAAGCGATACCGTCAGGGAAACCGTCAGGAATACACCCAGCATCACCATGATGCTTTCAAGCGCCTGCCCCGTCTGATTGATGACGGTATTTACCACCAGCCCCAGTTCGGGATAGCCAACAGCAACCGCCAGCGTGGTGTTTTTCACGGTAGAAAGATATTGCGAGGTCATAGGGGGCACGATGATGCGCAATGCCTGGGGCAGAATGATGCGAAACATGATCTGCCTGTCCCACAGGCCAAGGGCACGGCCCCCCTCCCACTGGCCTTTGCCAACCGCCTCGATCCCGCCACGGATGATTTCGCCGGTAAAGGCCGTGGTATAAAGGGCAAGCCCCACAACAATTGCCGCAAATTCAGGCGAAAGATACATCCCTCCGCGAAAATTAAGACCATGCAAAACCGGGCTTTCAAGATGCAGCGGCACATCGGCCAGCCAGCCAATTATCACCGTGCCCACCAGCCAAATCCCGACAAAGGATGGAATGCGCCGCACCAGGGATACATCACGAAAACGGCGGTTCCCCAGCCAGATGGTAACAAGCAGCAGTACAATTGATGCCGCAATTACCCATCCGCCCCCGGCCCCCATCACCAGACCAGGGGCATAAACCCCGCGCAGGGATAAAAACACACCTGGCAATGGTTCAAACGCATCGCGCGGGGCGGGAAAAACCGACGTTGCCAAACCATAGAAAAACAGCAACTGCACAATCAGCGGAATGTTGCGAAAAAGCGTGACATACCCAACCGCCAACCGCGATAAAAGCGGGTGTTTTGCCAGTTGCGCCAGGGCCAGGAACAACCCGCCCGCCGTTGCCAGAACCAGCGTGATGACGGATAGCCAGAGCGTGTTGGCCACCCCAACCACAAAAGCCCACAAAAAGCTATCTGACGGGGTGTAATGCACCACACTTTCCGAAATCGGGAAGCGCGCCGGATGGGCCAGAAAATCAAACCCCGTGCGAATACCGCGTTCGGCCAGATTGGTGATTGTGTTGCCCGCGATCCAGTACAGAAGCCCCAGCAGAGCGCCCAAAAGGGCGATCTGCATGATCCAGCTTCGGAACCGGTCCGAATACCAAAGGGACTGTAACATGGCTTATTGAAACGCCAGAGGAAGCATCATACCGCCATCCTTGAACAGGGCATTATAGCCACGTTCAAGTTTCAACGGGCTGTCCTTGCCCACATTGCGATCAAAAATCTCGCCGTAATTGCCCAGCGCCTTGATAATCTGATAGGCAAAATCATCCTTCAGGCCAAGGGATGTGCCATTGCCGGGGTCAACACCCAGAAAACGCACAATACGCGGGTCCTTGCTTTGCAGCATGTCATCGACATTGGCCTGGGTAATGCCAAAATTTTCTGCCGCGATCAGGGCCTGAATGGACCAGCGGACAATATCCATCCATTGATCATCGCCCTGCCGTACCGCCGGTGTCAGGGCATCGACATAGGGGGTGGCAGGAAAGATGATATAATCATCAGGGTTTTTGGCCATGCTGGCCCGTGTTGATGCCAGTGCCCCGGCATCTGTGATCAGCGCATCGCACCGGCCCGAGAAAAATGCCTGCCGGGCAGCAGATGTATTATCAAAAACAACCGGTTGCAGGTCGAGTTTGTGTTTGGTTGACACATCATTGACGACAACTTCGGTTGTTGACCCAGTTTGCACACAAACCGATGCCCCGGCCATGTCCTCAACCCGCGTGATGCCAAGGGATTTGGGCATCATGAAGCCGGTAAATTCATAATAATTCGGCTGGGTAAAGTTGATGCCATTGGCATCGCGCTGCAATGTCCAGGTCAGGGTGCGGGGCAGAATATCAATTTCCCCGGTTTGAAGGGCGGGAATGCGCTGCTGCCCGGAAAGCGGCACAAAATCAACCGCATCCTTATCGCCCAGCACGGCAACGGCAACCGCCCGGCAGGTTTCAATGTCCAGCCCGCGCCAGTATCCGTTATCATCAGGTGCGCCAAAACCTGGCGTCCCCTGGCTGGCCCCGCAAATCAGCCGGCCACGTTCCTTTACGGTTTCAAGGGTGGTTGCCGCCTGGGCCGACATGGCAAACAGCATGCCCGCCACAGGCAGGCAAAGTGCCGCCAGTTTCAGTTTATATCCCATCTGTACCTCCTGATATTTTCATTAATGCCCGCTTTTTGCGGGGCGTTTTGCCTTCAGCCCGCGGCAAGAAGGCCAAAAAACGCATGCAGATCCGCCCGCAAATCTTCCGGGTCTTCCAGCCCGATGCTTAAACGCAAAATAATGCGTTCGTTTCGCGGATGCGGCGTGGTGCGATGACCGGTAACAGTCATCGGTGCAATCAGGCTTCGCGTTCCTCCCCAGGACGCACCGATTGCAAAAATCCTTAACCCGTTCAAAGCATCATCCAGCCGGCCTTCCCAGTCTTTGGGCAGCACAACTGAAAACAGGCCGCTGGCCCCGGTAAAATCACGCTGCCAAAGGGCGTGGCCCGGGCTTTCGGGTAATATCGGTGAAAGGACTTCGACCGGGTATTTCGCGTCTATTTCGCGGGCAAGGTCACTTGCCACCCGGCCGGAATGTTCAACACGTACGGCCATGGTTTCAAGGCCGCGCAAAACCAGCGAAATGGCATCGGGGGCGGTATGAAAACCCAGCATACGCATCACATCACGCAGGCCTTTGCGCAAATCCAGCCGGGCCACCGTGACCGACCCCATCAGAATATCGGAATGCCCACCGGGATATTTGGTCAGCGCCTGCATTGAAAAATCAACACCATGTGCCAGTGGCTTGAACAAAAGTGGCGTTGCCCAGGTATTATCGATGCCCGTTAAAATGCCTCTGGCGCGTGCACAGGCAACAATGGCGGGCACATCCTCGATCTCCATGGTGGTGGACCCGGGGCTTTCCATCCAGATCAGGCGGGTTTCCGGCGTGATATATTCATCAATGCCACTGCCAATTCCCGGCGGATAGGTTGACCAGGTCATACCCAGCGGGGCGAGAAAATTCTGGCAAAAACCATTCACCGGCGGATAAGCCGTTTCCGCGATCAAGACATGATCCCCGGGTTTGAGAACACTCAGGAACACCACGGCAATTGCTGCCTGCCCCGATGGCACCACAACAGTTTTAAGCCCGCCTTCCAGTGCGGTTAGCTGTGCTTCAAGAACACGCTGGGTTGGCGTGCCATGCATGCCATAGGAATAACTGTCCAGCTCGCGCTGACCGCGCGTGGCATAGGCTTGGGCATTGTCAAAAACAATGGTCGAGGCGCGCTGCGTTGCCACGCAAAGAGACGAAAATTCCTCTTCTGCGACGGCGGGGTGATGAACGCTCAGGGTAAAATCACGCATAAAACTCTCCGGTTGGGTTTCAAAGAGAGTTGCACGATCACCCTAGTAAATATACTGATGGTTCATCATTACTCTATGTGGAAATGTTATATGAAATACCGGCAGGTCGAAGCGTTTCACGCCCTGATGATTTCTGGATCAACGGTGCGGGCCGCCGAAATTATGGGCATTACCCAGCCCGCCGTATCCCGCCTGATTGCCGATCTGGAACATTCGGTGCGCTTTACCCTGTTTGACCGTATCCGCGGTCGGCTGGTTGCCACGCCCGAGGCCCGCCTGTTTTTTCGCGAGGTTGATGAAAGCTTTCGCGGGCTGGACCGCCTGCGTGCAGCCGCAGCTGGCATTCGCGATTATGGCGAGGGAACATTGCGCATTGGCTGTTTTGCCGCGGGCAGCGTTAGTCTGGTTCCCGCCGCGATCCGCGCCTTTCGGGCCAAACACCCCGATATCCGCCTGACATTCCACGTCAAATCATCGGCCGATATTCGTAATGGTATTGTGGACGGGCAATATGATATCGGCCTTGCCGCCGATGAAATTGATAATTCCGGCATCGATAGCCAGGTATTTTGCAGCTATGCCGGTGTTATCGCCATGCCAAAGGACCATCCCCTTGCAGGTCACAAGGTAATTACCCCAACGGACCTTGCCGATATTGCCCTGCTGGGGCTGGTCGCCGAAGACCGCGCCCGCCAGCGCCTTGATGCGTTATTGGGGGCCGAGGGTATAAACCCCAACTATGCGCTGGAAACGCCAAATTCCGCCACCATCTGCGCACTTGCCGAAGATGGCAATGCCGTGGGCCTCGTCAATCCAATGGTGACAGGGCATTATGCCGGGCGCAATGTGGTGTTTCGCCCGTTTGAACCCAATGTCATTTTCCGCTCGCTGCTGCTTTATCCGGCCAATGTTCAAAAATCACGCTTGATCCGCGAATTTAGCGGTATTTTGCTTGCTCAGCGTTAATCAGTCACCTTTAAAGTGATCATTAAATATCTGATAAATATGATTTTATGAATTCACCGAATGTTTCAACAATGGGCGGCGGCTTCAAGGCGGCATAGGCCAGGGTAATGCCGATATCGGGCAAGGCAGGCAGGTTTTCCTGCAAAACAAAAAGGTCCGGTGGCACGGCAGCACGGGTAACAACGCTTATCGCCTCGCCCGACCGGGTTACGGCCAACAGGCCCGCCAGACTGTTACTGGCAAAGGCAATACGATAGGCCCGCCCGACACGGTCCATCGCGCCAATGGCGGCTTCATGGTCCAGCGTACCGGGGGCTGATAGTGCAAGGGGCAAAACCTCGCGCCCGATAATGGCCGGTTCCGGGCTGTTGCCCACCCAGACGAATGATTCAGGGCGAATGATTTGCGCCCGGTCGGCATCTTCGGGCACGGATAACAGGGCAAGGTCAATTTGACGGCGTTGCAAAAGGCGCCGCAATTCCACCGTGCCAGCGCACACCACTTCAATTTCGATCCCGCCATGCAGGCTGGCAAACCGGCGCAGCAAACCAGGGAAAAACGCCGTCATGTAATCTTCCGGGCAACCGATGCTGATCGCCCCATGCAGGGCCGTTCCCGAAATGGCGGCAACGGCCTCGTCATGCGCCCCCAAAATGCGTTCGGCATAGGATAACATGCGAATACCCGCTGCCGTCAGCTCCACCCCTGCCCCGGTGCGGCGCAAAACCGGCTGGCCAACCGCATCCTCCAGCCGTTGCATTTGCATGCTTACGGCGGATTGTGTCCGCCCAATTTGCTGGGCGGCTTCACTGATCGATCCGGCACGGGAAACCGCGACAAAGCTGCGCAGCAGGAAAATTTCAAGATCAAGCATCTCACATCAATTTTATTGATATCCATTTTCTATATTATGAATTTGGCTGAAACCAATTGCCAAGGCAAGATGCATCATCAGCCAACTAACAGAAAGCCGTTCTGATGAGCACCGCGAAAACCGATAATCCCAATCTTGATCCCGCTTTGTGGTCGGCTGTTTCCGATCATGTCATGCGTTATGGCCCGCAATTTGAAAAACGCATCATCAGCCGTGCTTCGGGCAGCTATGTTTATGATCTGGCCAATGATCCGATCCTGGATTTCACCTCAGGGCAAATGAGCGCGGTTCTCGGCCACTCCCACCCTGAAATCGTTAAAACCGTTCAGGATAATATCAGTCAGCTTGACCATCTTTTCAGCGGCATGCTCTCGCGCCCCGTGATCGAGCTGTCGCGCCGTCTTGGCTCTGTCACGCCGGGCCTTGAAAAGGTATTGCTGCTTTCAACCGGGGGCGAGTCCAACGAGGCAGCCATCCGTCTGGCAAAGATCGTCACCGGCAAACACGAAATCGTTGCCTTTTCCAAAAGCTGGCACGGCATGACCGGTGCGGCTGCCGCTGCAACCTATAGTGCTGCGCGCAAGGGCTATGGCCCGGTTTCCGTCGGGTCTTTTGCCATTCCCGCCCCGCATGCCTATCGCCCGCGCTTTACCCATGCCGATGGCTCGCTGGACTGGCAAACCGAACTTGATGATGCCTTTAATTTGGTCGACAGCCAATCTACCGGCAATCTGGCGGCTTTCATTGCCGAACCCATCCTGTCATCGGGTGGCATCATTGATTTGCCGGTGGGTTATCTGGCCGCGCTCAAGAAGAAATGCGAAGAACGCGGTATGCTTCTAATCCTGGACGAGGCCCAGACGGGCATGGGCCGCACCGGCCACATGTTTGCCTTTGAACGGGATGGTGTCACACCCGATATTCTGACATTGTCAAAAACCCTTGGCGCGGGCCTGCCGCTTTCGGCTGTGCTGACCAGCACCGAAATCGAACAAAAAGCCCATGATCGTGGCTTTATTTTCCTGACCACCCATGTATCCGACCCTCTGCCTGCCGCTGTTGGCCTGACGGTGATGGATGTTATCGCGCGTGAAAACCTGATCGAACGGGCCAAAACTGCCGGCCAGCGGTTGCGAAACGGGCTTGAAGCCCTCAAGCAGCGATTTGACTGCATTGGCGATGTGCGCGGACGCGGACTATTGCTTGGGCTTGAAATCGTTACAGACCGGCAAAGCCGCATCCCTGACCTTGCCATGGGCGACCGGATTGGCGAAGAAGCACTCGCACGCGGGCTGAGCATGAATATCGTCAAGGTTCCGGCGATGGGGGCCGTCTTCCGCATCGCCCCGCCCCTGACCATTTCGGATGATGATATCGACCGTGGCCTTGAAATCATGGCTGAGGCCATTGCCGCAGCTCAACGCTGATTTCAGGTTTCATCGCTTATCATCCAGGCCCGCCTTCCCCCGGCGGGCCTTTTTCATGCCTGCCTGTCGCAAAAATTTGTTTTTGCCTACCACATTCCTGCCAGACTTTTCCCTAACATGGTGAAACGTCACGATCTTTGACGATAAAATCAGCCCGCATCCAGTCATCAAACTTGCGCAAAATTTCCGCAGGAACGCGCGAAAAAACCACCAAAACCTGCCGAAAACGTCTGCCCGTTCTGTTTCTGGTTGTGCATTGCAATGAACCAAATCTGATCCCGGCCTTAACAATTAATCGATAAAAACTATCGAAAAATAAAAAAATACCTATTTCACCTATAACAACGATCCACGTTAGATTTTTCCTTATCAGAAATCACCACTGCAAACTGACCCGCAGGACGCCATAAACGTAAAATATTAGTTGAACATTAACTTGGACATGAACGCCTGGCGCACATATCCTGATTTGTAAGACACGCGTTTAAAACATCCCTGATCGCCAAGGGTGATCGCCAAAACCAAATCCGGGACTACGCCCCGATCTGTATCCCGAACGCCATCTGGTTTTGTCCTTCAGTCTGATTGGGTCAATAAGCTGCAAACATCTCAGCCACTAAGGGAGAGAGAAATGGACGGAAAACCAACAGCAGGAAAATGCCCGGTAATGCATGGCGGCCAGACCGCCCTGGGCACCACGGTCATGGACTGGTGGCCCAATGCGCTGAATTTCGACATTCTTCATCAGCATGACGCCAAGACCAGCCCGTTCGGTCAGGATTTTGACTATCACGAAGAACTTAAAAAACTTGACGTCGAGGCCCTGAAAAACGACCTCCGTAAGTTGATGACTGAAAGCCAGGATTGGTGGCCAGCCGACTGGGGCAGCTATGTTGGCATGTTTGCCCGTGTCGCCTGGCACGCAGCAGGGTCCTATCGCCTGGCCGATGGCCGTGGTGGTGGTGGTACCGGCAACCAGCGTTTCGCACCGCTCAATTCCTGGCCTGATAACGTCAATACCGACAAAGGCCGCCGTCTGCTCTGGCCGATCAAAAAGAAATACGGCAACAAAATTTCCTGGGCTGACCTGATCATTCTTTCGGGCACCATTGCCTATGAAGTTGCCGGTCTGAAAACCTTTGGTTTTGCCTTTGGCCGCAAGGATATCTGGCATCCGGAAAAGGATATTTACTGGGGTGCTGAAAAAGAATGGCTGGCACCAAGTGATGGCCGTTATGGCGATGTTGCCAAACCCGAAACCATGGAAAACCCGCTTGCCGCCGTGCAGATGGGCCTGATCTATGTGAACCCGGAAGGTGTTAACGGCCAGCCGGACCCGATGAAAACCGCCGCCCAGGTGCGTGAGACCTTTGCCCGTATGGCAATGGATGACGAAGAAACCGCAGCCCTGACCGCCGGCGGCCACACCATTGGCAAAAGTCACGGCAATGGCGATGCCGCCAATCTCAGCGCGGAACCCGAAGCAGCCGACGTCACCGCACAGGGCATGGGCTGGATGAACACCAAGGGTCGTGGCATTGGCCGTGATACCGTTGTTTCCGGCATTGAAGGTGCCTGGACCAAAAACCCGACCCAGTGGGATATGGGCTGGTTTGACCTGCTGTTTGGCTATGAATGGGAACTCACCAAAAGCCCGGCTGGCGCATGGCAGTGGAAGCCGATCGATATCAAGGAAGAAGACATGCCCGTCGACGTTGAAGACCCGTCGATCCGCTGCATGCCGATGATGACCGATGCCGACATGGCAATGAAGGTAGACCCGGCCTATAACGCCATCTGCCAGAAATTCATCAAGGACCCGGAATATTTCTCGGAAACCTTTGCCCGTGCATGGTTCAAACTGACCCACCGTGACATGGGACCGAAGGCCCGTTATTTCGGCCCGGATGTGCCAAGTGAAGACCTGATCTGGCAGGACCCGGTACCCAGCGTGGATTACACCCTGTCGGACAGCGAAATTGCCGATCTCAAGGCAAAATTGCTGAATTCCGGGCTAACCAGTGCCGAACTGATCAACACCGCCTGGGATAGTGCACGCACCTATCGTGGGTCGGACATGCGCGGTGGTGCCAATGGTGCCCGTATCCGCCTGGCGCCGCAAAAGGACTGGGAAGGCAACGAACCGGAACGTCTGGCAAAGGTTCTGAAGACCCTTGAAAATATCCAGGCTGGCCTTGCCAAGAAAGTTTCTCTCGCCGATCTGATCGTGCTTGGCGGTACTGCCGCGGTTGAAAAGGCCGCACAGGCGGCTGGCGTTAATGTCACCGTTCCGTTTGCACCGGGCCGTGGCGATGCCAGCGATGACATGACCGATGCCGACAGCTTCGACGCCCTCGAACCGCTGGCAGATGGCTTCCGTAACTGGATGAAAAAGGACTATGTCGTTTCAGCCGAAGAAATGCTGCTCGACCGTGCCCAGCTTCTCGGCCTGACCGCACCTGAAATGACGGTTCTGGTTGGCGGTATGCGTGCCCTTGACATCAACCATGGTGGCAGCAAGCATGGCGTCTTCACTGACCGTCCAGGTACGTTGACGAACGACTTCTTTGTTAATCTGACGGATATGGCCAATAGCTGGAAACCGGCGGGTCAAAACCTCTATAACATCGTCGATCGGAAGACCGGCAACACCAAATGGACAGCGACCCGCGTCGATCTGGTTTTCGGTTCCAACTCGATCCTGCGCTCCTATGCCGAAGTTTATGCCCAGGACGATAACCTTGAAAAATTCGTCAAGGATTTCGTCGCCGCCTGGACCAAGGTCATGAATGCAGACCGGTTTGATCTTGCCTGATTGACCCCAAAACGGCCTCAACGCCACGCCCCTTGCAGCCATGCGCTGCAAGGGGTTTTCTTTTATAATCCAACAGTCAGCCAGCCATTGGCAACGTACCCGCCATCAATGCCAGTGCTCCCCCAAACCATAGTAAATATCTTCCAAAACAGATGCTTTTTTAGAATTGATTGATAAATCACATTGTCCCGCAACCGGTGCCAGTGCGAAGTGGCAATCAAACCTTGCCAATTGGCGTGGATATCGACCCGCCCTTATCGCTGCCCGGAGGATAAAATGGAAAACCCGGTAAACCGCCGCACCTTTATGACACTTGCCGCCGCCACGGGGGTTGCCGCCACCCTGCCCGCAACCTTCCCGATCACGGCTGGCGCCCAGACGCCAACACCATCACCGGTCGCCACGCCAGACCTGCATCCCGGCCCCATGCGGCAATTACCGGCCGACGCCCCAACGGTTGCCATTCTGGTGCATCCCCACATGGTAGCACTTGATCTGATCGGCCCGATGACGGTTTTAAATATCCTGCGCTGTAAAATTCATCTGGTCTGGAAAGACTTGACCCCGGTTCCAACTGAACTGGGTATCAGTATTCCGCCTACAACGACCTTCGCCGATTGTCCCCGCGATCTTGATGTTTTGTTGGTACCCGGCGGCACCATGGGGACAATCAAATATATGAATGATCCCGAGGTCCTGGAATTCCTCACCGATCGGGGCAACCACGCAAAATGGCTTTCGGCCTTTTGCACCGGGTCCATCACACTGGCCGCAACCGGCCTTTTGAACGGGTATAAGGCAACCGGTTACTGGTCGCTAACAAGGTTTTTACCGCTTATGGGCGCAACGCATATTGATGACCGCGTTGTGGTAGATCGCAACCGTATTACCGCGGCTGGCGCCACAGCAGGCATTGATTGCGCCCTTGTCATCGCGACCAAACTCAAAGGCGAAGAAGCCGCCCGCCGGGTGGCGCTCACCCTCGAATACAGCCCCAAACCGCCCTTTAAAAACGGTACCCCCGCCGAAGCCGGCCCGGAACGCACCCAAACCGCCCTAGATCGCCGCAAGGGCATGGACCACCAGGTCGAAGAACAGGTGCTCATCGCCCAAAAACGTTTGGGGCTTTGAAATTAGGAACCGTCAGCCACAAGGTATTGAAATAGGCTCGAAGTTGGCACACTGACCTTGGCTGGCACAGTACAGCATATTCGGGGCATGTCTTTAAGGCATGTCCCGAATGGAATCCAATGGTCCGGTCAGTGCGTTGCGCGGGGCAACAAATTGCGGCGGAATCAAATAAGTATGCGGTGTCATTTGGCCGCTATCAATCAGTTGAAACGCACGATCAATCATCTGCTCGACATCCTGTCGAATCATGGTCACGCGAAACGGTAAAAAAGATCCAAACGGGTCATAGTCAAAACAGCCAACGACAAGATCAGCGAAGGTTTCCGCCGGATACTGCGCCATAAAGCGCAACAGTCCTTCGTAGTTGATCGTAGAGTTTACAAAAAGCCCGCGCGGCAATTTGCCATGCTGGTGATAAAATTCTTCAAACGCTTTTTGGGCATTTGTCGGCGAATAGCCTGTCGGGATGATGCACTCGTCCACATGCGCGCCAAAACAATCGGTCTTCACATCCTTAAAGCCACGCTCGCGTTCCCGACTATTGTGGTCATCCCGCCCACCAAACATATAAAGTTCTGATGCCTGTAAAGGATTACTTTCGGAAAAACCGTCAATAATTGAACGGGTCAAATCCACTGCACCTGCGTAGTTATCCGTAATCACGGACGGGCCACTACGCCCCGGCAAATCGATATTTATGTGTTTAAGCCCAGCTGACTCACAAAGACCATGTATCCCATCCGGGTCTGTTGCCCCTGCAATCAATAATGTATCAACGGAATAGGAAATGAGCGTCTCTACGGTTCGTAGTTCCTCATACGGATCGCGGCAGGTGCTGACCACGATTGGACATTGGCCCCGGTTGCGCACATACGAATCAAATGTCTGCGCCATGGATGAAAAATAGCGATTATCGTGCACCGGCAATAACAGCGCGACCAAGCCAGATTTCGAACTGCGCAGTCCCCGCGCCTGCATGTTAGCCGTATAATTCTGCTCGCGCGCCAGTTCAAGAATGCGCTCTGCCGTGCTTTCCTTGATTCGCCGGCGGCGCCACGTACCATTTAAAACAGCGCTGACCGTCGATGCGGAACTGCCAGAAATGACCGATAGATCATAAATCGTCGCCTTTTTTTTGCTCGGTGTTCTCATTTTTTCCTCCGGCGAACGGTATACGACCACATTCGCCTTGACGGAAGAAAAAAACTGTCGAATAGTATTTGCACCATCGATTGTGCAAATTTGCAATAACGATTGTGCAGACACAAAACTCAAAAAATGCAGTCGATAGGTGTGAAAAATCGGCCTCGAACCGGTTTATTCGCAAAAAAACACGTTAAACGCCAATCCAAAGCTGATTCTGCGATTGGAGTGGCGATTTAGCACATGTGTCTGGGAGGAAAATTGATGAAAAAGTTTCTTTGCGCTGCTTTTGCGGCGACCCTTACTGTTGCCGCCTCGGCATCTTCATTCGCGGCCGATACCGGCAAAGTCGGTATCGTGGTTAAAATCGGCGGCATCCCCTGGTTTAATGCCATGAATGCCGGTATCGATGAACAGTCTGCCAAGCTTGGCGTTGATGCCAAAATGATCGGCCCAACCAGTGCGGACCCTGCCCTCCAGGTCCGCGCCATCGAAGATCTGATTGCGCAGGGCGTCAAGGTCATCGGTGTTGTACCAAACGATGCCAGCGTACTTGAACCTGTCCTGAAAAAAGCACAAGACAATAATATCATTGTCTTAACCCATGAATCCCCGAATCAAAAGGGTGCAACGTGGGATTTTGAACTTGCCTCTACCCAGGGCTTTGGCGAAGCCCATGCCAAACTTCTTGCTGAAAAAATGGGGGGTAAAGGCGAATATGCAGTTTTTGTCGGGTCACTTACCGTCCCGCTGCATAACGCATGGGCTGATGCTGCCATCAAATACATCCAGGAAAACTATCCGGATATGAAACTGGTTGGCGACCGTTATGGCGTTGCCGAAGACGTTGATAAAAGCCGAAGCACTGCACTTGACTTGATGTCGGCACATCCCGAACTGCGCGGCTTTATCGGATTTGGCAGCCAGGGCCCCATCGGCGCTGGACGCGCAATCCAGGAACGTCGCATGGCCGGAAAGGTCTTTGTTGTCGGGCCAAGCTCGCCGGGTCAAAGCCGTCGCCTTATCAAGGACGGCGTGTTGACCGGTGGCTTTATGTGGAATCCGAAACAGGCTGGTGAAGTTTTCGTCACGCTTGCCGACAAGCTGATGAAGGGCGAAGAAATCAAAGACGGCGAGACCATCGAGGGCCTCGGCGTCGTGCATCCGGATTACCAAAACCACAATATCATTGTTGATCAGCTTGTCGAAATCAACAAGGACACCGTGGATAAACTCGCCGCCATGGGCCTGTAAACCTCAAAGGGTTCTCCCTGATGCCGCCAGTTTCACCTTGTTAATACCAAAAGGCTGGCGGCATTTCCCAACCCCTCAAATTTATGGACCAATCCATGTCGGCACATGCCAGCTTGAATGTGTCTGGCACGGCACCGGTATTGTCATTGCGAAATATCAGCAAAACATTCGGTGGCGTAAAGGCACTCGACAACGTCAATTTTGAAGTCCTACCAGGTGAAGTGCACTGCCTCGCCGGTGAAAATGGATCAGGTAAAAGCACCCTGATCAAAGTCATCACCGGTGTTCACCGGCCCGAGACAGGGGCAGAAATCACCTATAATGGGCACACATATACGCATATGTCGCCTGTAACGGCGCAGGCCGAGGGCATACAGGTTATTTGGCAGGATTTAGCACTGTTTCCGGAAATGACCGTTGCCGAAAACATCGCCTTCCAAACGGTATTGGGTCGACGACCGCGTCTTGTCAGCTATCAAAAAATGCGCGACATCGCGATCAAGGCCCTCTCGCGCCTTGGCATTACAATGGATATAGACAAGCCACTTCGCGATTTTCCGATTGCCCAACGCCAGATCGTTGCAATCGCCCGCGCTCTGCACGGGGACGCAAAACTTGTATTCATGGACGAACCAACAGCGTCACTAACCCAATCCGAGACGGACTATCTTCTTGATATTGTCCGCATGCTATCTGCTTCAGGCGTTGCCGTTGTGTTTGTCAGCCATCGTTTGGCCGAAGTATTGGAAATATCAGACCGCCTTACTGTTCTGCGCGACGGCAAACTGGAAGGTGTGTATCCGACAACGGATATGACTCAATCGCGCATCACAGAACTGATGACAGGCAAGACATTTGACAACACGGTACGTGCTGTCCAGAAGCCAAATGCAGAAACCGTGATCGAGCTTCAAGGATTAAGCCGAAACGGAGAATTCAATGACGTTACCTTTACTGTCAAAAAAGGTGAAACCGTTGGCATAACCGGATTATTAGGTGCCGGGCGGACTGAACTGGCGCAAACCCTGTTTGGAATGCGCAAACCTGCAAGTGGCGATATCATTCTTGACGGGCAAAAAGTAAATTTCGCCAATAATCGCCAGGCCATTGATGCTGGTATCGCCTACCTCTCGGAAGACCGCTTGTCGCTTGGACTACTACAACCACAGTGCATTGCCGATAACCTCGTTATCGCGTCTCTTGACAGTATCCGGAATGGTTTGTTTCTGTCGGAACGGAGAAAACGCGATGTCGTTGCAAAATGGTGCCGCGATCTTGGGGTAAAAATCGGCCTTCCGGAAGATGCGATCTCAACACTTTCAGGCGGTAACCAGCAAAAAGTCGCGATTGCCAAATGGCTCGCCACCAAGCCAAAGCTTCTGATTCTTGATGCCCCAACTGTCGGCGTTGATGTGGGCGCACGCAAAGGTATTTTTGACATTGTCGCCAGACTAGCGCAAAGCGGTCTTGCGATCATCCTGATTTCAGACGAAGTACCCGAAGTTTATTTCAATGCGGATCGTGTGCTTCACATGGTCAATGGCCGGGTTGAGGGTTGCTTTTATCCAAACGAGTGCTCCCTTCAGGAAATCGAGGCGGCCGTCTATGCGTAAGCTTGTCAATTCACATGCGACAGAAGTTGCCCTGCTCGGCGTCATGCTCGTGATCGGCATGGTCCTCTCGCTGGCGACAGACCGTTTTTTCACACTGGGCAATCTGTTCGATTTGTTAAACACCAGTGCGGTCAACATCATCTTTGCAGTCGGGCTGTTGGTCGTGCTCATCTCCGGTGGTATCGACATCTCATTTGCTGTCGCCGCATCCGCCGTCCAGTACATTACAGCTCTCGCCCTGGGTTGGATTGGCGGCGGGAATTGGGCGATTGGCCTGATCATTGCCGGAAGCATCGGCATCCTGTTTGGAATGTTCAACGCATTCTTCATCCACTATTTCCGGATCATCTCCATCGTTGTCACCATTGCCACATTTAATATCTATTTTGGCATGCTCATGTTTCTGACGAGTGGGGTTTCAATCTATGATTTACCCGACTGGCTGGTAACGCCGGTTATCCTGTTTGAACATCAATCAACCGATGGCACTTGGTCCGAAATCACTTTACCGACCTTAATCATGCTCGGTTGTGTCATTGCGACCTGGTTTCTGATCAGCAGAACAACGACGGGCCGTCAAATTATTGCCTTTGGTGATAACCCGGAAGGCGCACGACGCTTTGGCATCAATATCGCTGCCATGCAATTTATTGCTTTTGGCTGGCTGGGTCTGATGTCTGGTATCGCTGGTCTCGTTCAGGCTCATTATGTGCAGGAAGTTGTCCCGAACGCCCTCTATGGCCGGGAACTTGATGTGCTTGCTGCTGTTGTTCTTGGAGGTGCCCGGCTTGGTGGCGGACGCGGCACAGTACTGGGTTGCGTTCTCGGCGTCCTGCTAATCTCAACTACCCAGAACAGCCTTAATTTGATGGGTGTTTCATCCTACGCCTTCAAAATGATCATTGGTGCAATCATTCTTGCCGCGATCACCCTTTCCAATTCCGGCATCGAACGCCTTCTTCCTACATTATCAAAAAAGGGAGAAGCGAAATGAGCCCCCAAATCAAACGCCTGCAATCATATATCGGACCGGAAATGGCAGGTCCACTCGCGGCCCTGATTGCTGTTATCATCATTTTCGGGTTTGCCAGTCCAAGATTCCTAAGCAGCGCAACATTCGGCTCCGTTGCCTTTCAGCTCCCTGAATTAGGGCTACTCAGCCTGGCAATGATGCTTCCCATCCTCACGGGTGGGCTTAATCTTGCTGTTACCTTTACAGCCAATATTGCCGGCCTCACCCTTGCCTGGACGTTGCTTTATTTCGGGGGTGCTGATGCGGGTCCTGGCGCATTTATAGCGGGCTGTTTCCTTGCCCTGGCAGTTGGCGCATTAAGCGGCCTTATCATCGGCATTGTCGTTGCCTACACAAAGGCACACCCAATTCTTGTATCTCTCTCAATGATGATATTTGTGCGGGGATTGGGCGAGTTTCTAACACGTGGCGGTGACATTTCCGGTTTCCCTGCCTTCATCCAGCCTCTAGGCCATGGCAGTGTCGCCGGAATACCCATTCCCCTCCTCGTGCTCTGCGCAGGCGTTGCCGTATGGCATATCGTTTTGCAAAAAACAAAACTTGGTTTCAACACCTATATGATCGGCTCAAATATCGAAGCCGTCCGATATTCCGGCATCAACACCCGCAAAGTTGTTATCCTTGTTTACACGCTTTCGGGCGCGATGTGTGCCGTTGCAGGTATCATCATGCTTTCACGTTTCAACTCTGTCCGTGTCGGACATGGTGAAAGCTATCTGCTGATCACGGTCCTGGCCTGTTTCCTGGGGGGCGTAAACCCTTTTGGCGGCTTCGGAAAAGTCATTCCGGTCTTCGTCGCTCTGATCGTACTTCAACTTCTCTCTTCCGGCCTGAACCTGATTGGCGCCAATCAACATTTGGCGACCGCTGTATGGGGCATTCTTCTGCTGTCCGTCATGGTTCTGCGCTGGGTCGCAACGCATCTCACATTTATCAATCATAAGAAAAGTCAGGGAAGATAAAATCATGCAAGGATTTGGCGTTCATACAAGTATGTGGACCATGAACTGGGACCGCGCAGGTGCTGAAAAAGCCATCAAGGCGGCAGCCCTTTATAAAATGGATTTTGTTGAAATCGCCTTGCTTAATGCGCCGGCAGTTGATGCCCCGCATAGCCGCAAACTGCTTCAGGAAAACAATCTGCGTGCTGTTTGCTCGTTGGGCTTACCCGAGCAGGCATGGGCATCCGTCCGCCCCGATGCCGCCATTGATTACTTAAACATTGCCATCAAAAAAACGGCCGAAATTGGTGCAGAAGCGCTATCTGGCGTTATTTATGGTGGCATTGGTGAACGTACCGGCGTACCGCCAACGCAACAGGAATACGACAATATCGCCCGTGTTCTCGACGCAGCTGCAAAACTTGCCAAACAATACAATATCGAACTGGGTATCGAAGCCGTTAACCGTTATGAAAACCACCTGATCAACACTGCCCGTCAGGCTGTTGATATGATTGAACGTGTGGGCGCAGGCAATATTTTTGTTCACCTTGATACCTATCACATGAATATCGAGGAAAAAGGTGCCGCCACAGGCATTATCGAAGCCGGCAAGCACCTTAAATACATTCATCTTTCCGAAAGCGACCGGGGCACGCCTGGTTATGGCAACTGCCCCTGGAACGAAGTCTATGCCGCACTCGCGGCGATTAATTTCAAAGGCGGTCTCGCCATGGAAAGCTTTATCAATATGCCTCCTGAGGTCGCTTACGGGCTGGCGGTCTGGCGCCCGGTTGCAAAAGACGAAGCCGAAGTAATGGGTAACGGTCTGCCGTTTCTTCGGCACAAGGCCGAACAATACGGCCTGATCTAAACGTCAATTAACAGCTCCAAAACGTCATCAACACCGGCACAGCTTTGCGTCGGTGAACAGAGGTTCCTTGCCTTTTTTCACCGACGCACCCGCTCAGCTCCGCCGGGGGATTTTTAAAATGCCAAACACTGACATCGCAAAGCACAACGGTCTTGCCACTGTTGCTGTCATTGATATCGGCAAAACGAATATCAAGCTCAGTGCTGTAACTGCCCAGGGCAAAGTCCTTGAAACTTATAGCATCACAAACACAACCCTCCCGGCGCCACCCTGGCGGCATCACGACCTGGCAGGGATAGGCGCATGGATATGCGAAACACTGGCTATTTTATGCCGCCAACATCAAGCTATCGAACGAATTGTTACATCCGGTCATGGCTCCAGCGGCATCCTCGTCGGCGACCTGGATAACCCGGCAGACCCGGAACTGTCGACCGGCGCTGTCTTGCCCATGATTGACTATGAACAAACTGTACCAGTCGAGATAAACGACCATTATGCCGCGCTGGCCGGCGATTATTTCGACCGCGGCAGCGCGATCATGATGGGGGCAACCCACCAGGCACGCCAACTTTACTGGATGGAAAAAACACACCCAAAACAATTCCAGAATGCGAAATGGTTTCTGGGCATGCCTCAATATTGGGGGTGGCGCCTTGGCGGGGCTGCTGTTTCCGAAGTTACCTATCTCGGTGCGCAGTCACAACTCTGGAATACTGTTCGCAAGTCATGGTCCCCTATTGTAGCGCATCAAAAATGGGAACATCTCATGGCGCCCTTTGCCCCGGCCTGGCAGGTTATCGGGCGGATCCAGCCTGAGCTAGCAAAGCGTTTCAACTTTCCAAAACCCCTTGAAATACTCGCCGGCATCCATGATAGCAGTGCAAATTTTTACCGATATCAGGCGGCAGGCTGGGGCGACGCAACGGTCATATCCACTGGAACCTGGATTGTCGGGTTAAGTCGCAATACGCCGCCCGAAGACCTCAAAGAACATCATGGCATGACATTGAATGCCGATGTATTTGGTCGGCCAATCGGCGGGGTTCTGACAATGGGCGGTAAGGAATATGCCCATCTGATGGCTCTCGAACAAGCGCCTCACATGCCGGCATCCCCCCGCCAACTGTCCGCAATTATTAAAGGCGGCATTATGGCGCTTCCCTCCTTCGGCAAAGAAGAAGGCCTGTTCCCGGGTAGTGCTGGCAACGGACGCATCACCAATCTGGTAAATTCTTTATCAAAAGAACCGGGATTTTATAGCTCTCTCGCAGTTCTTTATGCGGCCCTTCTAACTGTTGAGTGCCTTGATGCGCTGAAATGTCATGACCGTGTTGTTCTCGATGGCAGTTTTCTCAATGACCCGCTTTATGCATCGCTGGTCGCGGCCATGCGCCCTGATGCCGGGACATTCTATAACCTTGATACATACGGTGTTGCATCCGGTGCAGCCCTTCTTGCAACACACGAACAAACTTCCAGCCAGCCCCAAGTTTCATTGCAACAGCCAGAGCAGTTCGCGTGTCCCGAACTCATCGCCTATGCCCGCAAATGGCGACAGCAGGCACACACAAAACCTGACAATACCTAAACATCCCTTTGCAAAAGAATGAAGGATATAACCATGACCAGTTCATCCCCAGATATGTCACTATTACGGACCGAGATGCTTGATATCTGCCGCAGAATGAATTCCACTGGGATCAATCAGGGGACAGCAGGTAACATTTCGGTGCGCACCGATCAGGGCTTTTTGATTACACCATCGTCCCTCCCCTACGACACGATGACACCGGACGATCTCGTGGAAATGGATTTTAACGGCACCTATATCGGCCGCCGCCCGTCGTCTGAATGGCGGTTCCATCGCGATATCTTAAAAGAACGCACCGACATCAATGTCGTTCTGCATTGCCACTCGATCTATGCAACAACACTTGCCTGCCACCATAAAACAATCCCGTCATTCCACTATATGACAGGCGTTGCCGGCGGCACCGACA